>NZ_JBWBRF010000004.1:0-368170 GCF_056279385.1 Massilia sp. UYP34 | reverse complement strand
TCGCCGCCTTACTCGCACCAGGCTGGCCTACCAGCTTGACTGCCTCGCGCTTGAACTCTTCTGAAAACAACCGTCTTTCACGTGCCATGTAATTCCTCCGATAGGGACATCATACCTATCGAAAGTGTCCGAGCTGGTGGGGGAAGGCCAAAGTGTGTTGATGAAGAATTTCGCTGCCATAGACTGGCCACGGTTCGACTGAGAACATCACACTTCGGACGAGGCGGCCATCACATTCCCCATCACACCTGCCATCGTAGGAAGTTGTCAACAGCGTTGAAACACGCGTAGAATGCGGGCAACGCGGGTGTAGCTCAATGGTAGAGCAGAAGCTTCCCAAGCTTCATACGAGGGTTCGATTCCCTTCACCCGCTCCAATCGCCCTTCCTGTAGCTGAGCAGCGCCATCCCGTTTCCAATCGCGATATCCTTTGCGTTCCCTCGTCTCGCCGAGCAAGGAGCGCTTCGCATGAGTCCCGATTCCCTGTCACGTCGCCGCCTGCTGCAAACGATGCTCGCCGCATCCGGCGGCCTGGCCCTGCCGTCGCTGCACGCCGCACCAGGTCCCGCGCCGCTGCTCACCCGCCCGATTCCCTCGTCCGGCGAACAGATCCCGGTCATTGGCCTGGGCAGCTGGATCACCTTCAACGTCGGCCGCGATCCGCAGGCCCGCAAGGAATGCCAGGAGGTGATGCGCCAGTTCTTCGCTGGCGGCGGCCGGATGATCGACTCGTCCCCGATGTACGGCTCGGCCCAGGACGTGATCGGCGAAGCCGTGCAGGCCATCAAGCCGCCGCGCCTCTTCTCCGCCGACAAGGTGTGGATCAGCGGTGGCGCCCGGGGCGTGCAGCAGATCGAGACTTCGCGCAAGCTGTGGCGCGTGCCGCGCTTCGACCTGCTGCAGGTGCATAACCTGCTGTCGTGGGAAGAGCACCTCACGACCCTGCAGGCGATGAAGAGAGAAGGGCGCTTGCGCTACGTCGGCATCACGACCTCCGAAGGCCGGCGTCTTGGCGAGATCGAAAAGATCATGGCCTCGCATCCGATCGACTTCGTGCAAATCTCGTACAACGCCCTCGATCGCGAGGTAGAGCAGCGCATCCTGCCGCTGGCGCGCGAGCGCCGCATCGGCGTGATCGTCAACCGGCCGTTCCGCCAGGGAGACTTGACGCAGGCGCTGGCCGGCAAGCCGCTGCCCGGCTGGGCCGCGGAGATCGGCTGCACCACCTGGGCCCAGGCGCTGCTGAAGTTCATCGTGTCCCATCCCGCCGTCACCTGCGCGATCCCCGCCACCTCGAGCGTGGCCCACGTGCGCGAGAACCTGCTGGCGGGAAGCGGCCGGATGCCCGACGAAGCCCTGCGAAGGCGCATCGCCCAGGATGCCGAAAGGCTGGCATGAGCGAGTGGTGGACCGAGTGGGCGACCTACAGGCTGTCGGACTTGCTGATGTTCTCGCAGCGCAGCTACTACCGGCTCATGGCCCTGTACAACGAGGCGGTCTGGCCCGCGCACCTGCCGGCGCTGGCGGCCGGCCTGGCCGTGATCGGCTGCATCGCGCGCCCTGGCGTCCACACCCGCCGCATCGCACTGCTGGTACTGGCCGTGGCCTGGGGCTGGGTGGGCTGGGCCTATCACCTGGCGCGCTATGCGGACATCAACACCGCCGGCCCCTGGTTCGCGCTCGCGTTCGGGGTGCAGGCAGTGATGCTGTGTTTCATGGCGCTGCGGCCGCGCGCGGCGACGCCGGCCGGCGTGCAGAAACAGGTGGCGTTGGGGCTGGCCGGCCTGGCGGTGGTCGCGTATCCGCTGCTGGCGCCGGGTAGCGGCCGTGGCTGGAGCCAGGCCGAAGTGTTCGGCATCGCGCCCGATCCTACCGCGATCGCGACGCTGGGCGTGCTGCTGGCCAGCCGTGCGCACCCGATTGCCTGGCTGATCCCGTTGGCGTGGTGCGCGGTGAGCGGCGCGACCCTGATGGAACTGCGCGTCGGTTACGCCTGGCTGCTGCCGACGTTCGCCCTCCTTGCGGTCGCGGCCGGATTGCTTTTCAGGCGTATGCCCCAGGCGCGGTGGCAGGGGCAGGACAAGTAGAGGCCGACCGGCCGGCGCTCAGCTCGACAACAGATTGCCCAACCTGAACGAATCCACCCCCGCCACCTTGCACACGTGCATCCCGCGCAGCAGGTGCCGGTGCGCCGTGCTGGCGAACAGCAGCCCCGAACGGCTGGCCGCCACCGGCGTGACCTGGCCGCTTACCGGATTGACGATGTCCGCGATCGGCTCGCCCGCCGCCACCTGGTCTCCCAGCTGCTTGCGAAACACCAGCACGCCCGCATGCGGCGCCGACAGGGGCTCGACCGCGTCCAGCGGCGTCGGGCCGCATTGCGCCGCTGGCAGGGCGCCCACTGGGATGTCGAGCACGCCCTGGTGCGCCAGGTAGTGCACGATGGCGTCGGCATCCTGCTGCGCGTAGTCGTAGTTCACGTCGTTCTCGCCGCGCAGTTCGACGGTGACGGCGGCGCAGGCAGGCGGGATCGCGGCTTGCGGAAAGTGGTCGGCCAGGTCCCACCACACGCGGCTGCAGGCTTCGTCGAAGGCTTCGCCGCCCGATTCCTTCGCCACCAATAGCACGCGCGCGCCCATCAGGTCGGCCAATGGCTGCACTACGTCGATCAGCGGCGTGCCGGTGTACATGTGCAGCACCGCCTCGTTATCGCAGTGCAGGTCGAGCACGATGTCGGCGTCGATCGCCATCGTCAGCAGGATTTTCTTGAGCGTGGCGGCATTGTCCGCCGGTTCCCAGGCCGCCACCTCGGCACGGGCCAGCTCACGGATCAGTGCGACGTTGGCCGCGGCGTCCGGGCCCAGCCGCCCCGCGAGCGCGTTCTTGAGGGCGGCCGCGACGTGGCGGTAGGAGCGGTTGAAATTCAGGCCGGTGGACAGGTCGTAGCGGCCGAACGGCGCGCCATGCAGCACCTGGGACAGGCCGAGCGGATTGGCTGCCGGAACCAGGACGATCTCGCCCTTGATGCGTCCCTCGGCGTCGAGCTGGTCGAGTCGCTCGCGCAGCAGGTGCGCCACCAGCATCGCCGGCACTTCGTCGGCGTGGATCGCGGCCTGGATGTACACCTTCTTGCCGCTGCCGGGCGTGCCGTAGTGGAGCGACGTCAGGGTCATGGTGGCGACACTGTCTTCGATGGCGATCGGGTGTTTCGTCGAGTGCATGGCAAGAGGCTCCGGCGTTGCTGGGGGAAGACACCGATTATGCGCGATTCCGCCTTGCCGCCACGCACGGTCGATGGTGGAGACGGCTGCGCTATAATGACAGCCGTTTTTTCCGCATATTCCACACTCCCCATGTCTTCTGAAAAGCCCACCAGTGGTCCGGCACGGTCCATGCTGTACGATCCCACCGAACACCGCATCCGCAGTTTCGTCACGCGCGCAGGGCGGTTGTCGACCGCGCAGGCGCGGGCTTTCGAGGAGCATGGCCCCAAGTTCCTGATCGAGTACAAGAAAGAGCCGCTCGATCTCGCAGGCGCTTTCGGTCGTCATGCGCCGGTCGTCCTCGAAATCGGCTTCGGCATGGGCGACACCACGGCCCATATCGCGAAACTGATGCCCGAAACGGACTTCCTGGGCGTCGAAGTGCACACGCCGGGCGTGGGCAGCCTGCTCAAGCAGATCGGCGAGCAGGACATCGCCAACCTGCGCCTGGTCCAGCATGACGTGTTCGAGGTGCTGAACCACATGATTCCGGATGGCGCGCTGCACGGCGTGCACGTGTTCTTCCCCGATCCATGGCACAAGGCGCGCCACAACAAGCGCCGCCTGATCCAGCCGTCCTTCGTCAAGCTGCTGTGCCGGAAGATCGCGCCGGGCGGCTACCTGCACCTGGCGACCGACTGGGAAGACTATGCGGTGCAGATGCTCGACGTCTTGAGCGCCGAGCCGGAGCTGGTCAACACCGCCGAGGGCTATGCGCCGCAGCCTGCATACCGTCCGCTGACCAAGTTCGAGAACCGTGGCATCAAGCTGGGCCACGGGGTGTGGGACCTGGTCTTCACGCGCAAATAAGCCATTCGGCCATCGTCGTTCACGCACGCCATGTCGTCGTTCGTCACCTCCCGCTGGGCGATGAACGGCAAAGTTCCTACACTGGACTCGTTGCTATACATTAACGAGTACGGAGGAAACCATGTGGGGACGAATCGCGCGGTGGTGGAAGGAGTGGGACCAGGAGCTGCTCGGCGTGCTGCGACAGCCTGGCCTGGCTGTCCAGGCGCCGGCGGGCTGGCGGCGCAGGATGGCGTGCAAGATTGCCGACATGTCGCCGGTCGAGCGCGAGGAGCTGTATCACATCGCGACGGCGTATAGCGGCAAGGCCTTCATACGCCTGCTTGCCAAGCTGTGCCTGGTATTCTCGGTGTTCGGTGCACTGGTCAAGCTGGCCTTCCTGCCCGGGCTGTCCCTGATGGCAGCGGTGCTGGCCGCGAATGCGGTCGGCTTGGGTGTCGTGCTGGCGCTGGCCGCGGTCTGGTTCAATCACGAGAAATATGTGCAGCGCGGCCGCCGGCTCGTGACGAAGGCCATCGGCCTGGGCATGCTGGGAGGCCTGTACGGCGCGGTTCTGGTGGTGATGTTCAAGGGAGATTCCTGGGGACGCCTGCTCGAGATCATGCCGAAGGTCCTGATGGTGACCGGGTTTGGCGTTCTGCTCCTGGTCGCGCTGCCAGGCTTCGTGCTGGCGCTGGTGCGCAGTCGGCACTATGCCCTGCTTGCCGTGAAGCTGAAGCAGGAAGCCGAGCAGGAGCGCCTGGCCCGCGAACTGAGCGAGACCCGGCTGCGGCTGCTGCATGCCCAGATCGAGCCGCACTTCCTGTTCAATACCCTCGGCGCGGTGCAGCAGCTGGCCGAGCAGGGCGCGCAAGGTGCGGCAAGGGCCGCCGAACTGACCTCCCACCTGATCGACTTCCTGCGCGCCAGCATGAGCGATATGCGGTGCGAACAGGTCGACCTGGAGACCGAGTTCCGCCTGGTCGACTCCTACCTGCGGGTGATGCAGATCCGTATGGGCGAGCGCTTGCGCTACACGGTCGACCTGCCCGATGCGCTGGCGAGCACCCAGGTGCCCAGCATGCTCGTGCTGACCCTGGCCGAGAACGCGATCAAGCATGGCATCGAGCCGTCCGTGCACGGCGGCGAGATCGCGGTCACGGCCCATGACGACCACGGGACGATCCGTATCCGGGTACGCGACAGCGGCGTCGGCATGAGCGACACGCCGGGCGCCGGCACCGGCCTGGAAAACGTGCGCCACCGCCTGCGCCTGACGTACGGCGAGGGCGCCTGCCTGTTGCTGAGTGAAGCCGAACCTGGCCTGCTGGCCGAAATCGTCATCCCCTGCAAGGAGCAAAAATGAGTGTCAACGTGCTGGTCGCCGAAGACGAACCATTGATGCGCGAGCGCCTGCTCGGCATGCTGGCCACGGCCTGGCCCGAAGCCAGCGTGGTGGCGGCGCCCGAAAACGGCATCGATGCCTGGGACGCCTGGCTCGCGCACGAGCCGCAGGTGGTCTTCCTGGATATCCGCATGCCCGGCATGTCGGGCCTGGAAGTGGCCGAACGCATCGGCCGCCGCTCTCATGTGGTGTTCGTCACCGCCTACGACCAGTATGCGGTCGATGCCTTCGACGCCGGTGCGGTCGATTACCTGCTGAAACCGATCCAGCCGGGCCGGCTCGACAAGGCATTGGCGCGCCTGCGCGAGAAGCTGGACACCCGACCGGACGATGTCAGCCAAGTGGTGCAGCAGGTCAAGGCGGCGTCGCCACAACCGAAGCGCGAAAAGCTCAAATGGCTCAAGGCCAGCGTCGGCAAGCAGATCCGCCTGATCGATGTCGAGGAGGTGCTGTTCTTCCAGGCCGACAGCAAGTACACGCGCGTCGTGCTCAATGGTTCCGAGGCGCTGGTGCGCATTGCCTTGAAAGATCTGGTGGGTGGGCTCGACCCAAGCCTGTTCTGGCAGATCCACCGCGGCACGCTGGTGAACGTGAATGCGATCCGGGTGGCCGAGCGGGTCGACGCCGAACGCATGCAGGTGCTGCTGCGCGGGAGCAACGAGGTGCTCCCGGTGAGTCGCAGTTTTACTCACCTGTTCCGGGAGTAATCCGGTCAGCTCATCTCGTTGATGATGGCGACGATCTCGTCGCCATAGGACACGAGCTTTTTCTCGCCGACGCCCGTCACGCCGCGCAGCTGGTCGATCGAGGCCGGCTTGACCTTGGCGATCTCGCGCAGGGTCGCATCCTGGAACACCACATAGGCCGGCACGCCGTGCTCGCGCGCGGTGCCCATGCGCCACGAGCGCAGGCGGTCGAAGATCGCCTGTTCGGAGCGCGACAATTCGGTTTCTTCGTAGTTCGAGCGCGAGGTGGACGGGCGCTTGGCCTTGACCGGCTTCTGGTACTGGCGCAGCTGCACCTTCTGCTCGCCCTTGAGCACGGGCCGCGCGGCGTCGGTGAGCTTGAGCGAACTGAAGGCGTCGTGGTCGACCGTCACCAGGCCGAGGGCGATCGCTTGCCGCAATATGGCGCGCCATTCCTGTTCGGAGCGGTCGGCGCCGACGCCGTACACGGTGAGCTTGTCGTGGTGCCACTGGCTGATGCGCTCCGTCTGGGCGCCGCGCAGCACGTCGATCACGTGGCCGCCGGCGAAGCGCTGGTCGACCCGGTAGATGGTCGACAGCAGCTTTTGCACCGGCACCGTGCCGTCGAAGCTGACCGGCGGCACCAGGCAGGTGTCGCAGTTGCCGCAGGGGCCGGAGCGCTCGCCGAAGTAGTCGAGCAGGCGCATGCGCCGGCAGCTGAGCGTTTCGCACAGCCCGAGCATGGCGTCGAGCTTCATCGACAGCACGCGCTTGAAGGTTTCGTCGGCCTCGGATTCGTCGATCATGCGGCGCTGCAGGACCACGTCTTGCAGGCCATAGGCCATCCAGGCGCTGGCGGGAGCGCCGTCGCGGCCGGCGCGGCCCGTCTCCTGGTAATAGCCCTCGATGCTCTTGGGCAGGTCGAGGTGGCAGACGAAACGCACGTCGGGCTTGTCGATGCCCATGCCGAAGGCGATGGTGGCGACCATGACGATGTTCTCTTCGCGCAGGAAGCGGGCCTGGTTGGCGGCGCGCACCGTGTGCTCCATGCCGGCGTGGTAAGCCATGGCGCGGATGCCGTGCTCGTTCAGGAAGTCCGCCGTCTCCTCGACCTTCTTGCGCGACAGGCAGTAGACGATGCCGGAATCCTGCGCGTGCTCGCTCGTGATGAAATCGATCAGCTGCTTGCGGCCGGTGGTCTTCTCGACGATCGAGTAGCGGATGTTGGGACGGTCGAACGACGAGACGAACTGGCGCGCGTCTTCCAGTTGCAGGCGGTGCGCGATCTCGGCCCGGGTCTGCTGGTCGGCGGTCGCGGTAAGCGCGATGCGCGGCACGTTGGGGAAGCGCTCGTGCAGGATCGACAGCCGGATGTATTCGGGACGGAAGTCATGGCCCCATTGCGACACGCAGTGCGCCTCGTCGATGGCGAACAGCGAGATGCGGCTGCTTTCGAACAGTTCGAGGCAGCGCGGCGTCATCAGGCGCTCGGGCGCCACGTAGACCAGGTCGATCTCGCCAGTACGCACCAGGCGCTCGATGCGCATGGCTTCTTCGAACGTTTGCGTCGAGTTGAGGAAGGCGGCGCGCACGCCGACTTCTTCCAGCGCGTCGACCTGGTCTTGCATCAGCGCGATGAGCGGGGAGACGACGACGCCGACGCCGTCGCGCAGCAGGGCGGGAATCTGGTAGCACAGCGACTTGCCGCCGCCGGTCGGCATCAGGACCAGCGCGTCGCCGCCGCTGGCCACGTGCTCGACGATCTCTCCCTGCTGCCCGCGGAAGGCGGGATAGCCGAAGACCGTCTCCAGCACGTGGAGAGCGCGCGCGCCGAGGTCGGCGCCGATATCGGGATTCATACTGTCTGTTTCAGTGTTTTGGACAAGGGTGAGGCTGGTAGTTTACTCCGACCAGTTGACCAAGCCAAAGTGAGCGGTCACCAGCACCAGGATGCCGAATACGATACGGTACCAGGCGAAGATCGTGAAGTCGTGCGTGCTGATGTAGCGCAGCAGCCAGCGCACGCACAGGAAGGCCGCGATGAAGGCCGAGACGAAGCCGAGGCCGAACAGCGGGAAGTCGGCCATCGACAGTGCCTCGCGTTCCTTGACCACAGAATAGACCGTCGCGCCAAGCATCGTCGGCATGGCAAGGAAGAACGAAAACTCGGTGGCCGCCTTGCGTGACAGGCCGAACAGCATGCCGCCGATGATGGTCGAGCCCGAACGGCTGGTGCCGGGAATCAGGGCAAAGGACTGGGCGAAGCCGACCTTCAGGGCATCGAGGGCGGTCATGTCGTCGACGCTATCGACCCGCGGCGCCGTGACGCGCTGGCGCTGGCGCCGTTCCACCCACAGGATGATGACGCCGCCCACGACCAGGGCGATCGCCACCGGCACCGGGTGGAACAGGAGTTCGGTGATCGTGGCGCTGAACAGCACACCGGCAACGGCGGCCGGCAGGAAGGCGATCGCGACGTTGCGCGCGAAGCGCTGCTGGAGCGGATCCGACCCCAGCCCGGAAAACAGGCGCATGACGCGCTCACGGTACTCCCAGACGACGGCCAGCACGGCGCCCAGCTGGATCACGATCTTGAATACCGTTTCTCTGACGCCTGTGAAATTGAGCAATTCGCCCGCAAGAATCAGGTGACCGGTGGAAGAAATTGGAAGAAATTCGGTGAAGCCCTCGACCAGGCCCATGATGATCGCCTTGATGGCGAGCGCAATATCCATGAATTATGTTGGTGTGGAAGTGATCTGGGAACGAGCCGGTTCAGGCACGCCGGCTTGGGCTCGAAGCTTACCATGAGCCGGCCCCCCGCCGTTGGGCTAACTGAACCGTACGGACGATTTTGCAGCGGCAATGTGCGGCCGGCCAGTGGCCAGGCATGCGCGCGAATGAAGAAGCGCTTGCATCGAATGTGACATCGCGTGCTACACTAAATCCATGAGTAATCCTGCACTCACCCAATGAGTCTATTATTGGTCATCATTCTTGCCGCGCTGTCCTGGCTGGCATTTCATGACTGGCAGTTGCCTAATGCATTACGCTACCGACCCTTCCAGGGCCGGGTCTGGCGCAGTTCTTTCCCATCTGCTTCCCGTAAAGACATCCGCGAATTCCTGTCGGTGTTCGGCGCCGCGTTCTCGTTCGGCGACAGCGAGAAGCTGCACCTGCGTCCTGACGACCAGGTGCTGGGCGTGGTGCGCGCCGCCAGGACCACCCGCTGGATGCCCGACGCGTCCGACATCGAGCCGCTGGCGCGCGCCCTGCGCGAGCGCTACGGTCTGCGCCTGGACGAGGTCTGGCATGACGGCTTGACCCTTGGCGGGCTGTTCCAGCGCGTGCAACAGGCACGCGGCAAATCGGCGGTGTAGGGTCGGCGGCTCGCCGCCGACGCGGCGATTGTTATCGGTACCGAATTTCGCGCCGGACGATCTCGCTGCCAACGATCACCGCGTCGGCGGCGTAAGCCGCCGACCCTGCGGCGCTGTCGCTTCTTCCAGCTCGGTCAGCCAGCGGATCGCCTGCGGGCGATCGTCGCCGCACATCTCATGCGACGGCTGCAGGCCGCCGCAGAAGGCCGGCCGTTCCGGTTGGCCAAAGATGCGGCAGCGCTCATCCTCTCCCAATTGCACGCAACGCACCCCGGCCGGCTTGCCGTTCGGCATGCCTGGAATCGGGCTGGTGATCGAGGGCGCGGTGCAGCAGGCGCCGCACTGCGGCCGGCACTGAAAAGGGGCGGACATGGACATCGGCATTGGAAGAAACTGAGCCCCCCAGTATACCTTAGCCGCTTCCAAGCGAAATACGACATCTTCGTGAAACGGCTTAATCTACGGTTTCCGCCTGATTTAAACTAATATAGTTTGTCGATACAACGTTTGCTTGACTGTTCCGACGACCGCGGTCTATATTGATTGCTCCTTAGATAATTTTCTGGGCGGGAATATGGACTGCCAACTTGACAGCAAGCCGCGCTGGGAACGTCGCAAGGAAGCGCGTCCCAAAGAGCTTCTGGCTTCCGCCATCGAGCTGTTCGTGGAACGTGGTTTCGCCTCGACTCGCCTGGAGGACGTGGCCCGCCGCGCCGGGGTGTCGAAGGGTACGCTCTACCTGTATTACGCCAACAAGGAAGACCTGTTCAAGGCCGTCGTACGCCAGGCCATCCTGCCGATGATCGACGATGCCGAGACATCGGTGGCGGAGTTCGATGGCCACAGCGCCGAGTTGCTGCGCCACGTGATCCTGTCCTGGTGGGTGCGCATCGGCGCGACCAAGGCGTCCGGCATCAGCAAGCTGATCCTTGCCGAATCCGACAATTTTCCCGAACTGGCGCGCTTTTACCAGGAAGAGGTCATGACACGCGGCATGCGCATGATTTCGAGCATGCTCGAACGCGGCATCCGCCGCGGCGAGTTCCGCGGGATCGACGTGCCGCAGACGGCCCAGGTGCTGATCGCGCCGCTGCTGATGCTCTCGACCTGGAAGCATACGATCGCCCCCTGCGAGCGCTGCGACCTGCAGCCCGAGGCTTTCCTGGAAGCCTTCCTCGATATCACCCTGCACGGCCTGCTTCCCGCCTCCAGGTAAGTTACCTGTCACGCCAGGGACCGATTTCTGGCGTTCATCCCCCTCAAACTGCAGACTGTCGCAATTTTTCGCTGGCTCGGCCGTGCATCGTTAAGATGTGCGTCCAGAGGCCATTGAGCGATTAGAATATCGGATTATTTATTTTTCCACCGAGAATTGAAATGAATATCGAACAAGCCCGCTTCAATATGGTCGAACAGCAAATCCGTCCGTGGAATGTCCTGGACGAAGAAGTGCTGGCGCTGCTGCACGTGGTCAAGCGCGAACAATTCGTGCCGAAGGCCTACGAGAACCTGGCGTTCGCGGATGTCGAGATCCCGTTGCCGGGCGGCGAGACGATGTTCAATCCGAAGGTCGAAGCGCGCATCCTGCAAGAGATCGCGGTGAAGAAGCATGAGAACGTGCTGGAGATCGGCGCCGGGTCCGGTTACATGGCCGCGCTGCTGGCGCACAAGGCGCGCCACGTGACCACGGTCGAGATCCAGCCGGAAAGCGTCTCGCTGGCCAAGGAAAACCTGGCCAGGGCCGGCGTCATCAACGTCAGCGTGGAAGAGGGCAACGGCGCCCAGGGCTGGCCGACGGACGCCCCCTACGACGTGATCGTGGTCTCGGGCGGTCTGCCAGTGCTGCCGGAAGCGCTGGTCACGCAGCTGAAGGTGGGTGGTCGCATGATTGCCATCCTGGGCGAGGCGCCGGCGATGAGCTGCCAGCTGATCACCCGCACCTCGGAAACGGCGCACGATGCGGTCAAGCTGTTCGAAACCGTGGCCAAGCCGCTGACCGGCGCCGAAGCGCCGTCGCGCTTTACCTTCTGAAGGCGATCGATGCGACAGATTACCGCCCCTGAGCTGGCCGCATGGCTGGCCGACCCGGCGCGCGAGCAGCCGCTGCTGCTCGACGTGCGCGAGGATTGGGAATTCCAGACCTGCAAGATCGCAGGCTCGACCCAGATCCCGATGCAACTGATTCCGGTCCGCGTGAGCGAGATCGACGACGACCGGGAAGTGGTGTGCATCTGCCACCACGGCGCGCGCAGCATGAACGTGGCCGCTTTCCTGGAGCGCAATGGGTTCAGTAACGTAACGAATTTAACGGGCGGGATACACGCCTGGGCCGTACAGGTCGATCCGTCAATGCCGAAGTATTGACCTGATCCTCAACCAGATGACTCCTGTGGAGATAGCAATGCAGAAACCCCTACTTGCCGTGCTGCTTGCCAGCGCGTGCTTCTCGCTCAACGCCCATGCTGCCGACCTGATCCAGGTCTACCAGCAGGCGCTGGCCAACGACGCGACATATGCGAGTGCACGCGCCTCGCTGGCCGCCGGCCGCGAGCGGATCACACAGGGGCGTTCAGGCCTGCTGCCAACCGTGGGTCTCAGTGGTGGGATCAGCAAGAACGACAACGAGTTCGATCCATGGAATATCGGCCAGGTGGGCACCTTGCCGAACGGCCAGCCGGGCATCATCGATTCGAGCGGTGCGAACCTGCGCACCAACGAATACACGCTGTCGCTGCAGCAGCCGTTGTACCGCTGGGATCGCTGGCAGACTTACCAGCAGAGCAAGCTGCAGCAGGCGATCGCCGAGGCGCAGTTTGCCCAGGCCCAGCAAGACCTGATCACGCGCGTGGCCACGGCGTATTTCGACGTGCTGGCGGCGCAAGACAAACTGGAGTCGACGCGCGCCCAGAAGGAAGCGACCACCGAACAGCTGGCGTCGGCCAAGCGCAACTTCGAGGTCGGCACCCAGACCATCACCGACACCCACGAGGCGCAGGCCGCGTACGATCTGGTGCTGGCGCAGGAATTCGCCGCCGTCAACGACCTCGACAACAAGCGCAACATGCTGCAGACGATCATCGGCACCGCGCCGGGCAACCTGGCCCCGCTCAAGCCGGGCGTGACCCTGGCGGTGCCGCAGCCGGCCTCGGTCGATCCGTGGGTGTCGTCGGCCGAGAACCAGAACTACGGCGTGACCGTCGGTCAGCTGCAGGTCGAGATCGCCATGCGCGACATCTCGCGCAACCGCGCCGGCCACCTGCCGACCGTCGACCTGGTGGCGAGTTCGACCCGCCGCGACATCAACGGCCGCACCGGCAATTCGGGCGACACCAAGAACAATGCGATCGGCGTGCAGTGGAGCGTGCCGATCTTCAGCGGCTTCGCCGTCACCAGCCGCGTGCGCGAATCGATCGCGCTGGAAGACCGGGCACGCAACGACCTCGAGGCGACCCGCCGCAACGCGGCGATGCAGGCGCGCCAATCCTTCCTGGGCGTGAACAGCGGCCTGGCCCAGGTCAAGGCGCTGGAAGCGGCGGAAGTGTCGAGCCAGTCGGCGCTGGAGTCGAACAAGCTGGGTTACCAGGTCGGCGTGCGCATCAATATCGACGTGCTGAACGCCCAGCGCCAGCTGTACCAGACCCGCACCGACCTGTCGCGCGCGCGCTATGACGTGATCATCAACGGCCTGCGCCTGAAGGCAGCGGCCGGTTCGCTGCGCGAGGCCGACCTGATGCCGGTGAACAGCTTGCTGGGAGAGTGATCTTCCGAGCCTGCGCCGTGGGTGCGCAGGCAGGTTTGAAAAAGCCCGGGGCCAGCATGCTGGCAACCCGGGCTTTTTCATTTTTCATATTACAGTGCCCGCGCGCGGCGCCACTGGATCAGTTCGGCGATGGTGAGGATCGGGAAGGCGCGTTCTTCGGCGAACTGCTCGATCTGCTCGCCACGCATCATGGTGCCGTCCGGGTTCATCAGCTCACACAGCACGGCGGCCGGCTGCAGGCCGGCCAGCCTGGCCAGGTCGACCGAGCCTTCGGTATGGCCGGCGCGCGCCAGCACGCCGCCCGGGGTGGCGCGCAGCGGGAACACATGGCCGGGGCGCACGAGGTCGTCCGGCTGGGCGTTGCGCGCAGTCGCGGCCTGGATCGTGGAGACGCGGTCCGCGGCCGAGACGCCCGTGGTCACGCCATGGCGGGCTTCGATCGAGACCGTGAACGGGGTGCCGTAGCGGCTGCCGTTCTCCGGCGCCATCGGCGGCAGTTCGAGCGCGCGCACTTTTTCATCGGACAGGCACAGGCAGACGATGCCGCTGCATTCGCGGATCATCAGCGCCATGGATTCGACGGTCAGCTTTTCGGCGGCGACGATCAGATCGGCTTCGTTCTCGCGATCGAAGTCGTCGAGCAGGATGACGGGAATGCCGGCGCGCATGGCGGCCAGGGCGGCGGCGATACGACCTTCGAGGTCATTGCTTTGAAGGGTGTAGGCAGGGACTAACATGTGAAACGCTCCTCGCAGTGGTTGGCGAAAAACGCATCAGGGCAAAGCGAAACCGCGCACCCGTTCAACCGCGAAGGCGCGGGTGAGCAGGCGCATGACAGCGCACATCTTCTTTCATCCGGACTATACCGTCGGCCCTGGCTTCTCACCAGGTCTGCTGACCCTGCTCACTGAAAAGTTGAGCAGGCGCTCGCGGGCTCGACCCGTGAAGATCATACCGCCGGTGGGGAATCGCACCCCGCCCCGAAGACGTTATTACATTGTGGTTGCCTGTTTGATAGGCAGGCGGATTGTAGCAGCGTGCGAGGATTCCTGCTCAGCAGGTACCGGTTTGGGATCGGTGGACAGACTCGACCGCGGGTCAGCTCAGCAGTTCACGCGAGTACACACGACATGGTGACAGCGCCAAAAAAATGGCGCGACACCCGCAGGCGCCGCGCCATCCTTGCTGAAAATCCGGTCAGCTTAGTTGCTCAGCCCACCGCCGCCGGCATTGTCGGCGCGCTCGATCAGCTCGACCTTGTAGCCGTCCGGGTCGGCGATGAAGGCGATCACGGTGGTGCCGCCCTTGACCGGGCCCGGTTCGCGGGTGATGTTGCCGCCGGCTGCGCGCACCTGATCGCAGGTGGCGTAGATGTCTTCGGTCGAGATCGCGATGTGACCGTAGCCCGTGCCCATGTCGTAGCTGTCGGTGCCCCAGTTATAGGTCAGCTCGAGCTCGGCGTGGTCGGGATTGCTGCCGTAGCCGAGGAAGGCCAGGCTGTACTTGTATTCCGGATTATCGCTGGTGCGCAGCAGTTTCATGCCCAGCACCTTGGTGTAGAAGTCGATGGAGCGTTGCAGGTCGCCGACCCTCAACATGGTATGCAGGATGCGCATTTGGATTGCCCTATGGGTTTCGAAGAACCGCTATTCTATGCGTTCGACGGCATCCTTGCCGGAGGCGCCGCAGGCAGGACTGCCCGCGGCGCGCCGGATCAGTTCTCGAGCTTGGCGTCGAGCGTGATCTTGGCGTTGAGCAGCTTCGAGACCGGGCAGTTTTCCTTGGCGGTGGTGGCCGCCTTGTCGAAGGCTTCCTGGCTCGCGCCCGGGATCTTCGCCACCAGGTCGAGGTGCACGGCCGTGATCGAGAAGCCGCCCTCGACCTTTTCCATCGACACCGTCGCCTTGGTGCGCAGCTCGTCGGCGGTCAGGCCGGCCTGGCCCAGCTGGCCCGACAGCGCCATCGTGAAGCAGCCAGCATGCGCCGCGCCGATCAGCTCTTCGGGATTGGTGCCCGGCGCGTCTTCGAAGCGGGTGTTGAAGCCGTAGGGCTGGTCCTTGAGCGCGCCGCTGCCGGTCGACACCTGGCCCTTGCCATCCTTGATGCCGCCACTCCAGACTGCACTGCCATCGCGTTTGATCGTCATGGGTTATTTCCTTTCATTGTCGTTGGTGTCGGGTGCGGGCTCGGCGTCATGGTCGCGCATGTCGCGATGACGGTCGGGCTGCGGTGTCGCCTGGCCGCTGGCGCCGGGGGCGGGATCGACCGCCTCCGAAATGCCGGGCGTGTTGCGCGCATCGGTATCGACCAGGCCCTGTTCGAGGTCCTTGGCCGCCTGCTTCATGACGCCGCGCGGCGCCTGGTCTTGCGCGTCCGGCGTCTCGTCGCGTTCATGCGGCTGGCGTTTGACGCCATCGTTGCTCATCGGTTCCCTGGTATTGACGAACCGGTCCTTGGCTTCGGTCACCATGGTGCTCTCCTTTGCATTTTCGTCATCATTGCCATCCTAACGCCCCGTTGGCGAATGAGTCGCGCAATTGAACCCTGTAATTTAATGATGCTTTTCTTTGCAATGACCCGGTGCAGCGGGGGAAGGTGAACGTATCGACCGCCGGCGCGCCTTGCGCACCGACCGACCCCGCGCGCATCGCATCCCGACCTTGGCCGTCCTGAGCGCGATGGGCGCGGTACTGATGGGCTGAACTTGCAGGGCAGGGGCGGCGCCAGCTATACTGTTCATTCATACAGTAATCGCCGAGCGCCGTATGGCAGCGGCAGGGATTATCGGTTAATCTCCACCGTGTCGTTCAACCCTATACCGCAGAGACCGTCATGTCCGCTTCGCCCCAACCGCAACAGATCATCGCGCTCGTGGTGAGGCACAACACGGCAGGCGTCGAGGAACCGGTCGGCCGCATTCGCGATTTCCTGCAAGAGGCCGGCTACCGCGTGGTGTTCGAGGCCGATACCGCGGCGCACCTGGAGCTCGATCAACTCGATTCGATGACCGTGGCCGAGATCGGCGCGCAGGCCAAGATCGGCATCGTGGTCGGCGGCGACGGCACCATGCTGGGCATCGCGCGCCAGCTGGCCGCGTACGACATCGCCCTGATCGGCATCAACCTGGGCCGGCTCGGCTTCATCACCGACATCCCGCTCGACGACATGCTGCCGGCGCTCAGCGAGATCCTGCAGGGCCGCGCGCGCGCCGAAGAACGTACCCTGCTCGAAGCGCGCGTGATGCGCGGCGGCGAGCAGATCTTCTGCAGCGTGGCCGTCAACGACGTGGTCGTGGCGCGCGGCACCGGCGCCGGCATGGTCGAACTCAAACTGACCGTCGACGGTCAATTCATGTACAACCAGCGTTCGGATGGCCTGATCGTCTCCACGCCCACCGGCTCCACGGCCTACGCGCTGTCGGCCGGCGGCCCGCTGCTGCACCCGAGAATGAAAGGCACGGTGCTGGTGCCGATCGCGCCGCACGCGCTGTCGAACCGGCCGATCGTGGTGCCCGACGACAGCGAGATCGTGGTCGAGCTGGTCAGCGGACGCGACATCAGCGTGAACTTCGACATGCAGACCTTCACCAGCCTGCAACTGGGCGACCGCATCGTCATTTCGCGCTCGCCGCACACGATCACCTTCCTGCATCCGCTCGACTGGAGCTATTACCACACGCTGCGCCAGAAGCTGCACTGGAACGAATACCCCACCAACGACGGCAAGCTCAAGTAAGAAGCCGGTATGCCCGCCCGACTTGTTCGCCACAGAATCGCCAATCACCGGAGACCCGATTTTTCATGCTGCGCACACTGACCATCCGCGACTTCGTCATCGTCGACGCCATCGAACTGGAGTTCTCGAACGGCTTTTCGGTGTTCACCGGCGAGACCGGCGCCGGCAAGTCGATCCTGATCGATGCGCTGCAACTGGCGCTGGGCGGCCGCGGCGACGCCAGCATGGTGCGCGAAGGCGCGGCCAGGGCCGACATCACGGCCGATTTCACGCCGACCGCGCCAGCCAGCGCCTGGCTGGCGCAGCATGAGTTCAGCGTCGACGAGGGCGGGGCGCTACTGCGCCGCGTGATCGACAACGCCGGCCGCTCCAAGGGCTATATCAATGGCGTGGCCGCCACCGCAGCCCAGTTGCGCGAACTGGGCGAGCTGCTGGTCGATATCCACGGCCAGCACGCCCACCAGTCGCTGCTCAAGCCGGACGCCCAGCGCGCGCTGCTCGACAACCAGATCGCGGTGCGCGATCCGCAGGCGCGCATCGAGGCGCAAGCCGTGGCGCAAGCCTGGCGCGCCTGGCGCGCGCTGGTGCGCCAGCGCGAGGAGTACGAGACCGATGCCAGGAACGTGCTGATCGAACGCGAGCGCCTCGAGTGGCAGGTCAGCGAGCTCGACAAGCTGGCGCCGAAGGCCGGCGAATGGGGCGAGATCAGCAACGAACACAGCCGCCTGTCGCATGCCGCCAGCCTGCTCGAAGGCGCCCAGGAAGCCTTGGCCGCGATCTCGGAATCGGAGCATCCGATCCTGTCGCAGCTGTCCTCGCTCAATGCCAAGCTCGGCAAGCTGGTCGACGTCGATGCCCAGCTGCAGGCGGTGCTCGACTGCATGGAGCCGGCCCGCATCCAGCTGCAGGAGGCCGTGTCCGAGCTGAACAACTACATCGACAAGGTCGAACTCGACCCTGGCCGCCTGCGCGACGTCGATGCCCGCATGGAGGCCCTGCACAGCGCCGCGCGCAAATACCGGGTGACGCCCGAAGAATTGCCTGAGGAGCATGTGCAGCTGGCCACCAGGCTGCGCCAGCTGGCCGACGCCACCGACATCGAGGGCCTGCGCCGGCAGGAAGACAAGGCCCGCGACGCCTACATGGACGTGGCCGGCCGCTTGTCGAGCCGCCGCGTGAAAGCGGCGGCCGAACTCGGCGCCCAGGTGACGGCCGCGATGCAGGAGCTCAGCATGAGCGGCGGCAGCTTCGCCATTGGCCTGAACAGCGGCGAGCCGGGCGCGCATGGCCTCGAACAGGTGGAATTCCTGGTCGCCGGCCACGCCGGCGTGGCGCCGCGTCCGCTGGCCAAGGTGGCCTCGGGCGGCGAACTGGCGCGCATTTCGCTGGCGATCTCGGTGATCACCTCGAACGCGACCACGGTGCCGACCCTGATCTTCGACGAGGTCGACACCGGTATCGGCGGCGGCGTGGCCGAGGTGGTGGGGCGCCTGTTGCGGCGCCTGGGCCAGCAGCGGCAAGTGCTGTGCGTGACCCATTTGCCGCAGGTGGCAAGCCAGGCCAACCAGCATTTCCAGGTGGCCAAGGGCACCACGGGCGAGGGCCGCACCGTGTCGCGCATCGACGTGCTCGACAGCCGCGCGCGGGTGGAAGAGGTGGCGCGCATGCTGGGCGGGATCGAGATCACCGAGACCACGCGCAAGCATGCGCGGGAGTTGCTCGCTTCCTGAACCACTGCATGAACCACTGCGCCGGGCAACTCTTCATGTCGATGTGATGCCACTTTCTTCATTCTGTGGCAGAGTGACGGTCGACCTGCGGTCTTACGCCGCAGCATCGTTCGCCAACCTCAACCATGGAAGGAAACCGCATGAGCATCGAAAAAGTCCTGTACCGCGCCCAAGCCACCTCGCAAGGCGGCCGTGAAGGCGCCTCGAAAAGTTCCGATGGCGTCCTCGACCTGAAACTCAGCACGCCGAAGGAACTCGGCGGCGGTGGCGGTTCGGGCACGAATCCGGAGCAGCTGTTCGCGGCCGGCTACTCGGCCTGCTTCCTGGGCGCCCTCAAATTCGTGGCCGGCCAGGCCAAGGTCGCGCTGCCGCAAGACCTGACCGTCACCGGTGACGTCGGCATCGGCCAGATCCCGACCGGCTTCGGCATCGAAGTCGACCTCACCATCAAGGCGCCGGGCATGGACCAGGCCCAGCTGCAAGAGCTGGTGGACAAGGCCCATATCGTGTGCCCGTACTCGAACGCCACTCGCGGCAACATCGACGTGCGCCTGCACGTGAACACCTGATCCCCGCGGCGTAGAGACGCGATCCCCGCAGGATAAGCAGCGCTCCGTGGCCAGTGCGCCACGGAAGGCGGTGGCGCCGCTCCGGCAAAAAAGAGGGGGCCACCCGCCCGACTGGCGGGCTGCACCTATAATAAGTAGTTCCCGTCATCCATCCTCATCTATGCCATTTCGTAAAGAACCGCCTCATATCCACGGCGCCGTGTCGCACAGCGCGATCGTGCTGGTCAACCTCGGCACGCCGGACGAGCCCACCCGCTCCAGCGTGCGCCGCTACCTGAAGCAGTTCCTGTCCGATCCGCGCGTGGTCGAGATCCCCAGCAGCATCTGGTGGTTCATCCTGAACCTGTTCATCCTGCCGTTCCGCTCCGGCCAGTCGGCCGCCAAGTACCGCACCATCTGGACCCGCGAAGGCTCGCCCTTGCGCAGCCATACCGCCCAGCAGGCGGCAGACCTGCAGGCCATGCTGGCCGAACGCGGCCACGAAGGCGTCAAGGTGGCGATGGCCATGCGCTACGGCACGCCGTCCCTGCCCGACGTGCTCGAGCAGTTGAAGGCCGACGGTTGCGACCGCATCGTCGTGCTGCCCGCCTATCCGCAGTATTCCGGCACCACCACCGCCTCGATCTGGGATGCGGTGTTCAAGCATTACGCCCAGGTGCGCAACGTGCCCGAGCTGCGCCTGGTGAAGCACTACCACGACCACGAAGGCTATATCAACGCGCTGCGCGACAGCGTGCAGGCCCACTGGGACAGCCATGGCCGCGGCCAGAAGCTGGTGATGAGCTTCCATGGCACGCCCAAGCGCACCCTGGAGCTGGGCGACCCGTATTTCTGCGAGTGCCAGAAAACCGGGCGCCTGCTGGCGCAGGCCCTCGGCCTGGGGCCCGACGACTACCTGGTCACCTTCCAGTCGCGCTTCGGCAAGGCCGAGTGGCTGCAGCCGTATACCGCGCCGACCGTGCAGCAGCTGGCGCGCGACGGCGTCGAGCGTATCGACGTGATCTGCCCCGGCTTCACCAGCGACTGCCTCGAGACGCTGGAAGAGATCTCGATGGAAGTGCGCCACGATTTCGAAGCCAATGGCGGCAAGGAATTCCACTACATCCCCTGCCTGAACGCCTCGCCGTCCTGGATCCGCGGCATGGCCGAGATCGCCGAGCAGCACCTGATCGGCTGGCCCACGATCCAGACCCCGGTCCAGCGCGAGGCGCGCCGCCTCGACGCCGAGCGCGGCGCGCACAACGCGGCGCGCCTGGGCGCTTGAACCCGCCGGCCCCGCGCCGGCATTCCCGCCTGTTCAAGATCGGCCCTTGCTTGTTGACAACCTGCTAAAATGGCGGGTTATAGACGCTGGGGGCGGTATCTGCCGCTTTTCGCTTAGCAGTTCTGCAATTCCCCTTGAAATTGTAGGAGATCGCCCCATCTGAGGCGCTGTGTATCGATCAGGATACGATTTTTATCAGCCAAGTCCTTGATTCTAGGAGTTTTTCCGATGCAAGACCAAGAGAACAAAGAGGTGCTCGACCAGCAGAGTGGCGAGGCGCCAGCCGCTGACGCCGCTGCAGGTGCAAGCACGCAAGCGCCGGCTGCGCCGGGCGCAGAACCGGGCCTCGAAGAGCAACTGAGCGCCACCGAAGCAAAACTGGCCGACATGCACGACGCCTACATGCGCGCCAAGGCCGAAGCCGACAATATCCGCCGCCGCGCCCAGGAAGACGTGAGCAAGGCGCACAAATTTGCCATCGAAAGCTTCGCCGAGGCCATGGTGCCGGTGCGCGACAGCCTGGAAATGGCCATCAAGGTCGAAGCCCCGACGGTCGAGTCGATCAAGGAAGGCGTCGAAATGACCCTCAAGCAGCTGACCTCCGCATTCGAGAAGAACCGCCTGGTCGAAGTCATGCCGCAGCCGGGCGACAAGCTGGACCCGAACAAGCACCAGGCCGTGGCCGTCGTGCCGTCGGAACAGGAAGCCAATACCGTGGTTGCCGTGCTCCAGAAGGGCTACATGATTGCCGACCGCCTGTTGCGTCCGGCCATCGTGACCGCCGCAGCGCCGAAATAAGCGGCCGCAGCCTGCATCTGTGTGTGTTCTAACTGAAGCTGTCAATAGAGCCACTTGAAAGCACGCTGCCCCTTCCCAATATTGAATCCATCAGAAATTCACAAATACCAAAGGAACACATCATGGGCAAAATCATCGGTATCGACCTGGGCACCACCAATTCCTGCGTCGCCATCATGGAAAACGGTACCCCGAAGGTGATCGAGAACGCCGAAGGCGCGCGTACCACGCCGTCGATCATCGCCTACCAGGAGGATGGAGAGATCCTCGTCGGCGCGCCGGCCAAGCGCCAGGCCGTCACCAACCCGAAGAACACGCTGTACGCCGTCAAGCGCCTGATCGGCCGTAAATTCGACGAAAAAGAAGTGCAGAAGGACATCGCGCTGATGCCTTACCAGATCATCAAGGCCGACAATGGCGACGCCTGGGTCGCCGTGCGCGACAAGAAGCTGGCGCCGCCGCAGATCTCGGCCGAAGTCCTGCGCAAGATGAAGAAGACCGCCGAGGACTACCTGGGCGAAGAAGTCACCGAAGCCGTCATCACCGTTCCTGCCTACTTCAACGACTCGCAGCGCCAGGCGACCAAGGACGCCGGCCGCATCGCGGGCCTGGACGTCAAGCGCATCATCAACGAGCCGACCGCGGCCGCGCTGGCATTCGGCCTGGACAAGACCGACAAGGGCGACCGCAAGATCGCCGTGTATGACCTGGGCGGCGGCACCTTCGACGTCTCGATCATCGAGATCGCGGACGTGGACGGCGAGAAGCAGTTCGAAGTGCTGTCGACCAACGGCGACACCTTCCTGGGCGGCGAAGACTTCGACCAGCGCATCATCGACTACATCATCGACGAATTCAAGAAGATCAATGGCCTGGACCTGTCGAAGGACCCGATCGCCCTGCAGCGCATCAAGGGTTCGGCCGAGCGCGCCAAGATCGAACTGTCGTCGTCGCAGCAGACCGAGATCAACGAGCCGTACATCGCCATGGCCAACGGCGCGCCGGTCCACCTGAACCTGAAGATCACCCGCGCCAAGCTGGAATCGCTGGTCGAGGAACTGATCAACAAGACCATGGAGCCATGCCGCGTCGCCATCAAGGATGCGGGCGTGAAGGTGTCGGACATCGACGACATCATCCTGGTCGGCGGCATGACCCGCATGCCGAAGGTGCAAGAGAAGGTGAAGGAATTCTTCGGCAAGGATCCACGCAAGGACGTGAACCCGGACGAAGCCGTCGCCGTCGGCGCCGCGATCCAGGGCTCGGTCCTGTCGGGCGAGCGCAAGGACCTGCTGCTGCTGGACGTGACCCCGCTGTCGCTGGGCATCGAGACCCTGGGCGGCGTGATGACCAAGATGATCCACAAGAACACCACGATTCCGACCAAGTTCTCGCAGGTGTTCTCGACCGCCGACGACAACCAGCCGGCCGTGACCATCAAGGTGTACCAGGGCGAGCGTGAGATCGCCGCCGGCAACAAGAGCCTGGGCGAGTTCAACCTGGAAGGCATCCCGCCGGCAGCGCGCGGCACCCCGCAGATCGAAGTGACCTTCGACATCGACGCCAACGGCATCCTGCACGTCGGCGCGAAGGACAAGGCCACCGGCAAGGAAAACAAGATCACCATCAAGGCCAACTCGGGCCTGTCGGAAGAAGAAATCCAGAAGATGGTGAAGGATGCCGAGCTGAACGCGGAAGAAGACAAGAAGGTCAAGGAACTGGCCGAAGCCCGCAACCAGGGTGACGCGCTGGTCCACTCGACCCGCAAGTCGCTGACCGAATACGGCGACAAGCTGGATGCGGCCGAGAAAGAGAAGATCGAAGCGGCGATCGCCGAGCTGGAAGCCGCGATCAAGAGTGGCGACAAGGCCGACATCGATGCCAAGACCGCGGCCCTGTCGAGCGCAGCGCAATCGCTGGGCGAGAAGATGTACGCCGACATGCAGGCGCAGCAGGCAGGCGGCGCGGGTGCGGCAGGCGCGGCCGGCGGCGGTGCGGCCGGTGGCGAACAGTCGGCCAAGCAGGACGACGACGTGGTCGACGCCGACTTCAAGGAAGTGAAGGACGCCAAGTAAGCGTCTTTGGCGCGGGGACGAACAGCTTCCCGCGCACTGGCCGAGCCGAAACCATCACTGGTCATCGGCTCGGTTTTTTTGGTTTCAAGAATCCGGGATAGTGAAGAACCGTCGCAAGCGACGGCAGTTTCCGCTTGAGAAGTGCAGCCGTACTTGAGTACGGCGCGCATCGCAGGCCGACGCTGCAACGCGTGGCAGCTTATTCGCGATTCCATCAGTTTGCAGACAACTTTAGGTGCCGAGCATGGCGAAGCGTGATTTTTACGAGATCCTCGGGGTCGCAAAGGGTGCGTCGGAAGACGAGATCAAGAAGTCGTATCGCAAGCTTGCGATGAAGTACCACCCCGACCGCAACCCGGACAACAAGGAAGCGGAAGAGAAGTTCAAGGAGGTCAAAGAGGCCTACGAGATGCTGACCAATCCGGAGAAGCGCGAAGCGTACGACCGCTATGGTCACGCCGGCGTCGACCCGAACAGCGGCATGGGCGGGGGCGGCTTTGGCGGGGGCGGCGGCTTCGGCGACGCCTTCGGCGACATCTTCGGGGACATTTTCGGCGGCGGCGGCCGTGGCGGCCGCGGTGGCGGCCCGCAGGTGTACCGCGGCGCCGACCTGCGCTACAACCTCGAGATCACGCTGGAACAGGCGGCCCACGGCTTCGACACCACCATCCGCGTGCCGAGCTGGGACAAGTGCGACACCTGCCACGGCAGCGGCGCCAAGCCGGGCACCCAGCCCGTGACCTGCACCACCTGCGCCGGCCACGGCCAGGTGCGCATGCAGCAGGGCTTCTTCAGCATCCAGCAGACCTGCCCGAAATGCCATGGCAGCGGCAAGATCATCCCCGAGCCGTGCGCGGCCTGCGGCGGCGCCGGACGCATCAAGCGCAACAAGACGCTGGAAGTGAAGATCCCGGCCGGCATCGACAACGGCATGCGCATCCGCTCGTCGGGCAACGGCGAGCCGGGCACCAACGGCGGGCCGCCGGGCGACCTGTATGTGGAGATCCACATCAAGCAGCACGCGGTGTTCCAGCGCGAAGGCGACGACCTGCACTGCGAGATGCCGATCTCGTTCAGTAAGGCAGCTCTGGGCGGCGAGATCGAGGTGCCGACGCTCAGCGGCAAGGTCTCGTTCACGGTGCCCGAAGGCACCCAGACCGGCAAGACCTTCCGCCTGAAGGGCAAGGGCATCAAGAACGTGCGCTCGGGCTATACCGGCGACCTGTTCTGCCATGTGGTGGTCGAAACCCCGGTCAAGCTGACCGACAAGCAAAAGGAACTGCTGCGCGAGTTCGACCGCCTGACGGTCGAAGGCGGCGCCAAGCACAGCCCGCAGAGCAAGGGCTGGATGGACAAGGTCAAGGACTTCTTCGAATAAGCGCCCGACCGCCGACCGGCCCACGCCCTCGGCGGTTTTTTTTGCCCGGTCCGGACGTCGCCAGCCGCCATGCAACGCTGGTACACTTCACATCATTTTGATGAGCACCGCCAAACGCCCGCACGAGATGGGCCAGGCAACGTCATACGGGAAATCTCCCGCCGACGGCAACACGACAATATAAGGAATCACGATGGACAAGTACAAGACCAAGGGACTGACCGCGGCAGAGCTGTTTGAACGGAACCGTACCTGGGCCGCCTCGATGGTGGCCGAAGACCCGAACTTCTTCAAGGCGCTGCAGGACCAGCAGGCGCCAGAATACCTGTGGATCGGCTGCTCGGACAGCCGCGTGCCGGCCAACGAGTTGCTGGGCATGGCGCCGGGCGAACTGTTCGTGCACCGGAACATCGCCAACGTGGTCGTGCACTCCGACCTGAACTGCCTCTCGGTGCTGCAGTTCGCGATCGACGTGCTCAAGGTCAAGCACATCATCATCTGCGGCCACTATGGCTGCTCGGGCGTGCACGCGGCGCTCACCGATGGCCGCGTCGGCCTGGCCGACAACTGGCTCGGCCACGTGCGCGACGTGCGCGACAAGCATGGCAAATACCTGGGCAACGTGGTCGGCCGCGCCGCCACCAACCGCCTGGTCGAACTGAACGTGGCCGAGCAGGTCATGAACACGGCCCACACCACCATCGTGCGCGACGCCTGGGAACGCGGCCAGCCGCTGACCATCCACAGCTGGGTGTACGGCGTGCACGACGGCCTGCTGCGCGACCTGGGCCTCACCGTCAGCAGCTTCGAAGAGATCGCGCCGAAGCTCGCGCGCGTGCTGAACGGCTACGTGGATGGCGGAGAAGTGCGTGTCGAACGCCGCGGACAGTGATCTCGCGCGCCTGCGCGCCATCGTTCGCGCCTTCGTGGACGAGCGTGACTGGGACCAGTTCCACACGCCCAAGAACCTCGCCTCGGCGCTGAGCGTCGAGGCGGCCGAGCTGCTGGAGCATTTCCAGTGGCTGCAGTCGGGCCGCGCCGAGGAACTCGGCGCCGGCAAGCTGCAAGAGGTGCGCCACGAGATGGCCGACGTGCTGGTCTACCTGGTGCGGCTGGCCGACAAACTGGACGTCGACCTGTTGCGGGCGGTGGAAGACAAGATGGTGCTCAACCGCGCCAAGTACCCCGCCGAGCTGGTGCGTGGCGACATGCGCAAGTACGACGAGTACCAGAAATAATCACCGGGCCGGAGGGCGCGCAAGCGCAACCGCCGCGGCGGCGCCCGCGGCGGGTCCTTCGCGCCATACCGGCGGCGCCGGCCATGGCAGGCAGAGCAATCCTTGGGGGCCGGTTCAGGAACTTCTTCGCCGTTCACATTGACCTGAAAACATTTCGTGACGGCCCGTAACGTGTGGGCAGGGCTCGCCGATTGCCGTTAAGATTTTGACATGGAATCGGATTGTTATTCACAGATCGGCATGACAAGTGCCCCCGCGTGCGCTGCGTCTGATCTGGATTAAAGGCCCTCGCGCAGGATCTGGTTGTTTTGATCTTGTGCGTTCAACACAAGGTAGAAGCCATGCGCCCCATCGTCATCGTTCCCGCATGCACGCGTGATTTCGGCGAGCACCCGTACCACGCGGCCCAGCACAAGTACGTCGATGCCGTCACCCTCGGCGCCGATTGCGCGCCCCTGATCCTGCCGTCGCTCGGCGCGTCGCTGGACCTCGACACCCTGTTCGGCACCATCGACGGCATCATGCTGACCGGTTCGGCCTCGAATGTGCATCCCAGCTATTACTCTGAAGAAGTGCTGGATCCCTCGCTGCCCCAGGACCCGGCGCGCGACCAGACCACCTTGCCGCTGATCCGCGAGGCGGTGCGGCGCGGCGTGCCGATCATCGCGATCTGCCGCGGCTTCCAGGAGATGAACGTGGCGCTGGGCGGCAGCCTGCACCAGGCGGTGCAGACCGTCGCCGGCAAGTTCGACCACCGCGAGAATCCCGAGCTGGGCATGGACGAACAGTATGGCGACGCCCACAACGTCAGCCTGTCTCCCGGCGGCCTGCTGGAAGGCATCCTGGGCGTGCCCGAGATTCCCGTCAATTCGCTGCACGGGCAGGGCGTAAACGAACTGGCGCCCGGCCTGACGGTCGAAGCCCTGGCGGAAGACGGACTGGTGGAAGCATTTACCGTGTCGAACGCGCCGGGCTTCACCCTGGCCGTGCAGTGGCACCCCGAGTGGCGCATCCAGCACAATCCGTACTCGATGAAGATGTTCGGCGCCTTCGGCCAGGCCTGCCGCGAGTACCACGCACGGCGCTGCAAGAATCACGACCGGCGCCGGAGCGCCGAATGAGTGCCCCCGGCAGGGACTCGGCGCCGCGGCCTCCCGACTCTCCCGCCTTCTGCATCCAGCGCGCCCGGCACCGCCGCGGCGGCGCCTTCGTTCAACGACAGTGAGGCAAATACATGGCAATTCGCGACAAGTTCAGCTATACCGATATGGAAGAGTGGCTCGATGCAAAGCGGGTCACCGAGATCGAATGCCTGGTTCCCGACCTGACCGGGGTGGCGCGCGGCAAGATCTTGCCGCGCGTAAAATTCACCGACGACCGTGGCATGCGCCTGCCGGAAGTGGTGCTGGGCATGACCGTCACGGGCAACACGCCCGAGCGCGACGACGCCTACGAGCGCGCCATCTCCAGCATCGACCGCGACATGATCCTGCGCGCCGACCCGACCACCATCACCATGGTGCCGTGGGCGGTTGATCCCACCGCGCAAGTGATCCACGACTGCTATTACGCCGATGGCCGGCTGGTCGATTTCGCCCCGCGCAGCGTGCTGCGGCGCGTGCTCAAGCTCTATGAGCAGCGCGGCTGGAAGCCGGTGGTGGCGCCAGAGCTCGAGTTCTACCTGACGGCCAAGAACATCGATCCCGACCTGCCGCTGGCGGCCCCGATCGGCCGCAGCGGCCGCGCCGAGACCAGCCGCCAGGTGTACAGCATCGACGCCGTCAACGAATTCGATCCGCTGTTCGAGGACATCTACGATTACTGCGAGATGATGAACCTCGACGTCGACACCCTGATCCACGAGATCGGCGCCGGCCAGATGGAGATCAACTTCCAGCATGGCGAGCCGCTGGGCCTGGCCGACAAGGTCTTCTATTTCAAGCGCACCCTGCGCGAGGCCGCGCTCAAGCACGATATGTATGCCACCTTCATGGCCAAGCCGATGGCGGGCGAGCCCGGTTCGGCGATGCACGTGCACCAGAGCGTGCTCAACCTCGATACCGGCAAGAACATCTTCAGCAACGACGACGGCGCGCCGTCGACGCTGTTCCACCAGTACATCGGCGGCCTGCAGCGCTACATGCCGTCGGCGATGGCGATCGTCGCGCCTTATGTGAATTCCTACCGCCGCATCGTGCGCCAGACGGCGGCACCGATCAACTTGCAGTGGGGCATCGACAACCGCACGGTGGGCTTCCGGGTGCCGGTGTCGGGCTCGCAGGATCGCCGGGTCGAGAACCGCGTGATCGGCGCCGACGCCAATCCCTACCTGGCGCTGGCGATCACGCTGGCCTGCGGCTACCTGGGCATGACCGAAGCGATCGAACCGTCACCGATGGTCGAGGGCAATGCCTACGATATGCCGGTGGAGCTGCCGCAGGGCCTGTCCGAAGCGATCACCCTGCTGCGGCGCGAGGACCGCCTGCGCGACGTGCTGGGGGAACGCTTCATCGACGTCTATACGGCGGTGAAGGAGCTGGAGCACCGCGAGTTCATGCAGGTGATCAGCCCGTGGGAGCGCGAGCATCTGCTGCTGCATGTGTGAGGCATTGCAGTACGGGCATTCAGAAGCTGATTGAACGTTGGCGGGGAACCCGCCAACCCTACGTCGGGTCGGCGGATCCCGCCGACGCGTTCAACCGGCGTGAACATGGCCCCGAGGCTTACGCCCGCGCCCCAAGCACCTGCTGCGCCTCGCCACGGTTCTTGAACACCTGCGGCGCCAGCGATCCCGCCACCATGCCGATGAAGGCCGCGATCAGCCCCGCCAGCTGGCCCGGGAAATGCTCGCCCAGCGACGTGATCTGCTCGAAGAACAGGATCCAGGTAAACAGGCCGGCGCCGATCGAGAACATGGCGCCCTGGGTGGTCGCGCGTTTCCAGTACAGGCCCATCACCAGCGGAATGAAAGCGCCGACCAGCGGCACCTGGTAGGCGCCCGAGACCAGCTCGTAGATCGAGGTGCCTTCCATCGCGATCGCGTACAGCAGCACCAGGGCCGCGAACACCACGATCGAGATGCGCATCGCGACCAGCTGTTCGCGGTCGCTCATGCCCGGACGCAGGTTCTTGAGGATGTTCTCCACGAAGCTGGTCGATGGCGCCAGCAGGGTGGCCGACGAGGTGCTCTTGATCGCCGACAGCAGGGCGCCGAAGAACAGGATCTGCATGAACAGCGGCATCTGCGTCATCACGAAGGTCGGCAGCAGGCGCTGGTAGTCGTTCTGGGCCAGGTCGAGCGCGGTGCTGCCCATCACGACCACGGCGGCGGCCACGATGAACATCGGCACGAAGGCGAACACGATGTAGCTGGCGCCGCCGACGATGGCGCCGGTGCGCGCGGTCGGCGCGTCCTTGGCCGACATCACGCGCTGGAACACGTCCTGCTGCGGAATCGAGCCGAACATCATCGTGACCGCGGCGGCGATGAAGAACATCACGTCCTTGAAGCTGGGCTCGGGCAGGAAGCGCCACAGGTCGGCCTGCTGGGCCATCGCCAGCACGTTGCCGGCGCCGCCGGCCAGGTCGGCGGCGAACCAGGCGATCACACTCATGCCCACCACCAGCACGATCATCTGGATGAAGTCGGTCACGGCCACGGCCAGGAAGCCGCCCACGACCACGTAGACCAGCACCGTCAGGGTGCCGACGATCATGCCCACGGCCGGCGACATGGCGCCGGCGGTCAGCACCGAGAACACCAGGCCCAGCGCCGTGATCTGGGCCGCGACCCAGCCCAGGTAGCTCAGGATGATGGCCACCGAGCAGAACACCTCGATGCCCTTGCCGTAGCGCTGGCGGTAGTAGTCGCCGATCGTCAGCAGGTTCAGCTTGTAGAGCCGGGCGGCGAAGAACACGCCGACCAGGATCAGGCACATGCCGGCCCCGAACGGATCCTCGACCACCGCATTCAGGCCGCCCTGCACGAACTTGGCGGGGATGCCCATCACGGTCTCGGCGCCGAACCAGGTGGCGAAGGTGGTGGTGATCACCATGACCAGCGGCAGGCTGCGGCCGGCGACGGCGAAGTCGCTGGTGTTCTTGATCCGCGTGCCCGCCCACATGCCCAGGGCAAGCGTACCCAACAGGTAGAGCACGACGAAAGAGATCAGGGTGATGTTCATGCTGGTGAATGCTCCGAAGGCCAGGAATTATTATCGGGCGGAAAATCCGCGATTATAAAGGCAGAACCTGGCGGTAAGTTCAACTTTGCGCCGATTTGCCGCTCAATGTTGTTTGGATGTAAATATAATCGGATCGCCCTCACATCGCCTTCACATCGCCCTCGCATCGCCCTTGCATCGTCCTCATATCGCCATCTCGCGCAGCAGCTTCGACGCTTCGCGGTTGGCGCCGATGCAGGCGCCGTCGCGCATGCAGATCTGCAGCTGCGACTGCTCGTCGGCGCGCATCGATTCGACGAAATCGAGGTTCACCAGCGCCGAGCGGTGCACGCGGATGAAGCGCTGCGGGTCGAGCTGGGTTTCCAGTTCCGAGAGCCCGAGGCGCACCAGGAAGTGCTGGCCGCGGGCCACGATCACCGTGTACTTCGAATCGGCCTTCATGTATTCGATCTCGCCCAGCGCGAGCGGGAAGATGCGGCCGCGGTCGCGCACCAGGATGCGCTCCAGCCGCGCCGGGCCGCTCGCCGCGCGCGCCAGCGCATCCTCGACGTCGGCGCGATCCGGTTGCCGATCGGGGCCGTCCAGCAGGCGCGCCACGCTGGCCGCGAAGCGCGCCCGGGTAAACGGCTTGAGCAGGTAGTCGACCGCGTGCAGCTCGAAGGCGGTCACCGCATACTGGTCGTAGGCCGTGGTAAACACGATTTGCGGCAGGTAGTCGAGCCGGCGCAGCACCTCGAGGCCGGTCATCTCGGGCATCTGGATGTCCATGAACACGACGTCGGGCCGCAGCCGCCCGATGCGTTCGAGCGCGCTGGCGCCGTCGGCGGCTTCGCCGATCAGGCGCAGGCCGGGATGGGCATAGATGGCGTCGCGCAGCACGTCGCGCGCGAGCGGTTCGTCTTCGGCGAAGAAGACGGTCTTTGCGGTCTTTGCGGTATGGGTCATGGTCTCAAGCGATGGGCAGGGTGACGCAGGCGGCAAAGCCGGCGCCGGGACGGGAGTCGATCGCCAGCGCCGCGCGTCCCGCGTAATCGAGTTCGAGACGGCGGCCGATGGTGCGGATGCCGAGGCCAGGCGACGCGGCGATCGTCTCCTGCGCCGCGCCCGGGCCATCGTCGCTCACGGTCAGGCGCAGCATGCCGGCCTGCGGGTCGCGCCGGCTCTCGATGCGCAGCAGGCCGGGCCGGGTGTACGGATTGAACGCATGCTTGATGCTGTTCTCGATGAGCGGTTGCAGGGTCAGGGCCGGCAGCACGACGTCACCCAGGTCGGGGTCGAGATCCCATTGCACCTGCAGGCGCGGCCCGAGGCGCAGCTGCTCCAGCTCCAGGTAGTCGCGCACGAACTGCAGCTCGGCGTCGAGCGTCACGCGGTCGGCGCCAGCGCGCTCGGTGTCCAGCACGTAGCGCAGCATGTCCGAGAATTGAAACAGCGCCGTCTCGGCGGCGGCCGGATTGCGCTGGGTGAGGGCGATGATCGAGTGCAGGGTATTGAACAGGAAGTGGGGGTTGAGCTTGCTGCGCAGGGCGCCCAGCTCGGCGGCCACCAGCAGCGTGCGGGCCTGCTGGGCCGCCAGCGCCTGGCGCTGGGCGGCGGCGTTGGCGCGCACGGTCCGGAAGATGCCGGCTATCATGGCATAGCCCATCAGGCTGTACATCAGCGGCCAGGCGTGCCACGACAGCGGTCGCCCGTCGTCTCCCTTCTGCAGCGACAGGATGATCAGGTGCGCGCAGATGGCGAAGGCGATGGCCGCCGTCAGGTGGATGGCCAGGCGCGTGCCGGTCGCCAGCGCACGCCGCTCCATCCAGCCGGTGAGCGGCCACACCAGCGCCAGCAGCACGCCGCCGGAACCGGTGGTGACGAAGGCATGGGCGATCAGCGACGGGTCGAACTGCCCGGCCGCCAGCGCGTCGGCCTGCACCACCAGGCCCACCAGGACGACGTAGGCGAGCCAGGCGCCGATATAGATGCGCCACATGGGAGAGAGGGAAGCTGGCCTGGTCGGGTTCATCTGCAAAGTATCGTCGAGATTGCGGCGCTTGCGCATGTCATGCGCTCAATTGCAGGAAATACGGCGCCAGTCGCGGCCTGGATGCGACGACGCGCAGGCATGCATGCTTTTGCGCGTTATTGCATGGGTCTGCTTGTTTGGATACAGTGGCGCATCAACGGGAGCCAAACCATGCAATTGCCGGAAGAACGACGCCAACTGATCGCCGAGGCGGTCGAGCGCGAGGGACGGGTCTCGGCGGCCGAACTGGCGCTGCGCCTGTCGACGTCCGAAGACACGATCCGGCGCGACCTGCGCGACCTCGATGCGGCCGGCCTGCTGCGGCGCGTGCACGGCGGCGCGCTGCGCCTGCGCGCGGGGGCGAGTTTCGCGCAGCGCGCCGCCAGCGACCTGCCGCGCAAGACGCAGCTGGCGCAGGGGCTGCGCGCATGCATCCGCCCCGGCGACACGGTCCTCATCGACGCCGGCTCGACCCACCTGGCGCTGGCGCGCCTGCTCGAAGATGGCTGCTGCGCCGCCATCGTCACCAACAGCCCGCAGATCGCGCTGGCGCTGGGGGGCTTGCAGCGCACCCGCATCGTGCTGCTGGGCGGGACCTATCATCCGAACGAGGGCGCGGTCTACGGCGCCGCCACCCTGGCCGAAGTGCGGCGCCTGCGGCCCGACCTGGCCCTGGTGGGCGTGTGCGCGCTCGATCCCGCGCGCGGCCTGGCCGCCGCGAACCCCGAGGAGGCGGCGCTCAAGGAGGCGATGCTGGCCGCGAGCGCGCGGCGCGCGGTCGCCGTCCTCAACGAACGCTTCGACGACGGCGCGCCGTTCCTGTTCGGCGCGCTGGACGGGATCGATCACCTCGTTCTGGAGGCCGACGCGCCGCCTGCCGCCATCGCCGCGCTGCGCGAACGCCATCCCGCACTCGACATCAAACTCACCGGCAAGGCCCCGGCATGACCCAGGTTCCCGCCCTCGCACCACGCAGCGTCGAAGCCGGCCGCTGGGCCATCTCGACCGTCTTCCTGCTCAACGGCGCCGGTATCGGCCTGTGGGCCGCCCACGTGCCGACCGTGCAGGCGCGCATGGGCATCGATACCGGCATGCTCAGCCTGGTGCTGCTGACGATCGCCGGCGGCGCCCTGATGGCGATGCCGCTGATGGGCGGCCTGACCGGGCGCTGGGGCACGCGCCGCATGGTGCTGCTGTCGGGCTTTGCCTTCGCGCTGATGACGGCGGTGGTGATGAGCGTGCCGAACCTGCCGCTGCTGTTCGTGGCGGCCTTCCTGTTCGGCGTGTCCAACGGCGCGCTGGACGTGGCGATGAACGCCAACGCCAGCGAGGTCGAGACCGCGCGCGGCCGGCCCACCATGTCGTCGTTCCACGGCTTCTTCAGCCTGGGAGGCCTGTTCGGCGCGAGCCTGGGCGGCGTGCTGGTCGGCCAGGGCCTGGGGCATGGCGAAGGCGCGCTGATGGTGGCGCTGGCGACCGCGCTGGTGCTGGCCCTGAGCGCGCCGCGCGTGCTGGGTTTTGCCGCGCCAGGAGCGCCTCCCACCTGCCGGGATAGGCTCTTAATGCTGCCGCGCGGCGCCGCCCTCGGCTTAGGGCTGCTGGCGCTGCTGTGCTTCGCGGTCGAAGGCGCGCTGGTCGACTGGAGCGCGCTGCTGTTGGAAGAGCGCACCGGCGCCTCGCCGGCGTCGGCGGCGCTGGGCTACTCGGCGTTCTCGATCGCGATGGCGGCCTGCCGCTTCGCGGGCGACCGCATCATCCTGCGCGTCGGCGCGCTGCGGGTGATGGTGATCGGCGGCCTGGTCATGTTCGCCGGCCTGGCGCTGGCGGTGCTGAGCACTGATTTTGTGCTGTCGAGCTGCGGCTTCGCCCTGGTCGGGCTGGGCGCGGCGAACGTGGTGCCGCTGCTGTTCGGCGCCGCCGCGCGCATCCCCGGCATGCATCCCGGCGCGGGCGTGGCGGCGGTAGCCACGCTGGGCTATGGCGGCCTGCTGCTGGCGCCGCCGGTGCTGGGCTGGGTGGCGGTGCACTCGAGCGTGATGGTGGCGCTCGGCGCGCTGTCGCTGTCGGGGATCGTGATCGCGCTGAGCGCGGGGGTGTTGAAACGGTAGGGTTGGCCGGGGCGCGCAGCTGGCTACGCCGCCGACGCGGTGATGGTTGGCAGCGAGATCATCCGGCGCGAAAGCGGAGCCGTTAACGATCACCGCGTCGGCGGCAAAGCCGCCGACCCTACGTACTCGCGCAGGACGGCGTAGACGCCGCCCTGCGATTCGACCAGCGCGTAGCGGTCGGCCTGCCACGCGATCGGGGGGCCCTGCCCAGGCATGGCGACGCCGCCGGCGCGGCGCGCCATGGTGACGTGCGGCCGGTAGCTGCGCGTCTCGGGCTGCAGGCCGAGGCCGACCAGCGCGTCGGCCAGCCGCGCGTGCAGCGCCGGCAGTGCGGGCGGTACGGCCAGCGGCTCGAGCACCGCGATCCCGTGCGGCCACAGCGCCGGCGTGCCGAGATCGATCCGGAACGGGTCGAACGGGACCGCCAATCCATCGAGGAGCTCGGGCACGCGTTCGGACGCGACGCCGCCCAGGAAGTGCAGGGTGAGGTGCAGCTTGTCGGCAGGGACCGGCGTCGCGCCGCGTGGCCATTGCCAGGCATCGCGCCGCGCGCGCAGCTGCGCGCGCAGCGCGTCCGGCGGCAACAAGGCCAGGAACAGGCGCGACGTCGTTTGCTGGCCCATGCTTCTCTTAGAAGCAGTGCTCCGGCGCCGGGAAGCTGCCGTCCTTCACGGCCGCGACATAGGCCATGACGGCCGCGTCGATGCTGGTCTGGCCGTCCATGAAGTTCTTCACGAAACGCGCCTTGCGGCCCGGGAACACGCCCAGCAGGTCGTGCATCACCAGCACCTGGCCCGAGCAATCGGGGCCGGCGCCGATGCCGATGGTCGGCACCGTCAGCAGATCGGTGACTTCGCGGCCCAGGGCCGCCGGCACCGCCTCGAGCAGCACCACGGCGGCGCCGGCCGCTTGCAGCGCCAGCGCATCGTTCTTGAGGCGCTCGGCGCCTTCGCCGGTCTTGCCCTGCACCTTGAAGCCACCCAGCTGGTGCACGAACTGCGGGGTCAGGCCGATGTGCGCGCACACCGGAATGCCGCGCTCGACCAGCAGGCGCACGGTGTCGGCCAGCCAGGCGCCGCCCTCGATCTTGACCATGTGGGCGCCGGCGCGCATCAGCTGCACCGCGCTGTCGTAGGCCTGCTGCGGGTTGCCGTAGCTGCCGAAGGGCATGTCGGCCAGTACCAGCGCATTCTTGTTGCCGCGCGCGACCGAGGCGGTGTGATAGACCATGTCGGCCACCGTCACCGGCAGGGTCGAGTCGTGGCCGGCGCAGACCATGCCCAGCGAATCGCCGATCAGGAGGATCTCGACGCCGCAGCGGTCCATCAGCGAGGCGAAGCTGGCGTCGTAGCAAGTCAGCATCGCGATCCTGTCGCCGGCTGCGCGCTTGGCGAGCAGCGCGGGAACGGTCACGGCCTTCGCCACCGCGGGCACCGGCGTCGGCACCGTAGCGGCGCCGGTCGCGGCCATATCGTTACCCTGCAAATATGAGCTCATACAAATCCTTTGTAAAACTGGAACGTCCAGATTCGCGTAGTGTAATGCGGCGCCCGCGAACCTGCAGGCGCGGGGGCGATCAAGCCCTCAGGAGCGGAAGATGAAATACACGGCGCCGACCAGGCACAGGCCTGCCCAGATGTAGTCCAGCTTGAACGGTTCGTTCATGTAGAACATCGCGAACGGCACGAACACGCTCAAGGTGATCGCCTCTTGCATGATTTTCAGCTGCGCCAGCGAGAACTGGGTGTGGCCGATGCGGTTGGCCGGCACCTGCAGCAGGTATTCGAACAGCGCGATGCCCCAGCTGATCAGCGCCGCCACGTACCAGGCGCGGTGCTGCAGGCCTTTCAGGTGGCCGTACCAGGCGAAGGTCATGAAGACGTTCGACAGGATCAGGAGGCCCGTGGTCTGGGCCCAGACGGGCAGGTTCATGGCATGGGCTTCCTACGCGATCTTCGCGATGGTCTGGCCGGCCACCAGCGCCGCGAAATTGCGCGCCGGGCCGTGGCCGGGAATGTCGATGTCGGGGGCGATCTCGAGCAGCGGCTGCAGCACGAAGGCGCGTTCATGCATGCGCGGATGCGGCACGCTCAAGCTGGGGCTGGCGATCACCTCGTCGCCGTACAGCAGCAGGTCGAGGTCGAGCGTGCGCGGCGCGTTGCGGTAGGGCCGCTCACGGCCATGGGCCTGCTCGATGTCCTGCAGCGCGGCCAGCAGGTCGTGCGGGGCCAGCGTGGTGTCGAGGCAGGCCACGGCATTGACGTAGTCGTCGCCGCTGGAATCGACCGGGGCGGTGCGGTACAGGCTCGAGGTGTGCAGCAGGGTGCTGCCACCCAGGCGCGCGAGGCGCGCCAGCGCGTCCAGCACGTTCGCCTGCGCGTCGCCCAGGTTGGCGCCGACCCCGACCCAGGCCTTCATTCTTCGGATCCGGCCCGGGCCGGCGCCGCTGGCGCGCCGCCTTCGCCTTCGCCACTATTCTTGCGCGGGCCGCGGCGCGGGCGGCGTTTCTTGGCCGCGCCGCCATTGGCGCCGCCGTCGCGCTCGCGCGTGCTGGCCGCCGCCACCAGGCGCTCGCGGTCGCCGCCTTCGGCCGCATAGAACTCGGTCCACCATTCGCCCACTTCGGCCGGCAGTTCGCCCGACTGGCAGCGCAGCAGCAAAAAGTCGTAGCCGGCGCGAAAGCGCGGGTGTTCCAGCAGCTTGTACGGCGCGCGGCCGGCGCGGCGCTCGAAGCGCGGCTGCATGGCCCAGATGTCGCGCATGTCGGTGGCGATGCGGCGCTGCAGGGCCAGGTTCTCGGTTTGCGTTTCCAGCACGGCGTCGGCCGCCAGGTGCAGCGCGGGAATCGGCGCCTCGCCGGCGGCGCGGTAGGCGGTCCATTTTTCCAGCACCTGGTGCCACAGCAGCGACGCGAACAGGAAGCCCGGCGAGACGCCCTTGCCGGCCTTGACGCGCGCATCGGTGGAGTCCAGCGCCAGGGTCACGAACTTCATGCCGATCGGCTGCTCGAGCACCACGTCCAGCAGCGGCAGCAGGCCATGGTGCAGGCCGGCCGAGCGCAGCTCCTTGAGGCAGGCCAGCGCGTGGCCCGACAGCAGGAGCTTGAGCATTTCGTCGAACACGCGCGCCGCCGGCACGTTGTCGATCAGCGGGGCCATGACGGGGATCGGCGCGCGCGTGGTCGGCTCGATCGTGAAGCCCAGCTTGGCCGCAAAGCGCACCACGCGCAGCATGCGCACCGGGTCTTCGCGGTAGCGCGCCTCGGGCATGCCGATGATGCGCAAGGTCTTGGCGCGGATGTCCTCGATGCCGCCGTGGTAATCGAGCACCGATTGGGTGGCCGGATCGTAGTACATCGCATTGATCGTGAAGTCGCGTCGCGCCGCGTCTTCATGTTGTGGACCGAAGCTGTTGTCGCGCAGGACGCGGCCGTGTTCGTCCTTCGGCGCGTTGTCGCTGCCGTTGCCGCGGAAGGTGGTCACCTCCAGCAGGTCCTGGCCGAACATCACGTGCACGATCTGGAAGCGGCGGCCGATGATGAAGGCGCGCCGGAACAGCTTTTTCACCTGCTCGGGCGTGGCGTCGGTGGCGATGTCGAAGTCCTTGGGCTTCACGCCCAGCAGCAGGTCGCGCACGGCGCCGCCGACGACGAAGGCCTTGAAGCCGGCCTCCTGCAGCGCTTGGGTGACGCGGATCGCGTTGGATGAGACGTTCTTGGGGTCGATGCCGTGTTCGGCCGGGCCGAGGATGGTCGGTTCGGTTGCGTCGCGCTGGTCTTTCACACCCAGGATTTTACGGATGAATTTTTTAATCATTGAATAGATGGATGGTTGGCCAGCCCTGTTGCTGCGCGTGGCTCGCGAGCGCGGCGCTCGGATTGGTCGCGACCGGATGGGAGACGATGGACAGCAGCGGAATGTCGTTGTGCGAATCGCTGTAGAAATGGCTGCGGCCGAAGCTGCCGAACGGCTGCCCCAGGCGTTCGAGCCAGGCGTGCATGTGCGTGATCTTGCCGGGGCCCGAGGTCGGGGTGCCGGCCAGGCGGCCGGTGAGATTGCCGGCGGCGTCGCGCTCGGGCATGGCCGCGATATGGTGCTCGACCCCGAAGGCGGCCGCGATCGGCGCCGTGATGTAGTGGTTGGTGGCGGTGATGATCGCCACCAGGTCGCCGGCGGCCTGGTGCTCGCGCACCAGCTTGACGGCTTGCGGCTTGATCGCCGGCGCGATCACTTCGCGCATGTAGCGCGCATGCAAAGCCTCGAGCTCCAGGCGCGGAAAGCCCGCCAGGGTGCCGAGCGCGAACTCGAGGTATTCGACCGGATCGAGCACGCCGGCGTTGTACTGGGCGAAGAAGGCGTCGTTGCGGGCGCGGTAGGCATCGCCGTCGACCGCGCCGACCCGCGCCAGAAATTCGCCCCATTCGTGGTCCGAATCGAGCGGCAACAGGGTATGGTCGAGGTCAAACAGGGCAAGGTTTTTCATTCTTTGGGTTCAAGCGGCAGGTTCTCTTGCAACAGCAGGTCGCGCAGCAGGGGCAGCGTGACCGGGCGCTGGGTTTCGAGCGAATACTGGTCCAGCGCGTCCAGCATTGTCGACAGGGAACGCATGTCGCGTTTGAAATGAGACAACAAATAGGGTAACACGCTGGCCGACAAGGTCAAACCGCGCGCCTCGGCGGCATGCGTCAGCGCTGCGATCTTCTGGTCGTCCGACAGGCCGTGGATCTGGTACACCAGGCCCCAGCCCATGCGGGTGCGCAGGTCTTCGCGCACCTGCAGCACGGCCGGCGGCACCGGACCGGTGCAGACCATGTAGGCGCCGTGCTCGCGGATCTGGTTGAACAGGGCGAAGGCATCGATCTGGCGGCGCGGGCTGAGGCGGTCGCAATCGTCCAGCAGGTACAGGGTGACGTCGGGCGCGTGCACGAACTGCCCGGCAGCCGCGTCGGCCGCGATGTAGCGCGAAGCGGGACTGGCCGCCAGCGCCTGCAGCAGGTGGGTCTTGCCGGCGCCGGTGTCGCCCCACAGATAGGCGAAATGCTCGCGCGAGACGCGCTCGGCGAACAGGTGCATCAGGTGCGCCAGTTCGGCATTTTCCCCCACCTGGAAGGTGTCGAGGCTGTGCGCCGGCTCGGCGCCTAAATCGAGCACCAGCTGTTTCATGGCGTTCGTCGGTTCATGCCCGCGGTAAGGGAAAATGGCATGCCAGTAAGGTGATGTCCGCTGCGCTGTTAATCAAATTAGTTCGTCAAACGGTTATGGGGAGAGCCGTTTTGCTAAAATAGTGGATTGACCAGTTTTTTGCCGGTCGCCTCCTATTTTACCGCCTCCGCTGCCAAATACCATGAGCCAACCATCTAATGTTTCTCTCTCTTACCGCGACGCGGGTGTCGATATCGATGCCGGCGACGCCCTGGTCGAAGCGATCAAGCCTTTCGCCAAGCGCACCATGCGCGAAGGCGTGCTGGGCGGGATCGGCGGCTTCGGCGGTCTGTTTGAGATCAGCAAGAAGTTCAAGGAACCGGTCCTGGTCTCGGGCACCGACGGCGTGGGCACCAAGCTCAAGCTGGCGTTCGAGCTGAACCGCCACGACACCGTCGGCATCGACCTGGTCGCCATGAGCGTCAACGACATCCTGGTGCAGGGCGCCGAGCCGCTGTTCTTCCTCGATTACTTTGCTTGCGGCAAGCTGGACGTGGCGACCGCCACCGCCGTGGTCAAGGGCATCGCCCAGGGCTGCGAAGAATCGGGCTGCGCCCTGCTGGGCGGCGAAACCGCCGAAATGCCGGGCATGTACCCGGACGGCGAATACGACCTGGCCGGCTTCGCCGTCGGCGCGGTCGAAAAATCGCAGATCATCGACGGCAGCAAAATCGTCCCGGGCGACGTGGTGCTGGGCCTGGCCTCGTCGGGCATCCACTCGAACGGCTACTCGCTGGTGCGCAAGATCATTCAGGTGGCCAAGCCCGACCTCGAGGCGGACTTCCATGGCCGCAAGCTGGCCGACGTGCTGATGGCGCCGACCCGCCTCTACGTCAAGCCGCTGCTGGCCCTGATGGCCTCGATGGAAGTGAAGGGCCTGGTGCACATCACCGGCGGCGGCCTGGTCGAGAACATCCCGCGCGTGCTGCAGGACAACCTCACCGCGGTGCTGGACGCCAAGTCGTGGACCATGCCGCCGCTGTTCCAGTGGCTGCAGCAGCACGGCGGCGTGCTTGATGCCGAGATGCACCGCGTGTTCAACTGCGGCATCGGCATGACCGTGATCGTCTCGAAAGAGAACGCGGACGCCGCTTTTGCCCAGCTGGAAGCGGCCGGCGAGACCGTGTACCGCATCGGCGAGATCCGCACCCGCGAAGAAGGCCAGGCGCAGACCGTCGTCCTGTAACAGCATCCAGGATCAGGTTGGATGAAGCCGGCAGAATGAATCAGGCTGAATGAAGCAGGCAGAATGAGCCGGCAGGATGAACGACGGGGCGCTTCTTGCGCCCCGTCGTTCATTCTGCCCTGGCGCTGCGCCAGCCGTCAGCGCGCGGCGCCGCTGCCGATATGGCGGTCGAGGAATTTCTCGACACGGGTATAGAAATCGATGCGGTTCTTTTCCAGCGCCCAGCCGTGGCCTTCTTCGGGATAATGGACCCATTCGACCTGCCGGTTGGTGCGCATGACCGCGTCGCGCAACTGGGTGCCATGGTTGATCGGCACCCGCTCGTCCACGCCGCCATAGGCCAGCAGCAATGGCTGGGTGATGCGCGCCGCCTGCCGGATCGGCGAAGTCGCCTTGAAGCGCTCCGCGTCCTTGACCGGGTCGCCCAGCATCTGCGGCAGGCTGTAGGCCTTCAGTTCGTCGGTCGCATCCGAGGAAAATATCCAGCCATTGTCGAACAGGAGTCCCAGGTCGGTGACGCCGACCCAGTTGATGCCGCACTTGTACAGATCGGGATCGTTGACCAGGCCCATCAGGGTGGCATAGCCGCCGTAGCTGGGGCCGGCGATGCAGATGCGCTGCGGATCGACGATGCCCTTGGCGATCGCCCAGCGCGCGCCGTCCGCGAGATCGTCCTGCATCTTGAGTCCCCACTGTTTGAGGCCGGCCTGGAAGTGGTGGTCGCCGAACCCCGTGCTGCCGCGGAACTCGGGTTCCAGCACCGCGTAACCGCGCGAGGCCAGGAACTGCGATTGCGCATCCCAGCCCCACGAGTTGCCGCGCACATAGGGGCCGCCGTGCACCAGCACCACCAGCGGCAGGCCGCCCCGCTTGGCGCCTGCGGGCAGGGTCAGCAGCGCGGGAATCTCGAGTCCGTCGCGCGCCTTGTAGCGCACGAATTCCTGACGGCCCATCTGCGCGGGAACGATGTCGGGGCGGGTGTCAGCGACCTTGTTCACTTGTCCGGTCTGGCGGTTGTACAGGCTGTAGACAGGCGGGATCCGGTCCGAATACGAGGTCACCAGCGCCCACGGTGAATCGGACTGGGCCGGCATCGACAAGACGTTGACGGTGGCCGGCATCGTCTTGTCGACGGCCGCCTGCAGGGTCTTCATGCCGGGATCGAACCATTCGTTCGAGACCGCGTCGGTACGCAGCCGCATGCCCAGGATCTTGTCGCGGTTCGCCACCAGGCTGCCGTCGATGTCGTAGCCGGCAGCGCTCAGCAGCGGCTCGGCGCCGAGCTTGCCGGTGGCCACGTCGTAGGCGTACAGCGAGGTGAACTTCGTGCCGCCGCGCGCCAGCACGTACAGCGTGCCGTCCGGGCCGAAGCCGACCGGCTGCAGGGCATTCTGGCCGTCGCCGAAGCTCGCGTAGCTGGCCAGCACGCGCCAGCTGCCGTCGCCGGGCTCGCGGTAATGCAGGGTGATGCGGCCGTCCTCGCTGGTGTTGGCAAGACGCGGCTCGCCCTGGTGGTCGAGCAGCCAGCCTTTCGCATTGCCCGGACGCGGCACGGCCTGGGTCGAACCGGTGCGGGTATTCAGGCGCAGCAGGTTGACGTAACGGACTTCGCGCTTCGTGTCCAGGACCGGGCTGGAGACGTAGACGTGGTCCGAATCCTGGGCCCCGGGCTGGCCCAGCATGAAGGTATGCCAGGGCAGCAGACGCCGGCCCTTGGGGCCGCCGGTGACCATGCCGCCGCCGGTGCGCTCGGCCAGTTGCATGAATTGCGCGCCGTCGCGGTCCACCGCATATAGCCCGGGCGCCTTGCTGGTGTCGCCCAGGCCGGCGCTGCGGTCGCGGGTATTGAAGATCAGGCGCTCGTTGTTGACCCATTCGAAATCGCCGACGTCGGCGTCGTTGTACGAGGCCACGATCTTGCCGCTGTTGTTCTGCAGGTCGACCACCACCAGGAAATCGCGCTGGCCCTTGGCACTGGAGCGCGCCGCCAGGTGACGGGCGTCGGGCGACAGCTTGGCGCCGCCGAAGGCGGCGTTGGCGAAGAAGGCGGAGATCGGCGGTGGCGCGGTGGGGGCCGGCGTCTGGGCCAGGGCGGCCGGCGCGCAGCACAGGACCAATGCGGCAAGCGCGGCGTGTCCGGCGCGGGTAAGAACGTGCATGGATTTTCCGTGAAGAGATCGTTGTTAGATTGCCGGCGTCGGCGAGACAGAGCCTAACACTCATCGAACGTCGGAAATCTCATCAATTTTCACGGGAGGCAGCCGGCTGCTCCACCCACGCCCGGCTACTCCGGCGCCCGGATGTAGTCGACCATGCCTTCGCTGCCGCGGCTGGGCGGCGCGGTGAGCAGGCTCACCGCCACGACCGTGAGCATCCCGGCCGGCACTCCGAACACGCCGGCCGCCGCCGGCAGGATGCCGAACCAGGCGGCATCCAGGCTGCCGCCCAGCGCCGGGCTGGCGCGCAGCATGTAATACAGGCAGACCGCGAAGCCGGCGAGCATGCCGGCGATCGCCCCCTGGTGGTTGGCGCGCTTCCAGAATACGCCCAGCACCAGCACGGGGAACAAGGTGGAGCCAGCCAGGGAGAACGCCGCCGCTACCAGCGAGAGGATGTCGGCCGGCTTTTGCGAGGCCACGTAGGCGGCGATGAAGGCCACCGCCAGCAGCAGCAGCTTGGAAATCGTCACCCGCTTCTGGGTCGAGGCGCCCGGATTGACCATCTTGTAGTAGACGTCGTGCGAGAGCGCATTGGAAATCGCCAGCAGCAGGCCGTCGGCGGTCGACAGCGCCGCCGCCAGGCCGCCGGCCGCGACCAGGCCCGCGATCACGTAGGGCAGGCCGCCGATCTCGGGCGTGGCCAGCACCAGCACGTCGGCGTCGATCGCGAATTCGGCCAGCTGCACGATGCCGTCGCCGTTGATGTCGGCCACGCTCACCAGGGGATTGGCCTTGTCCACGTTGGCCCAGTACGAGATCCAGGTGGGCAGCGCCGAGAAATCGCTCCCCACCAGCGAGGTATAGATATCGTACTTGGCCAGCACCGCCAGCGCCGGAATCGTCAGGTACACCAGCAGGATGAAGAACAGGGTCCAGAACACCGAGACCCGGGTGTCGTTGACCGACGGCGTGGTGTAGGCCCGCATCAGGATGTGGGGCAGCGCCGCGGTGCCGAACATCAGGCAGAACACCACCGCCAGGAAGTTGTTGCGGCGCCCGTCCGACTCTTCCTGCGTGGCGCCGGGGAAGGGTTCGGCGTGCGGCTCGGGCGGCCGGGCGCGCGCCAGGTTGGCGTCGCGCCGCTCGCTCCATTGCGAGCGCGCCTCTTCCACCGAATTGGGGTAGGTGGCCAGCGCGCGCTCGGCCTGGCGCACCTCGCTGAGCGAGGCATTGCGCGCGCGCGCCGCCGCCAGCTGGCGCTGGGCCTCCAGCTTGCCCGTCTCCCACGATTCGGGCAGCGCGCCCAGCCGCGCCGCGTATTCGTCGGCCCGGCGGCGGAACTCGGCGCGCACCTGCTCCTCGCGCGGGTCGCGCGCCAGCTCGGCTTCGCGCGCGCTCAGCTTGGGCAGCAGCGAGCCATAGGCCACCGCGGGAATCGGGTTGTCGGCATGCTTGGCCGACAGCCACATGGTCGGAATCAAAAAGGCCACCAGCAGGATGATGTACTGCGCCACCTGGGTCCAGGTGATGGCGCGCATCCCGCCCAGGAACGAGCACACGAGGATGCTCGCCAGGCCCAGGAAGATCCCGACCGAGAAGTCGACCCCGGTGAAGCGCGAGGCGATCAGGCCGACCGCATAGATCTGCGCCACCACGTAGGTGAACGAGACCAGGATGGTGGCGCCGACCGCGACCGCGCGCACCGGACCGCCGCGCCCGCCGGCGCCGCCGCCGTAGCGCGCCGCCAGGAAGTCGGGCACGGTGTACTGCGCAAACTTGCGCAGGTAGGGCGCGATCAGCAGCGCGACCAGCACGAAGCCGCCGGTCCAGCCCATGATGAAGGCCAGGCCGTCGAAGCCCTGCAGATAAAGGCCGCCGGCCAGGCTGATGAAGCTGGCCGCCGAGATCCAGTCGGCGGCGGTGGCCATGCCGTTGAACATGGCCGGCACGCGCCGCCCGGCGACATAGTATTCGGTGACGCTCGAGGTGCGGCAGATCACGCCGATGATCGCGTACAGGGCGATGGTGGCGAACATGAACAGGTGGCCGATCCACAGGCGCGGCATGCCTTCCTGCTCGAGCAGGGCGACGGCGACCAGGAACAGCGCGAAGCTGCCGGTGTACCACAGGTAGTAGCGCGCCAGCTTGCTGAAATAGGGTGGCTTGCCGCTCATCGTGGCCCATCCCCGGCGTCGGCCGCGGTATTGGCCGCAGTATTGGCCGCGGCGTCGCGGTCCAGCCGGCGCATGCGCCAGGCATAAAAGCCGATGATGGCCAGCGACACCAGCGACGCGCCCTGCGCCGCCATGTAGAACGACAGCGGCCAGCCGAACACCTCGAAGCGCGCCAGCTCGCGCGCGAAGAACACGGTGCCGAAGCTGGTCGCCAGCCACAGCGCCAGCAGCAGCAGGGTCATCCTGCGGGTGCGTTCCCAGTGCACGGCGCGGCGCCGCGCCGCGGCGTCATGGTGGGGGTCAAGGGGCGGCATCGGGTTCATGGAGCGGGGGAGGGAAGGTCAGGCGGAACAGGCTGCCCGGGAAGCGCCGGGACTGGCTGCGCGGGTTGTTGAAGATGTCGATCTCGGCGCCGTGCTGCTGCGCGATTTCGCGCACGATCGCCAGGCCCAGGCCGCTGCCCTGGGTATTGCTGCCCAGGATGCGGTAGAAGCGCTCGAACACGCGCTCGCGCTCATTGGGGGCGATGCCGGGGCCGGTGTCCTCGACCTCGAGCAGCGCCCGCTCGCCGTCGCGCCGCACGCGCACCGTGACGCTGCCGCCGGCCGGCGTGTAGCGCAGCGCATTGTCGATCAGGTTCGACAGCAGTTCGCGCAGCATCAGCGGCTGGCCGGCGATGACGACCGGGCCGTCGCCGGCGGCCGGCGGCTCGAAGCCCAGGTCGATCTCGCCCGCGAACGAGGCTTGCACCCAGTCCTGCACCGTCTCGCGGGCCAGGCGCGGCAGGTCGATCTCGGCGAAGGCCAGGCCGGCCTGCGGCTGGTTCTCGGCGCGCGCCAGCGCCAGCAACTGGTTCACCAGGCGCGTGGCCGATTCCGAACTCTTGGCCAGCTGTTCCAGCGAGCGGTGGATCTCGGCCGGATCGAGCTGGCGCAGGGCCAGCTCGGACTGCATGCGCATGCCGGCCAGCGGGGTCTTCATCTGGTGCGCGGCGTCGGCGATGAAGCGCTTCTGCATCGCCATCGATTCGCCCAGGCGCTCGAGCATGTCGTTGAAGGAGCCGACCAGCGGCGAGATTTCTTCGGGCACCTGGCGCGGATCGATCGGCGACAGGTCGTCCTGGGGCCGCGCGCGGATGCGCTGCTGCAGCTCGGCCAGCGGGGTCAGGCCGCGCGACAGCGCGAACCACACCAGGGCCAGGATCACCGGCAGGATGATGAACTGGGGCAGGATCACGCCCTTGATGATCTCGCCGGCCAGGTGCGCCCGTTTATCGAGCGTCTCGGCCACCTGCACCAGGGCCAGCGGCGGTTCGAGCGGCGGCTGCAGGGAACGTTCATGCAATGGGTCGAGGTTGACGTAGGTGTAGGCGACCCGGATCGGGGTGCCGTGGATGCTGTCGTTGCGGAACTCGACGGCGCCGGCGCGCGCATGCTCGTCGGCCGCGTCCATCCGCGGACGCGGCAGGTCGCGGTCGCCGTCCAGCAGCTCGCCGTCGGGTCCGGCCAGCAGGTAATAGACGCTGTCGACGTCGTCGGCGCGCAGGATGTCGCGGCCGGACGGATGCAGCTGGCCGGCGGCCTTGCCGCCCACGCTGCGGATCTGCTGGCCCAGCACCGTGACCCGGTCTTCGAGTGCGTCGTCGAAGGGCTGGTTGGCGATCGACTTGGCGACCAGATAGGTGATGGCGATGCTCATCGGCCACAGCAGCAGGAGCGGGGCCAGCATCCAGTCGAGGATCTCGCCGAACAGCGAGTGCCGGATGTTTTCGTCGGGCTCGGGATTCGGCGGGACGTAGGTCGGCTCGGCCGCCGCGGCCGGGGCGGAAGCCGCCCCGTATGCCGGGCCTTGTGCCGGCCCGGCCGTGAAATCGGCGTCGCGTTCGTTCACCTGTCGGCGACGGTTGCCGTTGCCGTTGCCGTTGGCGTGGCCGTTGGCGTTGCGGCGGCGCGTTCCGCCGAAGGCGCGGCGGCGGCGGCCTCGGAGAATTTCTCGAGGCAGTAGCCAAGGCCGCGCACGGTGGCGATGCGCACGCCGCCGACTTCGATCTTCTTGCGCAGGCGGTGCACGTACACCTCGATCGCGTTGTTCGAGACTTCTTCGCCCCATTCGCACAAATGGTCAACCAATTGTTCTTTGGATACCAGGCGGCCGGTGCGCGCCAGCAGCACCTCGAGCAGGCCCAGCTCGCGCGCCGACAGGTCGAGCATCTGGTCGTTGATGTAGGCGCTGCGGCCCACCTGGTCGTAGACCAGCGGGCCGTGGCGCACCACGGTCGGGCCGCCGCCGGCGCCGCGGCGGGTGAGGGCGCGCACCCGCGCCTCGAGTTCGGACAGGGCGAACGGCTTGGCCATGTAGTCGTCGGCGCCCAGGTCGAGGCCTTCCACCCGCTGCTCGACGGAATCGGCGGCGGTGAGGATCAGAACCGGCAGCAGCGAGGCGCGGGCGCGCAGGCGGCGCAGCACTTCGAGTCCCGACATCTTCGGCAGGCCGAGGTCGAGGATGAGCAGGTCGAATTCTTGGGTGGAAAGGGCGGTATCGGCATCCTGCCCGTTCTTGACGTAATCGATGGCGTAGCCGGACTGGCGCAGGGATCGCGTCAGCCCATCGGCAAGTACGCTATCATCTTCGGCGAGCAGAATTCGCATGGGGACACCTCGGTTATCGCGTTAGACAAACTCAGGCCCGTATTGTGTTTGATTTGTCACAACAATGCGAGCCTTGATCATTTTATTGGCAAGACGACCACGTTTTAGTGCTTGCAAAAACCACTGGATTTTTATACAGTAGTGGCTCTTGAAGTGCGCGTGCGCGCCCACACCTTGCCTACTCCACGATTGAAAGTACACCATGGACGACAAAAAAACCGCATTGAACGCCTCTGAAAAAGGCAAAGCGCTGGCAGCCGCCCTGGCGCAGATCGAAAAGCAGTTCGGCAAGGGCTCGGTCATGCGCATGGACGCCAACGCGCCGGTCGAGGAAGTGCAGACTGTTTCCACGGGCTCGCTGGGCCTCGACATCGCCCTGGGCGTCGGCGGCCTGCCGCGCGGCCGTATCGTCGAGATCTACGGTCCGGAATCGTCGGGTAAAACCACCCTGACCCTGCAAACCATCGCCCAGATGCAAAAGCTGGGTGGCACCTGCGCCTTCATCGACGCCGAGCACGCGCTTGACGTGACCTATGCCCAAAAACTGGGCATCAACCTGAGCGAGCTGCTGATCTCGCAGCCGGATACCGGCGAACAGGCGCTCGAAATCACCGACGCGCTGGTGCGCTCGGGCAGCGTCGACCTGGTGGTCATCGACTCGGTGGCGGCACTGACCCCGCGCGCCGAGATCGAAGGCGACATGGGCGATTCGCTGCCGGGCCTGCAGGCGCGCCTGATGTCGCAAGCGCTGCGCAAGCTGACCGGTTCGATCAACCGCACCAACACGCTGGTGATCTTCATTAACCAGATCCGCATGAAGATCGGCGTCATGTTCGGCAGCCCGGAGACCACCACCGGCGGTAACGCACTGAAGTTCTACGCCTCCGTGCGCCTGGACATCCGTCGCACCGGTTCGATCAAGTCGGGCGACGAAGTGATCGGTAACGAAACCAAGGTCAAGGTCGTCAAGAACAAGATCGCGCCGCCGTTCAAGGAAGCCCACTTCGACATCCTGTACGGAGCAGGCACCTCGCGCGAAGGCGAAATCCTGGACCTGGGCGCCGACAACAAGATCGTCGAGAAGTCGGGCTCGTGGTACAGCTATAACGGCGAGCGCATCGGCCAGGGCAAGGACAATGCCCGTCAGTTCCTGGTGGATCGCCCAGCCCTGGCGCGTGAGATCGAGAACAAGGTCCGTGCCGCCCTGGGCGTGCGCGAACTGCCGCCGGCGGCAGCCGGTGGCGACGACAAGCCGAAGCTGCAGGCAGTCGGTGAGTAATCGCCTGGCGAGGGCGGCGTGGCAGGCTGGCGCCTTGGGTGTCTGCTCCACGTCCGCCCACGCCATGTTGTCGATGAGGGTGTCCCGATGCCAGCGCCGGTACTGAGCCTCAAGGGGCGCGCGCTGCGTTACCTGTCGCAGCGCGAGCACAGCCGGTTCGAGTTGCGGCGCAAGCTGGCCAAGTATGCCCAGGAAGACGAAGACGTCGACGCCCTGCTGGATTTTCTTGAAAAGAATAACTGGCTGTCGCAGGAACGTTTCGCCGAGTCCCTGATCAACCGTAAGGCCAGCCGCTACGGCAACAGCCGCGTGGTGGCGGAGCTGCAAAGCCATGGCGTCACCGGCGATGCGCTGGTCGAGATCAAGGCCGGGCTGTCCGACAGCGAGACCGCGCGCGCCACCGAAGTCTGGCAGCGCAAGTTCGGCGCCGTCGCCACCGACGCGGCGATGCGCGCCAAGCAGATGCGCTTCTTGTTGCAGCGCGGCTTTTCCCAGCGTGCGGCGCGGGTGGCGATGCAGGGTAGCCCTGCGGACGATGAATTCGATGGAAGCTGATGGATGTCGGTCCATCGGCATGATCGCTCTAGGCGCCAGCGTGGAGCGCCATTCCCGATATGCTTAAAAGCATATTCCTCAACGGGTGATGGCGCTGCACGCTGGCGCTTTTTGTCGTCTGGTCATCCGGCCAGCGGCTGATCCTATCCTAACGACATATCTTTCATTCACGCCGTGAATGGGGCGGCAATGTTCATTATCGACAGGCGAATAATATAAGCGGTCAACGCGCCGTCATGTTTCCGTGAAGTCCCTTCATCTCCCCGTAGTATCCCTTACCGACCTTTCTTTCCCATGCGCCGCTGTGGACGCTGTGCTAAACTTTGCGGGTTTAAGCAGCGCCGCATGAGCGGTTGTTGTCGCAGAAGCTGCGGCAACGTGCAAGAAGCACACCGGCTGCATCACTAACCGCCGTTTCGACGGCACTGGTATTTATGCCTTTGTCACCTCCCGTATCGCGCTCGCTCCGGCATACGCGCGCCATCACAGTCGAAGCGTTCGCGCGCGACGATGGCTTGTGGGACCTCGATGCCAGCATCCGCGATGTGAAGACGCGTACTATCGCGCTTGCTTCCGGCGAACGGCCCGGCGGCATGCCGGTGCACGACCTCAAGCTGCGCGTGACCATCGACCGCGACCTGAACATCGTCGATGCCGAAGCCGCATCCGATGCCGTCCCGTATCCGGGCTACTGCGATACCATCGGCCCTGCCTACAAGAAGTTGATCGGGCTCTCGCTCGTGAACCATTTCCGGTTGCATCTGAAAGACCGCCTATCCGGCGTGCTCGGCTGCACCCATCTGACCGAATTGGCCCAGGTGCTGCCGACCGCAGCCTTGCAAGCCTTTGCTGACGACAATGTCGATGCCCCAGGTGGGCTCGGCGGCTCGTCGACCGACCGTCCATTTGAGCTCGACCGTTGCCATGCCCTGCAAAGCGACGGCCCTGCCGTGGCCAAATACTACCCACGCTGGTCGATCAAGGCCGTCTCGGGTTAGCGTTCGTCGTTTTTATTTTTGTAGTCCAACCGTATTTCTAATTCAGTAATAGAAGAAGGGAAGCCAGCATGAAGATCCATGAGTACCAGGGCAAAGAGATCCTCCGAAAATTCGGAGTGACCGTTCCGCGCGGCATTCCGTGCATGTCGGTGGAAGAGGCTGTCAAGGCCGCCGAGGAGCTGGGCGGTCCGGTCTGGGTGGTCAAGGCCCAGATCCACGCTGGTGGCCGTGGCAAGGGTGGTGGCGTCAAGGTCGCCAAGTCGCTGGAACAGGTCAAGGAATACGCCGACCAGATCATGGGCATGCAGCTGGTGACGCACCAGACCGGCCCGGAAGGCCAGAAAGTGCGTCGCCTGATGATCGAAGAAGGCGCCGACATCAAGCAGGAACTGTACATCTCGCTGGTTACCGACCGCGTGACCCAGAAGGTCGTGCTGATGGCCTCGTCGGAAGGCGGCATGGACATCGAAGAAGTCGCGCACAGCAACCCTGAGAAAATCCACAACGTCGTGATCGATCCGGCCGTCGGCCTGACCGACGCCGACGCCGACGCTGTCGCCGCCAAGATCGGCGTGCCGGAAGGCTCGATCGCCGACGTGCGAGCCAACCTGCAAGGCCTGTACAAAGCCTACTGGGAAACCGACGCATCGCTGGCCGAAATCAACCCGCTGATCGTCACCGGCTCGGGCAAGATCATCGCCCTGGACGCGAAATTCAACTTCGACGCCAACGCGCTGTTCCGTCACCCAGAGATCGTCGCCTACCGCGACCTGGACGAAGAAGATCCAGCCGAAGTCGAAGCGTCGAAGTTCGACCTGGCCTACATTTCGCTCGACGGCAACATCGGCTGCCTGGTGAACGGCGCCGGCCTGGCCATGGCCACCATGGACACCATCAAGCTGTTCGGCGGCGAGCCGGCCAACTTCCTGGACGTGGGCGGTGGTGCTACGGCCGAGAAAGTGACCGAAGCATTCAAGATCATGCTGAAGAACCCGGAACTGAAGGCCATCCTGGTCAACATCTTCGGCGGCATCATGCGTTGCGACGTCATCGCCGAAGGCGTGATCACCGCATCGAAAGCCGTGTCGCTGCAAGTGCCGCTGGTCGTGCGCATGAAGGGCACCAACGAAGACCTGGGCAAGAAGATGCTGGCTGACTCGGGTCTGCCAATCATCGCCGCAGACACGATGGAAGACGCAGCGAAGTCGGTCGTTGCCGCTGCCGCTGGTAAAGCCTAATTCGCTAAGGATATAAAAATGTCGATTCTGATCAACAAAGACACCAAAGTCATCACCCAAGGTATCACCGGCAAGACCGGCCAGTTCCACACCCGTATGTGCCGCGACTACGCGAACGGCAAGGAAGCCTTCGTCGCAGGCGTGAACCCGAAGAAAGCCGGTGAAGATTTCGAGGGCATCCCGATCTACGCATCGGTCAAGGAAGCCAAGGCCGAAACCGGCGCCACCGTCTCGGTCATCTACGTCCCACCGGCAGGCGCAGCCGCCGCCATTTGGGAAGCCGTCGAAGCCGAGCTGGACCTGGCAATCTGCATCACCGAAGGCATCCCAGTCCGCGACATGATGGAAATCAAGGATCGCATGGCCAAAGCCGGTTCCAAGACCCTGCTGCTGGGCCCGAACTGCCCAGGCCTGATCACCCCTGACGAAATCAAGATCGGCATCATGCCGGGTCACATCCACCGCAAGGGCCGTATCGGCGTCGTGTCGCGTTCGGGCACCCTGACCTATGAAGCAGTCGGCCAGCTGACCGCACTGGGCCTGGGCCAATCGTCGGCAGTCGGCATCGGCGGCGACCCGATCAACGGTCTGAAGCACATCGACGTGATGCGCATGTTCAACGACGATCCTGATACCGACGCGGTCATCATGATCGGCGAAATCGGCGGTCCGGACGAGGCGAACGCCGCTTACTGGATCAAGGACAACATGAAGAAGCCGGTCGTCGGCTTCATCGCCGGCGTCACCGCGCCTCCGGGCAAGCGCATGGGCCACGCCGGCGCGCTGATCTCGGGCGGCGCCGATACCGCGCAAGCCAAGCTGGAAATCATGGAAGCCTGCGGCATCACTGTCACCAAGAACCCGTCGGAAATGGCGCGTCTGCTGAAGGCGATGCTGTAATCCTGACGAGCGCTTGATCGGCAGCTAGAACGGGGAGCTTCGGCTCCCTGTTTTTATTGTGGATTTCATTTCGCGCCGCCAATTTTGATCGCCTGACAAAAATTGCCTTACGACACTGACAAATTTTGTCACCGGAGGCGTCAATTTTTGTCGTGGGACAGGGGTTTGTTATCTCGGTATTAATAAAATCGACCGTTTCTTGCTGTTTTCGGGCTGGCACGCCACTTGCGTATAGGAAAGCGTAGCAGCTGAGCAGTACAAGATACGTCGTCCCAACTTCGAACTACCACCCTGGAGAGAAAAATGAACTTCAAGCAAATGCAAACCAAGAAAGCCGAAGGCGGCTTCACCCTGATCGAACTGATGATCGTTGTCGCGATCATCGGTATCCTGGCTGCCGTCGCAATCCCGGCCTACCAGGACTACATCGCCAAGGCCAAGGCCGCAGCCGCCTACGCCGACATCTCGGGCGGTAAAACTGGCTACGAAATGGCTGTGGTGCAAGGTCTGCCAGAAGTCGATGGCGCAGCGGCTGGCGCTGACGCATACCTCGCAGCGGCAGGCCTGTCGGCTACGACCGGCAACTGCACCGCCATCGCAGCAACTGTGCCGGACGCCGACGGCGTTGGCTCGCTGACTTGCACGATCGCCTCGCCTGGCCGCCTGGGTACGAACCCAACCATCGCACTGAATCGTGCTGATGATGGTACTTATGCATGCGTCGCCACCAACTTCGCTGAAACGGATTACATGCCAGCCGGTTGCGCCGCTCCTGCCGCTCCATAATCAGCGTTAAAAGATCTAGCTCCATTCGATAAGAGAGACCGCCTAGGCGGTCTCTCTTTCGTTTTTCTACTGCCGATCAGGTGACGCCGCTTGCGGTTTCAAGTACTGATCCAACCACCCCAGCACCGTGTGATGCCACTGCACCGAGTTCGCCGGCTTGAGCACCCAGTGGTTCTCATCCGGGAACACCAGCAGCTTGCTCTCCACACCCATGCGCTGCAGCGCAGTGAAAGTGCCCAGCGCCTGCGCGGTAGGAATCCGGAAGTCCAGATCGCCCTGGATCACCAGCATCGGCGTCTTCCACTTGTTCACGTGATGAACCGGGTTGAAGCGTTCATGGTTCTCCGGCACCTTGAAGTACGGCCCGCCACTCTCCCAATCGGTGAACCACTGCTCTTCGGTCGAGTACGCCATGCCGCGCGTATCGAACACGCCGTCGTGGTTCACGATGCATTTGAACTCATCCGACCAGTTACCCGCGATCCAGTTCATCATGTAGCCGCCGTACGACGCCCCCAGCGCGCAGTCGCGTGAACGGTCGAGCCACGAGAACTTCTGCACCGCCGCGTCATAACCCTTCTGCAGGTCGACCAGCGGCTTGCCGCCCCAGTCGTTGCTGATCGAGTCCGTGAACTTCTGGCCATAGCCGGTCGAACCGTGGAAGTCGATGAACACGGCCGCATAGCCCGCGCCGGCGTACACCTGCGGATTCCAGCGATAGCTCCAGCTGTTGCCGAAGCTGCCCTGCGGGCCGCCGTGGACGATGAAGGCGACCGGATACTTCTGGCCCGGCTGCGCATTCCATGGCTTCATCACGTAGCCGTAGACGGTTTCGCCATTGGCGCCGGCAAACGAGAACTGCTCGGACTCGCCAAAGCGCACGTCTTTCAAACGTTCGCTGTTCACATCGGTTAGCTGCTTCGGCTTGCCACCCAGCTTCATCGAGAACAGCTGCGCGCCCGACTGCAGGTTGGCGTGGGTATAGACCAGCGTGTCGCGCCGCAGGTCATAGGCGCCGACCGCGCCCTTGTCGGTCAGCGGCGTCACCTTGCCGCTGGCGACGTCGATCGAGAACAGGCGGTGCTGGCCGATGTCTTCGGCATCGACGATCAGCGCCTTGCCGTCCGCGCGCCAGACCAGGCTGCCGGCCGAACGGTCCCAGTCGGCGGCCAGCTTGCGCTTTTCGCCGGTGGCCACGTCGATTAGCATGACCTGGTAGCGGTCGGCCTCGAAGCCGGGACGCGCCATGGCCAGGTAAGCGAGGGTGCGGCCGTCAGGCGAGAAAGTACCTTTCGTGTCCCAGGCCGGATTGTCCTGGGTCAGGTTGCGCGGCGCCGCGCCGCCCGCGGCCGGCACGCTGTACAGGTCGAAGTTGGTCGACCAGGCTTCGGTCTTGCCGGCGATGCGGCTCGAGAACACGATGGTCTTGCCGTCCGGGCTGAAGCGGTATTCCTCGCGGTCGCCGAACGGCTTCGAAGGCACGTCGCCGTCGAGCGAGCCGGACAGGCTGACCGGTTCGCTGCCGACCTTGCCATCCGCGCCCAGCGGCGCCGAGAACAGCACCGCGTTGCGGTGGTCGTTCCAGGTGTCCCAGTGACGCACGAACAGGCGGTCATAGACCTTGCCGCTGGCCTTGTCCTTCTCTTTGGCATCGAGGCGCGACCTGGTGCAGGCCAGATCGGCGCAGTCGCGGAACACGGCCAGGCTGAAGGCGAGCCGGTCACCGCCTGGCGCGAGGCGGAAGTTGTCGACGTCCAGCGGCAGGTTCGTCACCTGCACCGCCTCGCCGCCGGCGACCGGCTGGCGCCATACCTGCGACGAGCCCGAGCGCGCCGACAGGAAGTAGACGGCGTCGCCGGAGGGTGACCATTCCGGGTCGTTGCTGCTGGACGCATCCTGGGTCAGGCGCTGCGGCGCCGGCTTGGCGGCGCGCAGGTCGACCATCCACAGTTGGGTATTGCCGCGGTTCTTTTCCATGTCCGTGCTGCGCACGGTATAGATCACGCGCGTGGCGTCCGGCGACACGGCCGGGCTGCCCACCCGCTCCATATTGACCAGGTCTTCCACGGTAAAGCCGCGCGGCGCGGCCGTCGCGGTGGTAGCGGCCAGCAGGGCCGCTACCATCGTCAGCAAGCGAAATGTCATTCCATCCTCGTCGATCAGTGCCGCGGCCGGGTGCCGCATGCAAGCCGGCAATTTACCACGATGTCTTCAAGCATGAAGCTGACATCGTTCCCCGCCGCGGGCCTGGCCAGCACGGGGGCGCGGCCTGGCGAGGAGAGGCGCTCGAGGAGAAGCGATCGAGGAGAAGCGATCGAGGAGAAGCGCTTGCTTACTTCGGCATGATGACCGTATCGATCACATGGATCACGCCATTGTCGGCTGCGATGTCGGTCTTGGTGACGGTGGCGTTGTCGACCATGACCTTGCCGCCCGCGACTTTCACCGCGAATGCGCTGCCTTCCACGGTCTTGACGTCGCCAGGCTTGACGTTGGCAGCCATGACCTTGCCCGGCACCACGTGGTAGGTCAGCACCTTGGACAGCGCGGCCTTGTCTTTCAGCAGGGCGTCGAGCTTGGCTTTCGGGATCTTCGCGAAGGCCGCGTCGGTCGGGGCGAAGACGGTGAACGGACCCGGACCTTTCAGGGTGTCGGTCAGGCCGGCAGCCTGGACTGCAGTGACCAGGGTATTGAAGGTGCCGGCCGACTTGGCGGTATCCACGATATCGGCTGCCTGGGCCGAAGCGAAGGCGAATGCGAGGGGCAAAGCGATCAGGATCTTTTTCATTATCAACTCCGTGAGTGGGTTTGTGATGGTTCAAGTTGAACCGATCTGGGATAAATTTACCGCCATTTTGTAATTTGGTCTAATGTGTGTAGCGTCTTTGTCCTATAAAATAGGTTCAATCATGGTTCGTTTAGTTGGCTTGTTGGGCAGGGCCGATGGAAACGATCCAACCGGTAGCTCGCTCGGGCCTCGCACTGTTGAGCATGGAGCTGCAATGCGCGGCAAGTTGTGACACCATTCATTTTCAAAATCAATTGATACAACGTTGGGATGCACGATGACGGATTCAGTCAAGACGGGACAAGAGCGGATCATGTACCGCACGGGCGCCGCCGCACGGTTGGCGGGTTTGCCGGTTGAAACGCTGCGCGTATGGGAGCGCCGTTACAGCCTGTCGGATGCCCAGCGCTCCGAGCGCGGACAGCGCCTTTATTCCGCCGAGCAGGTGGCGCGTCTCGGCCTGCTCAAGCAGCTGGTCGACCAGGGCCATTCGATCGGCGTGCTCGCTGGCCTGAACCGCGACCAGCTGCAATCGATGCTGGGCCTGGATGGGCAGTCCCGGGCCATCCAGGCTGCGCCGGTGCGCGTGTTGCTGGTGGGCGCCATGCTGGCGCGGCGCGTCGCGGTCATGGGGCAGCACTCGCTTGGCCTGGACGTGCGCGGCCACAGTGCCGGCCTGGCGATGGCCGAAGAATTACCACGCAACACAGGCGCTGACGTGCTGGTGATCGAACAATCCGAGCTCGACGAGCGGGTGATGCCCGCCATTGCCACGGCGCGCGAAGCGACCGGCGTGGCCGCGGTCGTCGTGTTGTACCGATTCTGTTCCAGCGCCACGATCCGCACCCTGCGCGCGCAAGGCTGCCTGGTCGCGCGCATCCCCGCCGACCTGAACGAGCTGGCGCTGCTGTGCCAGTCGGCCCTGACCGGCCACCGCCCGGCGCTGCAGGAACCGGCTGCCGCCGCCGTGGCGCCGCCACGGTTTGCCGACGAAGACCTGGCCAATATCGCGGCTGCCGGCAACCGCCTGACCTGCGAATGTCCACGTCACCTGACCGAATTGCTGCTCATGGTGGGCAGTTTCGAACGCTACAGCCAGCATTGCGCTTCGCGCAATCCGCAGGACGCGGCGCTGCATGCCGAGCTGGCGCTGGCCTCGGGCCGCGCGCGGGTGGTGCTGGAAGCGGCGATGGAGCGCCTCGCGATCGAGGAGGGATTGCCGCTGCCGAAGGGTTGGGCAGCCTGACCTGAGTACTCACCCGTAAATAAATGTGTTTGGCCCCCAGAACCGGCGCGTTGCTGCGTTGATCCGTGGCCACTTGCGGGGCTTGCAGTGCTCGCACTGCGGTGCAGTCGCCGCCTTGCCGACCTGCATATTGAGCGTGTCGAATTCGTATTCCTGGGCTTCAGCGCATGGGCCTGGGCGCTGTTCATATCGGTAACCAAGCAGGCGGCCATTGCCGCAGAGAAAAGCTGGCATGATAGCAGCAGCTTAGCTCTGCAATATACCTTTACGTCACTGCTTGCTGTCGACCGCCGGTGGCAATCAGTTCATGGCCGTATGCGCCTGCCGCTTCGTGTTGAATGGGGACGACGCCGCGGCGCTCAGCGCGCGGGTTTCCAGCCGGACGCCATGGCGTCGGCGAAGCTCTGGCCCATGATCTCGACCGCCTTCTGGTTGGCGTTGATGAGCCGGCCGAATGACTGCTGCTGGACCGATACGGCATTCCTGGTCAAGGCTTCGGCGCAGGACTGCGAGGCGGCAATGAAGGCCTTCATCGTCTCTTCCATGACGATCTTGGAGGAGCTGATCCACAGCTGCTCGAGGCTGGCGCGGGTCGAATCCGCGTAGACATTGGCGATTTTCAGGAATGCATCTTGATAGGGCAGGGCGTTCAGCTGGACAGTCGCTGCGGTGAACTGCGGGTATGCGGTCGTCATGACACATCCTCTCGGGCAGATAGCAGGTTGAAGTAGGGGAAAACGCATTGCGCGTCGCCCATCAGTATAGGCCGACTATGGACCTTGTCTACAGCATTGGGCAAGTTGTCGAACTGCTCAGGCGTCGATCCCGGCCGTCCAACCCCCGCTCCTGCCGTCATGCTTTTCAGCACCCGCACGTCCGTCATCACCATTCCCCCGATCGACTGCCTTGCACATGTCGCAGCTTGCGACACCCCTGTGCAACTTGCTACACCGCGTCCCCCGCGGCTTGCCTGCGCCGTTCGGCCTCAAGAAAAAACTCAGCATGATCAAAGGCTTGCATCGTCCCGTATGGCGCATTCCGATTGGCACGCCTTTTGCGATAGGTAGTGAAGCAACACCCGTGCTTGAAACGCACCGACATTACCAACCATAAAGGAGACACCCATGAATGCATTTGAACAGGCAACCAACGGCTGGAACGGCAAGATCTATTCGAGCGGCTGGCGCGACGCCGGCGGCGGCACCGCCGACGTGCTGGAGAAGGCCACGGACCAGGTGCTGGCCCAGACCGGCCTGGGCGACGCCGCCGATATCGATCGCGCCGTGCAGCAGGCCTACGATGCGCAGCAGGCGTGGGCGGCGACGCCGTTCGACCGCCGCGCGGGCATCATCCGCAAGGCGGCCGAGCTGCTGCACGCGCGCGGCCAGGAGATCGTCACTTGGATCAAGCGTGAATCCGGCTCCATCTCCGGCAAGGCCGAGTGGGAGTTCAATGCCAGCTACGAGCAGATCCACATGGCCGCGGCGCTGCCGATGCAGCCTGAAGGCTACCTGCTGCCATCGTCGGTCCCGGGTCGCAGCAACCAGTGGCGCAATGTGCCGATCGGCGTCGTCGGCGTGATCACGCCCTGGAACTTCCCGCTGCTGCTGGCCCTGCGCTCGGTGGCGCCGGCGCTGGCGCTGGGAAATACCGTGGTCCTGAAACCCGACGTCCAGACGCCGATCTGCGGCGGCCTGCTGATCGCCGAGATTTTCGAAGAGGCAGGCCTGCCGCCCGGCGTGCTGCACGTGATTCCCGGCGGCGCGGCCACCGGCGAGGCACTGGTGCGCCATCCCCAGGTCGGCATGATCTCCTTTACCGGCTCGACCGCGGTCGGACGCGCGATCGGCCAGACCTGCGGCGAACTGCTCAAGAAGGTGACGCTGGAGTTGGGCGGCAATAACGCGATGATCGTGCTCGACGACGCCGACATCGACGCCGCCGCCTCGAGCGGCGCCTGGGGTGCGTTCCTGCACCAGGGCCAGATCTGCATGCAGGCCGGCCGCCACCTGGTGCACCGTTCGGTCGCGCAGCAATATGCCGAAAAGCTCGCCGCCAAGGCCGCCGCCATGCACGTGGGTGACCCGCATGCCGGCGAAGTGCACCTGGGCCCGCTGATCAACCGCAGGCAATGCGATCGCGTGCACCGGATCGTGCAGGAGACCCTGCAGGCTGGCGCCCGCGCGCTGACCGGCGCCACCCACGAGGGACTGTTCTACCGCCCGACCGTCCTGGTCGATGTTCGCCCCGAGATGTCGGCGTTCCATGAAGAGATCTTTGGCCCGGTGGCGCCGGTGACCGTGTTCGACGACGACGAGGAAGTGATCGCGCTGGCGAACAGTTCGGCCTACGGCCTGTCGGCGGCGATTCACAGCCGCAACATCGCCCGCGCCGACGCGATCGCGCGCCGCCTGAAGACCGGCATGGTCCACATCAACGACCAGACCGTCAACAACGAATTCCAGGTGCCGTTCGGCGGCATGGGCGTGTCCGGTAACGGCGGGCGTTTCGGCGGTCCGGCCAGCGTGCATGAATTCACCCAGACCCAATGGGTGAGCACGATCGCCACGCCGATCGCCTATCCGTTCTGACGACGTCCGATCCGCAGCGACTCGAGAAAAAATACAGGAGACAGCAAGAATGCAACAGCATCGACAATCCCGACCATCTTCCCTGCGCAAGGCGGCGTGCGCGCTGGCCGCAGCCGGCTTGGCCGCGCTGCTCGCGCCGGCGACGGCCGCTGAAATCCCGACCGATCCGGGCGATTACGTGGCACTGCCGGCGGGCACCGATCTCGGCATCCTCTATTATCAACGGGCCGAGTACAAGGCGGTGTATGCCGACGGCAAGCGGCTGGCCGTGCCGTTCAATCTGGTGACCGATATCGGCGTGGCCCGCTGGGTCCATTACACCAAGCTGGGCGACTACCTGGTCACCCCCCAGGTGATCATCCCGTTCGGCAAGGTGGATGTACGCTCGCAATCGGCAAGCGGCGTGGGCGACCCGATCGTCGGTTCCGCGCTGTGGCTCGTCAACCGGCCGGAGGAGAAGCGGTGGGCCACCGTGTCCGCTTTCGTGTCGCTGCCGGTCGGTAAGTATGACGGCGCCCAGGGGCCGATCAACCTGGGCGAAAACCGCTGGAAGGGCGTGCTCCAGAGCTCTTACATGACCGCGCTGTCGGCGAACCTCATGCTCGATCTCGTGGGCGAGTACGCGCTCTACGGGGAAAACGACGACTTCGTGGGCCTGCGTCGCAAGCAGGATGCCTCGTATGGCGGCCAGGTGCACCTGCGCTACAATCTTTCCCCGGCCACGGCGCTTTCCCTGTCGTACTATCACGACTTTGGCGGCGAAAGCAAACTGAACGGTGTGGCGCAGCACGACAGGATGAACAACAGTCGCTTCCTGGTCGGCCTGGCCGGCTTCGTGTCGCCCACCGTGCAGCTGCAACTGCAGGCCGGCAAGTCGCTGAAAGTGACCAACGGGGTGAAGGAATCCAGCCGGATTAACTTGCGGCTGGTCAAGGTGCTCTAACGGTGCCTTGACACCGGGCCGCGTCAGCGCTGCTTGTTGATCCAGCGATGCAGCGTGGCGCGGCTGATTCCCAGCTGCCTGGCGGCGTTCGACACGTTGCCTTCAGCCTGGATCAGCGCCCGGTTGATGACTTCGTCGGCCAGTTCCTTCAACTGCGCCGGCGGCGCGCCCGGCCCGGCCACCAGGGCGTGGCCGGGCGTCGCTTCCACTACGGTAGTGCGGATATCGTCGGGCAGGTGCTGCAGCCCGATCGGTTCGCCAGGGTCGGCCATCGCGCCGGCAAAACGCAGCGTGGTGCGCAACTGGCGCGTGTTGCCAGGCCAGGCGTAGGCGAGCAGCGCCGCGCGGCAGTCCGGCGCCATCCTGCCTGGCACAATGCCGGCCTCCTCCAGCAGGATCTCGATCAATGCGCCCAGGTTGCTTCGTTGCCGTAGCGGCGGCAGGTAGAGCTGCATGCCGCTGAGGCGGAAATACAGGTCGCTGCGGAAGCGCTGTTCCTTCACCAGGGCGTCGAGGTCCTGGTGCGTGGCGCCGATCAGCTGGAAATCGAGCTTGCGTGTCCTGCTTTCTCCCAGCCGTGTCACCTCGCGGCTTTCGAGCACGCGCAACAGGCGGGTTTGCAGATCGAGCGGCATGTCGCCGATTTCGTCGAGGAACAGGGTGCCGCCGTCGGCTTCCTCGATCCGCCCGCGCGCGCCCCCGCGGCGGGCGCCGGTGTAGGCGCCGTCGGCATAGCCGAACAATTCGCCTTCTATCAGCTCGCGCGGAATCGCACCGCAGTTGATGGCGATGAACGGCCCCTCGCTGGCGCGACTGCCGCCGTGCAGCGCGCGCGCGGCGACTTCCTTGCCGGTGCCGGTCTCTCCCAGCAACAATACCGGCAGCCCCGCCTGCAACGCGCGCAAGGAGCGCTGCAGGGCGAGTTCGGTGGCGGCGTCGCCAAAATCCGGCAGCGGCGCGGCCGGACGCTGCTGTGCCACCGGCAGCCTGGCGGTGCGCGCCGGCGCACTCACCAGCTCGCGCAGCGCGTGCACGGCGCTGGCATATACGCGCAGACCCGACTGCAGGGTCAGTGGCTGCGGACCGGGACGGGCGCTGAATGCGTCCACGCATGCCGCGTAACTTCCCTGGAACAGATGCCCGAAGCGCAGGCCGGCCGTGGTGTCGGCCAGCTCCAGCAACCTGCGCGCGGCGCGGGTGGCGCCGAGCACTTCGCCGTCCGGTCCGAACGCCAGCATCGCGTTGCCCGACTCCGCGCTATCGTCGCTGCGCCAGTGGAGCGCCAGGGCCAGGTGCGCGTGCAGATGCTGGAACAGCGCGTTCTCGATGGCGGCGGCGCCGTCGACGATCAGCGACAGCACTCCGAACTGCGGCAAGGGCGTGTCGCGCGTGATATCGAGCGACCCGACCAGATGCCCGTCCGGCCCGAAGATCGGGGCTGCCACGCACTGGAAGGTGCTGTTTTGAACAAAATAATGCTCGGCGCCCAGGACGGCGACGGCGCGCTCCTCGGCCAGCGCGGCCGCCATCGCATTCGTTCCGACCGAGCGTTCGGACAGGTCGACGCCCGGTCGCAAGGCCTGGCGCAGCAGCTTGCCGCACTTGTCGATCGGGCCATGCACGGCGACGGCGATGCCCGTCCGGTCGGTCAGCAGCAAACCGTATTCGCTGCCGTGAAACGCTTGCTCGAGGCGCCGGAATGTCGGCTGGGCGGCCAGGATCAGATGACGGTTAATCTCCAGCAATTCGGCCACGCCGTTGCTGCGAACCGGATTGAAGGGGACCGTGTCGCCGACCCTGCGGCCACCGTTGGCGCAGCGCTGCCACGAGCGCCATACCGCATCGTTGACCAGGCCGCTGGGCAGCGTGCCCTCCTCGAAAAACAACTGGCGGGCCTGGCTAACCAATGCCAGTCCAGTCGTCGGTTTCCGCTCAATACGGTCGGCACTCCGCATGCAATGTTCCCCCAAGTGTCTCCATCTGATCAATCACGCCGCCGCGGTTGCGCGCAGGGCATGCTGGCTTATGTTTTTCGGGGCTGAGGAACCCCATGCGTTCATTATGCCGTTGATTTCGATGAAAGATTCAATCTTGCGGAAATTCACTGCATCGTGCGGCCTACAGCTCGGCGGTCCAGTCCCCGCTCTTGCCGCCGTGTTTCTCCAGCACCCGCACGTTGGTCATCACCATCCCGCGATCGACCGCCTTGCACATATCGTAGACCGTCAGCAGCCCCACCTGCACCGCGGTGAGCGCTTCCATCTCGACGCCGGTCTTGCCGATGGTTTCCACCTGAGCCCGGCAATGCACGCTGTTCGCCGCCTCGTCGACCTCGAAATCCACCGCCACGCGCGTGATCGGCAGCGGATGGCACAGCGGCACCAGGTCGCTGGTGCGCTTGGACGCCATGATCGCGGCGATGCGTGCGATGCCGATCACGTCGCCCTTCTTGGCATTGCCCGAGGTAATCAGGGCCAGCGTCTCCGGCTTCATGCGGATGGTCCCGGCCGCCACCGCGGTGCGGTGCGTGTCCTGTTTCGCGCCGACGTCGACCATATGGGCCTGGCCGGTGGCGTCGAAGTGGGTCAAATGGTCTGCGGTCGGGATCGGATTCGTCATTACTCGGTTAATTCGTTCGGGTTACAAAATGGTTCACTGGGCAGCAGGATGTGCGCGGATGCAGGTATGATAGCACCGTGAAATCCGTCGTCCGTCCAGCAATGGCGCGCCGCTGGCGCGCCTCATTGTCCGTCATGGCCTTGTGCATGGCGACCGCCTTCCCCGTTGCAGCGCAATCCGACGTGTTCAGGCGCCCCGATTCGATCCGCCTGCCCACGCTCGGCGACACCGCGCGCGGCGACCTGTCGCCCGTCGTCGAGCGCAAGCTGGGCGAGGAGTTCATGCGCGACGTGCGGCGCGACCGCGATTACCTCGACGATGAGCCGATCTCCGAATACCTGAACAATTTCGGCAACGGCCTGGTCGCCGCCGTGCCCGGCGCGCGCGGCGAGACCAATGCCGACTTTCACTTCTTCGCCGTGCGCGATCCGGCCCTGAACGCGTTCGCGATGCCGGGCGGCTTCATCGGCGCCCACTCGGGCCTGATCATCGCGGCCCAGACCGAATCGGAACTGGCCGGCGTGGTCGCGCACGAGATCGGCCACGTCACCCAGCGCCATATCGCGCGCCGGCTGGGCCAGCAGCGCCAGGACGTCTTGCTGCCGCTGGCGTCGATGATCCTGGCGGCGCTGGCGGCCCGGGCCAGCTCGGATGCGGCCATGGGCGTGCTGATGGGCGGCCAGGGACTGGCCGTCCAGCGCCAGCTGAACTTCAGCCGCGACGCCGAGCGCGAGGCCGACCGCGTCGGCTTCCAGATCATGGAGGCGGGCGGCTACGATACCACCGGCATCGTCGCTTTCTTCCGGCGCCTCCAGGCCGCCTCCAGGCTGTATGGCGACCTGCCGCCCGGCCTGGCCAGCCTGAGCAGCCACCCGCTGACCCAGGAGCGGATCACCGACATGCAGGCGCGCATCCGCGAGATTCCCAAGAAGCAGCGCGTGGACAGCCTCGATTTTCATCTGGTGCGCGCGCGCATCCGCGTGCTGCAGGACGCGAGCGAGCAGGGCCGGCGCGACACGCGCACCGCCTTCGAGGCCCAGCTCAGGGAGCAGCCCCACCGCCAGTGGCAGGCCGGGGCCCAGTACGGCCTGGCCTATCTGGCGCTCAAGGAGAACGACCTGGCCGGCGCCCAGCGCTGGCTCGACAAGGCGCTCGAGACCATGAAGCCGCGCGAAGGGGTGCTGTCGGCGGCGCCGTCGAACGTGGGCGATGGCGCGACCATGTTCGCCGGGCTGGCGCTGGAGATCAAGATGGCGCCAGGCCAGCCGCGCTCCGTGCTGGAACAGGCGGTCAAGGAAGCCGACGCGGCGCGCCAGCGCTTCCCGCTGTCGCGCGCGCTCGCGCACCAGTACGCGCAGGCCCTGATCGCAACCGACCGGTTCGACGAGGCGGCGCTGTTCCTGCGCGACCAGGCCCAGCAGTATCGGGAGGAACGCAAGCTGCACGACCTGCTGGCCAGGACCTATGCCAAGCAGGGCAAGATCGCGCTGCAGCACATGGCGCTGGCCGAATCGTACGTGCTTGCCGGCGCCGTGCCGGCGGCGATGGCCCAGCTCGAACTGGCGCGCAAGGCCAGCGATGCGTCGTTCTATGACCAGGCGGTCATCGACGCGCGCGTGCGCGAACTGCAGGAAAAACAGAAGAAAGCGCAGGAAGAGGCCGAAGAGCGCTGACCGACCCTACGGCGCCGGCGTCCGGTTGAATCCGAACCGCGCCGGCATCTGTTCGCCGGCCACGCGCTCGACGGCAAGCCGGCGGCCAGCCCACGGCAGGGCCAGGCAACCTTCGCCATGTTCCAGCCACGCCATCACCGCCTCGTCGGGCGCCGCGGCGCCATCGAGCTCGAGCAGGCCCAGTACCTGGGCCACGTCGCGGTCGTCCAGCTGCGCCACCGTGTCGCCGGCCACGAACACCAGCGCGCCGGTGTCGCTCAGATAGACCCGTTCGAATTCCGCCAGGGCCTGCCCGGTCTGCAATACCAGCCCCTGCTGTGGATCGGTGCGCGCGATGAAGGGTGTGGCCTCCAGGTTCACGTACACCCGCTGCGGCCCGTTCTGGAAATACCAGTTGCCGCGCTCGTCGTGCAGGTAGTTGCGGTTGATGAATCCCACCAGCGCGGGATTGTTCAAGCGGTCGCCCGCAGCGCCCGCGCGCTGGGCCGCTTCGTCGCGCATGCGCCAGCCGCCGCGCGCGTCGAGCGCGAGCCAGCCGTAGCAGTGGGGCACGCTCGGCCACTTGGCCATTGCCTGTTTTACGATATCGTCCATTCAGGCAGCATCGCACGGTTCGGCCGGCGCCAGCGCGCGCATGCCGGGCGTCCCCTGCACGGCGTCGAAATGGTGCAGGATGCGCCGCGGCAGCCAGTCGATCCGTCCCGGGAACGGGCCGACGGCAAAGCCGACGTGTCCACCCTCGGCCGGATACTCGAGCGTCACCGCGCCAGACGCCGACGTCGGCAGGTGAATGCCCGGCAAGAAGGGATCGTTGCGGGCATTGAGCACCAGGGTCGGCACCGTGATGTCGTGCAGCACGTGGCGGGCGCTGGCGCGGTGCCAGTAGTCGTCGGTGTCGCGGTAGCCATGCAGCGGCGCGGTGACGACATTATCGAAGGCATACAGGTCGCGCGCGGCGAGCAGGGCGGCGCGGTCGAACAGGCCAGGAAACTGCTCCAGCTTGGCCAGGCACTTCGGCTTGAGCGTCTGCAGGAACATCCGGGTATACAGCATATTCAAGCCCGACGACAGCGCCTCGCCGCCGCGCGCCAGGTCGAGCGGGGCCGAGACGGCGCAGGCGGCATCGACGATCCCGGCGCCGTGGCCCGATTCGCCCAGCCAGCGCAGCAGCGCATTGCCGCCCAGCGAGACGCCGGCCGCATACAGCGCGCCTTGGTGGGCGGCGCGCAGCTTGCGCACGATCCAGTCGACTTCGCCCGCGTCGCCCGAGTGATAGAAGCGCGGCGCCAGGTTGGCTTCGCCGGAACAGCCGCGGAAATGCGGCACCACGCCCGACCAGCCGCGCGCCGCGAGCGCTGCCATCAGGCCGCGGGCGTAATGGCTGTTCGAACTGCCTTCCAGGCCATGGAACAGCACCACCAGCGGCTGGCCGGGCCGGCCATCCACGAAGTCGAGGTCGACGAAGTCGCCGTCCGCGCTGTGCCAGCGTTCGCGCCGGTAGGCGAGCGGCGGCTTGGCGACGCAGGTCGCCGGATAGATGGTCTGCAGGTGGCCGCCAGGCAGCCACGACGGGGCGGGGTAATACATGGACAACAGGCACTTGCGTGCCTCATGGACAATCAGTGGTGCTTGAGCACGGTGCCCGGCGCCAGCCGGTAGCCGGTGCCGCAATAGGGGCATTTGGCCTCGCCGTGGTGGTCGAAGTCCAGGAAGACGCGCGGGTGCGAGGACCACAGCGGCATTGCCGGGTTGGGGCAATAGGCCGGCAGGTCCTTGGCCGTGAGCTCCACCACAGGCGTCGTCTTTTGATTCATCTGTTTCTCCGTCAGGCAAGTTGGGCAAAGACTGGATTTTAACGGATTCGCTCTATTGTCGAAATGACCGTAAAATAATGCGTTCAGCATAAAGAGCATGAGCAACGCCTGTTATATTGGGCGTCCAACCCGTGCCACATCCATTCATGCGTTTCATGCCCGACCGTTTCACGCCCGCCGCCTTCGCCGACATCCCCGTCCGCCGTTGCAAGAATGCCACAGCTCACGTTGCGATGCGCGCTGTGCCGCGCGCGCCGCGGCCCGCTGCATGAGCGCGGCCGACGAGCCGGGCCAGCTTCCCGCCGCCATCGGCGACGCGCCGAACCGCGATGCCTGGAACGAAGGTTTCAAGACCGGCCTGCCGACCCTGTTCGGCATCGCCGCCTGGGGCCTGGTGGTCGGCATTGCCATGGTCAAGAGCGGCCTGTCGGTGCCGCAGGCGCTGGGCATGACCTTGCTGGTGTTCGCCGGCTCCGCCCAACTGGCCTCGCTGCCGCTGATCGCCGCCCAGGCCCCGATCTGGGTCATCTTCGCCACCGCCCTGGTGGTCAACCTGCGCTTCGTGATTTTTTCGGCATTGCTGGGGCCGCACTTCGCCCACTTGCCGTGGAGGCAACGTTTTTATCTTGGCTATATCTCGGGCGACTTGACCGTCGCGCTGTTCCTGCAGCGCTATCCGACCCTGGCGCCGGTGGCGGGCAAGCTGTCCTACCTGAAGGGGCTGATGTATCCGAACTGGGTTGCCTGGCAAATCGGCTCCATCGCTGGCATCTTCCTCGGCAGCGCGGTGCCGGCCGAATGGGGACTCGGCTTTGCCGGCACCCTGGCCATCCTGTGCATCATGGTGCCGCTGATGATCAACAACGCGGCCCTGTGCGGCGTGCTGGTGGCGGGGGCGGTCTCGGTGCTGGCCTACGACTTGCCGTACAAGCTGGGACTGCTGCTGGCGGTGCTGGTGGGAATGGTTACCGCGATGGTGATCGAAGAAACGTGGGCGAAAGCGAAGGTGCGCCGTGGCTGACTGGGAAATCTGGGTCGTGATCGGCGTGCTGTGCGTGGCCACCGCCGCCACCCGCAGCTCGTTCTGGATGATCGGCCACCGCGTGACGATTCCGCCGCGGGTGCAGGAAATGCTGCGCTATGCCCCGGCCTGCGCGCTGGCGGCCATCATCGGGCCCGACTTCCTGATCGATACGCAAGGCGAAGTCCAGTTCACGCTGGCGAACCCGAAGCTGCTGGCCGGCCTTGCCGCCTTTGCATTTTATCTATGGCGGCGTAACATGCTGCTGACCATTTTATTCGGCATGCTTGTGTTTACAGTGTTGCGCGTACTGCACGTTTTTGGCGCCGCTGGCTAGCAGGCTGCTAATGTACAATGACGTTTTTTCACTATTGCCACGCCGACCAAATGGACGCTCTCCGTTTCACCCGCCTGCAAGACCTGATCGATCAACAAGCGCTGCAAGGCAAGCGCGTCTTTATCCGCGCTGACCTGAACGTACCGCAAGATGATGCTGGCAATATCACCGAGGACACCCGTATCCGGGCGTCGGTGCCGGCGATCCAGGCCGCCGTCAAGGCTGGCGCGGCGGTGATGGTCACGTCCCACCTGGGCCGTCCGACCGAAGGCGAGTTCAAGCCGGAAGACAGCCTGGCGCCGGTCGCCGGGCGCCTGTCCGAGCTGCTGGGCCAACCCGTCGAACTGAAGCAGAACTGGGTGGACGGCGTCGACGTCGCTCCCGGTTCGGTCGTGCTGCTGGAAAACTGCCGCGTCAACAAGGGCGAAAAGAAAAACAGCGACGAGCTGGCGCAAAAGATGGCGAAGCTGTGCGACGTGTACGTGAACGATGCCTTCGGCACCGCCCACCGCGCCGAGGCGACCACCCACGGCATCGCCAAGTTCGCGCCGGTCGTGGCCGCCGGTCCGCTGCTGGCCGCCGAACTCGACGCTCTCGGTAAAGCCCTGCATCAGCCGCAGCGTCCGCTGCTGGCCATCGTCGCCGGCTCGAAGGTATCAAGCAAGCTGACCATCCTGCAAAGCCTGGCCGACAAGGTCGACAACCTGGTCGTCGGCGGCGGCATCGCCAATACCTTCATGAAGGCCGTCGGCCTGAACATCGGCAAGTCGCTGGTCGAGAACGACCTGGTCGATGAAGCCAGGGCCATCATCGAGAAAATGTCCCGGCGCGGCGCGCAGGTGCCGATTCCCGTCGACGTCGTGTGCGCGAAAGAGTTCGCACCGACCGCGGCCGCGATCGTCAAGGACGTCGCCGAGGTGCTGGATGACGACATGATCCTCGACATCGGCCCGAAAACCGCCGCCATGCTGGCCGAGCAGGTCGCCAGGGCCGGCACCATCGTCTGGAACGGTCCGGTCGGTGTCTTCGAATTCGACCAGTTCGCCAAGGGCACGGAAACCCTGGCGCTGGCCATCGCCCAGTCGAAGGGCTTCTCGATCGCCGGCGGCGGCGACACCCTGGCCGCGATTGCAAAATACAAGATTGCCGACCAGATCGGCTACATTTCGACCGGCGGCGGCGCCTTCCTCGAATTTTTGGAAGGAAAAACCCTGCCGGCTGTCGACATCCTGCTGCAACGCAGCGCTCACTAGCACTCGTCTGAGACCCTAGCGCAGCCAGTCTGCGCTTTGTTTTTATACAAGGACAATCCATGTACCGTGGCACCAAGATCGTCGCAACCATTGGCCCCGCTTCGACCGACTTCGATATTCTCGTCAAAATGATCCGCGCCGGCGTCGACGTCGTGCGGCTGAACTTCTCGCACGGGAAGGCGCAGGACCATATCGATCGTGCTGCCCTGATACGGCGCGCCGCCCACGAGTGCGGCCGCGAAGTGGCCATCATGGCCGACATGCAGGGTCCGAAGATCCGCGTCGGTAAGTTTGAAGAAGGCAAGATCTTCTTGACCAATGGTGACCGCTACATCCTGGATGCCAAGTGGGGCGATAACGGCGAGCTGGGCAATCAGGAACGCGTCGGCCTGGATTACAAGGCGCTGCCGCGCGACGTCAAGCCGGGCGACAAGCTGCTGCTGAACGACGGCCTGATCGTCCTGATCGTCGACCGCGTCCTGGGCCACGAGATCTATACCACGGTCAAGGTTGGCGGCGAACTGTCGAACAACAAAGGCATCAACCGCCAGGGCGGCGGCCTGACCGCGCCGGCGCTGACCTCGAAGGACATGGAAGACATCAAGACCGCGATGAGCTTCCAGGCCGACTACCTCGCCATCTCGTTCCCGAAGAGCGCGACCGATATGGAAATGGCGCGCCAGCTGGCCAACATCGCCGGCGAGCCGTATGGCCACAAGCCGATGATGATCGCCAAGATCGAGCGCGCCGAAGCGATTCCGCTGCTGCAAGAGATCCTGGACGCGTCGGACGGCATCATGGTCGCCCGCGGCGACCTGGCCGTCGAAGTCGGCAACGCCGCCGTGCCGGCGTTGCAGAAGCGCATGATCCGCATGGCGCGCGATTCGAACAAGCTGGCCATTACCGCGACCCAGATGATGGAGTCGATGATCGTCAACGCCGTGCCGACCCGCGCCGAAGTGTCGGACGTGGCCAACGCCGTGCTGGACGGCACCGACGCCGTCATGACCTCGGCCGAGACCGCATCGGGCAAGTACCCGGTCGAGACCGTCGAGATGATGGCCGCGATCTGCGTCGAAGCCGAGCAGTCCGAATACAACAAGATCGACGTCGACTTCCTCAACAAGCAGTTCACCCGCATCGACCAGACCATTGCCTACGGCACGCTGTTTACCGCCCACCACCTGAGCGTGAAGGCGATCGTGGCGCTGACCGAGTCGGGCTCGACCGCGCTGTGGATGAGCCGTCACAGCATCGACACCCCGATCTTCGCCCTGACCCCGCTGCAGGCGACGCAGCGCAAGGCGTCGCTGTACCGTAACGTGCGAGCATTCCACCTGCTGCAGGAAGGCGGCAGCCACGCGGTGCTGCGAAAGGCTGAGGAACTCTTGATGAAAGAAGGGTTCGTACGCAAGGGCGACCTGATCGTCGTGACCTGGGGCTCGCCGATGGGCGAGGCCGGTGGCACCAATGCGCTCAAGATCGTGCGCGTTGGCGAATATGATTAAAGGGATTTCACGAGTGGCCTGAGGCGCGACGCCGCGCTCGGCATTCGAGATTCCCGAACAACGTTTCTTTATTGTTTTGGAGTACAACCATGGCACTCGTATCATTGCGTCAATTGCTGGACCACGCCGCCGAGAACGGCTACGGTCTGCCCGCATTCAACGTCAACAACCTGGAGCAGGTGCAGGCCATCATGGCCGCCGCCGACGCTGTCAACAGCCCGGTCATCATGCAGGCCTCGGCCGGCGCGCGCAAGTACGCGGGCGAAGCCTTCCTGCGTCACCTGATCGACGCCGCCATCGAAGCCTACCCGCACATCCCGGTCGTCATGCACCAGGACCACGGGCAGTCGCCGGCCGTCTGCATGGCCGCGATCCGCTCGGGCTTTTCCTCGGTGATGATGGACGGTTCGCTCGAGGCCGACGGCAAGACCGTCGCCAGTTATGAGTACAACGTCGAAGTGTCGAGGGAAGTCGTCAAGTTCTCGCACTCGATCGGCGTGACCGTCGAAGCCGAACTGGGCGTGCTGGGCTCGCTGGAAACCATGAAGGGCGACAAGGAAGACGGCCACGGCGCGGACGGCACCATGACCCGCGAACAGCTCCTGACCGACGTCGACCAGGCGGCGGACTTCGTCAAGCGCACTCAATGCGACGCTTTGGCCATCGCAATTGGAACCTCGCACGGCGCGTATAAATTCACGCGCAAGCCGACCGGCGACATCCTGGCGATCGACCGCATCAAGGAAATCCATGCCCGCATCCCGAACACCCACCTGGTGATGCACGGCTCGTCGTCGGTGCCGCAGGAACTGCTGGCCATCATCCGCGAATTCGGCGGCGACATGAAGGAAACCTATGGCGTGCCGGTCGAAGAGATCCAGGAAGGCATCAAGCATGGCGTTCGCAAGATCAATATCGACACCGACATCCGCCTGGCGATGACGGCCGCGATCCGCAAATACATGTTCCAGAACCCGTCGAAGTTCGACCCGCGCGACTACCTCAAGCCGGCGCGCGAAGCGGCGATGGAAGTGTGCAAGGCGCGCTTCCTGGCGTTTGGCTGCGAAGGCCAGGCCGGCAAGATCAAGCCGATCCCGCTGGAGAAGATGGCCGAGCGTTACATGGCCGGCGAACTGGCGCAGATCGTTCAATAATTACGCCTCGAGATGTCGGGACAGTAGGGTTGGCGGCTCTGCCGCCGACGCGTCGATTGTTATCGGGCCCGACGTCGCGCCGGGTGATCTTGCCGTCAACAATCACCGCGTCGGCGGCGTAGCCGCCAACCCTACGATCGCCAGCTGCACAAATTGACGTAAAATATCGCATTGCACAGGCTTGTACGGCCTGACTTTCTCAACCGGCGGCCCTTTGTCGCCGGTTTCCGCTTTCCTGATAGCCCATCTATGAACAGCCTCTACCAATCCTCCATCCAGTCCCTGCCGCTGCTCGGTCACGGCAAGGTGCGCGATAACTACGCCGTCGGCGACGACAAGATCCTGATCGTCACCACCGACCGCCTGTCGGCCTTCGACGTGGTCATGAACGAGCCGATCCCGGGCAAGGGCAAGGTGCTGAACCAGATGAGCGATTTCTGGTTCGAGAAGCTCGGTCACATCGTGCCGAACCACCTGACCGGCGTGGCGCCGGAAAGCGTGGTCGCCGCGAACGAGGTGGACCAGGTGGCAGGCCGCGCCGTCGTGGCCAAGCGCCTCAAGCCGATCATGGTCGAAGCCGTCGTGCGCGGCTATATCATCGGTTCGGGCTGGAAGGACTATCAACAAAGCGGCGCCATCTGCGGCATCCAGCTGCCAGCCGGCCTGCGCCAGGCCGACAAGCTGCCGGAACCGCTGTTCACCCCGGCCGCCAAGGCCGAACTCGGCGAGCACGACGAGAATATCTCGTTCGCCGACATGGAACAGCGCATCGGCGCCGACCTGGCCGCCAAAATGCGCGACGTGAGTATCAAACTCTATAGCGCCGCCGCCGAATATGCTGCCACGAGGGGCATCATCATCGCCGACACCAAGTTCGAATTCGGCCTCGATGACAACGGCGTGATGCACCTGATGGACGAAGTCCTGACTGCCGATTCCTCGCGCTTCTGGCCGGCCGACTCGTACGCGCCGGGCATGTCGCCGCCGTCGTTCGACAAGCAGTTCGTGCGCGACTACCTGGAAACCCTGACCGACTGGGGCAAGACCGCACCGGCCCCGAGCTTGCCGGCGGACGTCATCGAGAAAACCCAGGCCAAGTATTTCGAAGCCATCGAACGCCTGACCGGCGAGAAGCTGAAGGCATAAGCAGATGAGCGAGCAGAACAAGCCGTTGGTCGGCGTCATCATGGGTTCCTCGTCCGACTGGGACGTGATGCAGAATGCCGTGGCCATCCTGAAGCAGTTTGGCGTGCCGTTCGAAGCCCAGGTGATCTCGGCCCACCGCATGCCGGACGAGATGTTCACCTACGCCGAGCAAGCCCGCGCGCGCGGCCTGCGCGCCATCATCGCCGGCGCCGGCGGCGCGGCCCACCTGCCGGGCATGGTGGCCGCCAAGACCATCGTCCCGGTGCTGGGCGTGCCGGTGCCGTCGAAATACCTGCGTGGCGAGGATTCGCTGCTGTCGATCGTGCAGATGCCCAAGGGCGTGCCGGTGGCGACCTTCGCCATCGGCGAAGCCGGCGCCGCCAACGCGGCCCTGACCGCGGTGGCGATCATCGCCGCCGGCGACGACGCATTGGCCGACAAGCTGGAGCAGTTCCGCCGCGACCAGACCGCCGCCGCCCAGGCCATGACTCTTCCTGTGTAAGTTCGATGAATAATCCGTTTCTTCCATCCGCCGATCCGTCGACCTGGCTCGGCGTGATGGGTGGCGGCCAGCTCGGCCGCATGTTCGCCCACGCCGCGCAGGCGATGGGCTACAAGGTCGCCGTGCTCGAGCCGAGCGCCGATTGCCCGGCCGGCCAGGTTGCCGACCGCACCGTCGAAGGCGGCTACACCAACGGCGTCGCCCTGAGCGAGCTGGCGGCGTTGTGCTCGGCCGTCACCACCGAATTCGAGAACGTCCCGGCCGACAGCCTGGCGCTGCTCGCCGCCGACTGCTTTGTCGCGCCATCGAGCCTGTGCGTGCAGATCGCCCAGGACCGCATCCTCGAGAAGAAGTTCTTCGTCGACTGCGCGCCGGCCTCGAACGTGATGCCGGCCCCGCACAAGATCATCGCCTCGCATGCCGACATCGACGCCATCGCGGACGACCTGCTGCCGGGCATCCTCAAGACCGTGCGCATGGGCTACGACGGCAAGGGCCAGGTCCGCGTGCGCTCGCGCGAGGACGTGCGCGTCGCCTTCGACGCCATGGGCGGCGTCGCCTGCCTGCTCGAGAAGATGCTGCCGCTGGCGTATGAAGTTTCTGTGCTCACCGCGCGCGGCCATGACGGCGCCTCGGTCGTGTACCCGATCGCCGAGAACGTGCACCGCGACGGCATCCTGTTCACCACCACCGTGCCGGGACCGAACGTGTCCGCGGCCTGCGCGAAACAGGCCCAGGACGCGGCGCGCGCCATCGTCGCCCAGCTCGGTTACGTGGGCGTGCTGTGCATCGAGTTCTTCGTGCTCGACGACGGCTCCCTGGTCGTCAACGAGATGGCGCCGCGTCCGCACAACAGCGGCCACTACACCATGGATGCCTGCATCACCAGCCAGTTCGCGCAGCAGGTGCGGGCGATGGCGCGCCTGCCGCTGGGCGACGTGCGCCAGCATTCGCCCGCCGTCATGCTCAACATCCTGGGCGACGTCTGGTTCGAGGCGGACGGTGACACTGCCCGTGAACCGGCCTGGGACCAGGTGCTGGCGCTGCCTGGCGCCAACCTGCACCTGTACGGCAAGAACGATCCGCGCCGCGGCCGCAAGATGGGCCACGTGACCTTCGTGGCGCCGACGCTGGCCGAAGCGCAGGACAGCCTGCGCGCCGCCTGCGCCATCCTGGGAATCGAGCCCTAGGATGGACACGCAGCAGTTCGACCCGGCGGCCATCGACGCCGCCGCCCGCGCGCTGGAAGCCGGCCAGCTGGTCGCTTTCCCGACCGAGACCGTGTATGGCCTGGGCGCCGACGCCGAGAACCCGGCGGCGGTGGCCGCCATCTACGCCGCCAAGGGCCGCCCGCAAGACCACCCGGTGATCGTGCACCTGGCGCCCGAAGCGCCGCTCGACTACTGGGCCTGCGACATCCCGCCGCAGGCGCAGGCGCTGGCCGACGCCTTCTGGCCCGGTCCGCTGACCATGATCCTCAAGCGCGCCCCGAACATCCCGGACGCCGTCAGTGGCGGCCAGGATACGGTCGGCCTGCGCTGCCCCGCGCACCCGGTGGCGCTGGCGCTGCTGCGCGCCTTCAAGGGCGGCCGCGGCGGCATCGCCGCGCCGTCGGCCAACAAGTTCGGCCACGTCAGCCCGACCCTGGCCGAGCACGTGCGAGAAGAATTCGAGCGCGAGGCCAGCGTGGCCATGATCCTCGATGGCGGCGCCTCGCAGGTGGGCATCGAATCGACCATCGTCGACCTGTCGCGGTTGGCGTCGCACGGCCCGGTGCTGCTGCGTCCCGGCCAGGTCAGTGCCGAGGCGATCGCCGCCGTGATCGACCAGTTGCCGGCCGCGCCGGACGCTGCGGCGCCGCGCGCCTCGGGCACCCTCGAATCGCATTACGCGCCGCACACGCCGGTGGCGATGCAGCAACGCGAGGTCTTGCTGGAGACGCTGGCCGCGCTGCACGGCGCCGGCCGCAAGGTGGCGCTGATCCACATGGGCGACCTGCCGACCCACCTCGCCGCGACCCACGCCGCCCTGCGCCTGCCGGCCGCGCCCGACGGCTTCGCCCATGCGCTGTACGCCGCGCTGCGCGCGATGGACGGGCAGGGCGCCGATGTGATCCTGGTCGAAGCGCCGCCGCAGGGCGGCGACTGGCTGGGCGTGAACGACCGCCTGCGCCGCGCAGCGCACGGTTCGACAGGCATTGTGCATGGCCTGCTCAATTCCCACGCGAAAGTTTAATGTAGATCAATGAAGCGAATGACGGGGCGCAAACGCCCCGCATTTCGTTCTCATTCGTTACAAATTCGACTCTTTTTGCGTGGAAAACGGTGGTTATAATCCGTTCCCGCCAGCTACCCCATCTGTTCTGATAGGTGGGGTCGTTGAATGCCTACGCGCAATGGAATTTGCTATACAAGCGATTTGAACGCTGGCATAGTGTTCATGATACGAATAGCACGGGCGTTCGTTTCACAATAATTTCTATCCAGGAGACACGATGCGTCATACCAAATTCGCGCTGGCCGTTCTGACGGCTGCGCTCCTGACCGCATGCGGCGGCGGCACCAGCCCTGCCGGCGGCGATCAGACCGCCAAGCTCACGTTCACCAATCTGGTGTCGTTCGGCGACAGCCTGTCGGACGTGGGCACCTACCGTGTCGGCGCCGTCGCGGCGGCCGGCGGCGGCAAGTTCACGATCAACGGCGACAGCAGCGCCCGGAATGTCGACCTGAACGGCAAGATCTGGCTCGACTTCATGGCCGCCCAGCTCAAGCTGCCGGCCCCGTGCGCCGCCCAGACCGGCCTGCAGGGCAATGCCTCGCTCGGCTTCAACGTGCCGATCGTGAACCACCCGAATTGCTTCAACTATGCGCAAGGCGGTTCGCGCGTGGTCAATCCAGTCGGCCCGGGCAACGCCGCCACCGGCTCGCCGATCGGTGAGATGACCACCCCGATGGTGACCCAGATCGCCAATCACCTGGGCAAGACCGGCAACAAGTTCAGCGGCACCGAACTGGTGACCGTGCTGTCGGGCGGTAATGACGTGCTGATGCAGCTGGCCGCCGTGACCAGTGCCGGCACCGCCGCCGGCGCGCAAGCGTTCGCCACCGCCCTGGCCACCCGTCTCGCGGCCGGCGCGACCAATCCGCAAGCCGCGGCGCAAGCCATCGGCGTGGCGATCGCCACCGAGAACGCACGTCCGGGCAAGACCGACCAGAGCGTCGTGACCGCCGCCGTGACCGCTGCCGCGATGCAGCCGGGTAACCAGGCCGTCGCCCAGCCGGCCGTCTACGGTCCGATCGTGGCCGCCGCCCAGGCCGACGGCACCGCCGCCGGCAACGCCGCGGCCGGCGCCTACGCCACCGCCAACGCGCAGACGATGGTCACCGCGCTCGGCACCGCCGGCGCGCAGATGGCGGGCCTGGTCAGGAACGAACTGCTGGCCAAGGGCGCCAAGTACGTCATCGTCGCCAACCTGCCGGACGTCGCCAGCACCCCGACCGCCAGGTCGCGCCCTGTGGCGATTCAGCAACTGGTGACCGCCATGGTCAACGCCTTCAATACCCAGCTGAAAGCAGGCCTCGGCGCCGACGATGCGCGCGTGCTGTACACCGACCTGTACACCGTCAGCAACGACCAGGTGAAGAACCCCGGCCCGTACGGCCTGACCAATACCAGCGCGCCGGCCTGTGCCGACAACGCGCTGGGCATGACCTCGCTGATCTGCACCGCGAACAACACGGTCGCAGGTGATGTGAGCCGCTACATGTTCGCCGACGGGATCAACCCGACCCCGTTCGAGAACGACCTCATCGCCCGCTATGTCTTCAAGGACATGGCCATCAAGGGCTGGCTGTAAGCAGCGGCTGCAGACCCGTCCAGGTGGCGGGTCCTCACACACATATCAGGAGATAGCATGAAAGTTCGTTTCAACAGCATGATCAAGGTGCTGGGTGTGGCTGCCGGGCTGGCATTCGCGTCCGGCGCCTACGCGCAATCGGCCGGCCAGATCACGGCCAAGATCGGTTTCAACCGCTTGATGCCAAAGGTCGAGAGCGGCGACATCAGCGCGCCGGCGCTGCCGGGCACCAAGGCCGACGTCGGCAACGACATGCAGCCGGTGCTGATCTTCACCTACAGCCTGACCGACAATATCTCGCTCGAAGGCGCGCTCGGCACGCCGTACAAGCACAGCATCTACGGCGCCGGCGCGATCCAGGGCGCCGGCAAGCTGGGCGAGGTCGAGGCGCTGCCGCCGACCGCCTTCGTGCAATACCGCTTCGGCGCGCCGACCTCGACCTTCCGTCCGTTCATCGGCTTCGGCCCGACCTATGCCTACTTCATGAAGGAACGCGGTTCGGCCAAGATGACCGCGATCACCAATCCGGGCAGCGACGTGCCGACCACCTTCAAGATCGACAACAAGCTGACCTATAGCGCGCAAGTCGGCGTGGCGATGAACTTCGACGAGCGCTGGTTCGCCGACGCCACCGTCATCAAGACCCGCCTGCGCACCGACGTGCATTTCTCGACCGGCCAGACCCAGTTCATGAAGCTCGATCCGGTGGCGATCGTGCTGGCGGTGGGCTACAAGTTCTAATCGAACCAGCAGCTTGAGCAAGTCGTCCCCGCCCTCGCCGGGCGCCTTGGCAGGGACCCAAGTCCTTCGTGTAGCCACTACGTTTTATGGTGACAATGCGCTGAAAACTTGGGTCCCCGCCAAGGCGCCCGGCAAGGGCGGGGACGACGTTTTTGCGTTAGCGGGAAAGGCTAATGCACCCCGCGCGCATACTGCGCGAAATGCTCGGCGCTGAGCGCGCTCTGGTAGAGAAACCCCTGGTAGAGATGGCAGCCGGCATCGGCCAGGAACTGCCGTTGCCCGGGCGTCTCGACCCCTTCGGCAATCACCTGCAATCCCAGGCTGTCGCCCAGCGCGATGATGGAGCGCACGATCGACGCGTCGTTCTGGTTGGTCAACACGTCGCGCATGAACGAGTGGTCGATCTTGAGCTGGTCGAGCGGCAGCTTGCGCAGGGTGGCCAGCGACGAGTATCCGGTGCCGAAATCGTCCAGCGAAAAGCTCAGGCCGCGCCGCTTGAGCGTGGCCATGGTGTGCGCGGTCTGGGCGAAGTCGGTGATGACCAGGCTTTCGGTCAGCTCGAGTTTCAGGCTCGATGCCTGCACCCCGCTGTGCTCGAATACCTCCTGCAGCGTGGGCACGAAATCGGGCTGGTTGAACTGGCGCGCGCTGACGTTGACCGATAGGGTCAGGCCGGCCATCTCGGGCGCGCGCTGCCAGCGCGCCAGCTCGGCGCAGGCGGTGCGCAACACCCACTTGCCGATCTCGACGATGATCCCGCTTTCCTCGGCGGCGCGGATGAACTCGCCCGGATAGAGCACCCGGCCATCGGGCAGGCGCCAGCGCAGCAGCGCCTCGGCCCCGAACACCCGGCCCGAGTGGTCGAGCTGGGGCTGGTAGTGCAGCATGAACTCGTCGTGCTGCAGCGCGCGCCGCAGGCTGCCTTCGAGCTCGGCGCGCGCCGACCAGGCGGCCTGGGCCTCCGGATCGTGGAAACGGAAGGCGTTGCGGCCCGCGGCCTTGGCCTGGTACATCGCGGCGTCGGCCTCGCGCAAGGTCGATTCCACCGTGTCGTGGACGCCGCACAGCGTGACCACGCCGATGCTGACCGACACCGAGTAACTGAGCTCGCCGAGCTGGAACGGCGCGGCCAGGGCCGCCACGACCTTGGCGGCGACGACTTCGGCCTGGCTCGCGGCCAGCTCGCGCGCGTCCTCCACCGGCTGGATCAGCACCACGAACTCGTCGCCGCCCAGGCGCGCCACCATGTCGGCCTCGCGCACGCAGTGCTCGAGGCGGCGCGCCACCGCCTGCAGCAGCTGGTCGCCGACCGCGTGGCCCTGGCTGTCGTTGAGGAATTTGAAGTTGTCGAGGTCGCAGAACATCAGCGCCCCCCATTTGCGCGTGCGCGTACTGGTGAGCAGCGCCCGGCGCAGGTGGTCGAGCAGGTTGGCGCGATTGGGCAGGTCGGTCAGGTGGTCGAAGAAGGCCAGGTGGAAGATCCTGGCTTCATTGATCTTGCGTTCGCTGATGTCGGTGCCGATCACCAGGATCTTCTGGCTGGCGCCGAGCGTCTGGTCCGGGCCCAGCAAGGTCCAGCTGGTATCGGTGTCGATCGTCGAGCCGTCGCGCCGGATATGGGTCAGTTCGCCCGCCCACTCGCCCGATTCGAGCGTCTGCCGGAAGGCGGCCTCGTAGAGTGGGGGCTGGTCGCACAACAGGTCGCAGAAGCGCTTGCCGAGCGCTTCCCGGGCGCTCCAGCCATACAGGCGTTCGGCGCCATGGTTCCAGTAGCTGATGACGGAATGCATGTCCATCGCAATGATGGCGTCGCGCGCCCGTTGCAGGAACGAGGCTTGCTCCTGCAGCGTGATGTCGGCCTTCTTCAGGCGCGTGAAGTCGGACAGGAAGCCTTCCAGCATGCCGGGCGGGCCGCCCGACTGGTCGAGCGAACCCTGTTCGCAGATCCAGCGGATGTCACCGCTCGCGGTGCGGATCCGGTAGGTCACCTGGTAAGGGCGATCCTGGGCCAGCGCCAGCGCGACCGCACTATCGACCAGGATGCGGTCTTCGGGAAAAATGATGGCGCCGAATGGAAGGCCGGGGCGCGCGGTGAAGGCGGCCGCCGAGTAGCCGGTCAGCTTTTCGATGCCGTCGCTGATGAATGCGATGGTCCAGTCGCGGTCGTTGTGACAGCGATAGACCGCGCCCGGCAAGTTCCTCAGCAGCAGGTCGAATGACAGGGCGCCCGATTGTTCGGGCAGGGAGGGATCGGGCATGGGCTGCGTCGTACTCATCTGCGCATTCATTTGGTCACGCTCAAGAGGTAGAGACCGGCACGATCATCATGCATCGTGCATCGATGGTAGCGTAAATATCCATGCACACAGAGTCGACCTGGGTCGGATCGCGCCAAAGATTGTCGAATGAGAACGCCATACCACGGAATGTGTCATGTTCCGTACTCACTTTCACAGTCGCAACCCAAGGTGCATAAGATGTCGACTGCATTTTCTTTTTAGCAACTTGCATGCTGGACTGCCCGGCCTCCCATCCCGAGCGACTCCCCTGACGTGACCCCGCGCCGACTGTTCGTCCCGCTTGCCGCACTTGCCGCCTGCGCCTTGCTGACCGCCGGCGCCGCGCAGGCTTCCGGCGAGCGCGACGGCTTGCGCGCGCTGCGCATCGGCGCGCCCGATGCGCCGGCCATCGACGGCGTGCTCGACGAAGCGGTCTGGCGCCGCGCGCCGTCGTACGGCGTGACCCAGCTCGAGGCGTGGAACGACCGCCAGGTCCACCGCTCGCTGCTGTATCGCTACCAGTGGCGGGTCGGGCGCACGGTGTCGTTCGGCGTCGTGGACGACAAGCTGCCGCTGGTGGATGAGCGGAGCAGGTCGCTGACCTTCGCGCTGCAATGGGAAGTCTGAACCTCGACCGGTTATCGGACCAGGCAGCCATTCGGCTGCGATCGCCGACGGCGCGCCGCGCGCGCCGGTGATATGCTGGCGACATGACGACCGAATCCGATATCGAACTGTCCGGCGCCTTCCAGGCCAAGGATGGGCAAGGCCGTACCCTCGACGTGAAGAACATCACCATCTTCGACGAGGGCTACGGGATCATCGACGTGTACGTGAAATTCGCGGCCAAGCTCGAGCCCGGCGCTTACAAGGACACGGTCCTGGTGCGCCAGCTCGTCGACCGCCTGCGCGCGGTGGGCTACCAGGGGCCGGACTTCGGCCACAGCGATCCGGGCCTGCAGGAGAGCCGCCTGATCGTGCTCGAAGCGCCCGAGGAATTCGCCGCCTTCGCCAAGAGCCGCGGCTGGAAGAACCTGGCCGAGGACTTCGACGAATAAGGGCACGGCGAAAAACCTGCTGCGCGTTGCATTTTCGGTCTGCGATGCTCGCTGTACTCTAGTACAGCTGCGCTTCTCGACCGAAACTGCTGCCGCTCGCGACGGTTTTTCGAGGTGCCCATAAGCGCCACACGACAAGGGAGTAACGGGCGTCCTTGCCGGAGGAAGCGATGCTGAGCGCAATGCGGGAATGGATGCAGCCGCCTGCCGGCATGGCCTTCGATTTCAGCCAGCCGGCCGGCGAGGCCGCCCTGGCGCCGCACGACGGCATTGCGTGGCAGCTGTTCGCCAACCCGGTTTCCCTGTTCGTGGGCGGGGCGACGGCGGTGCTGCTCGAACTGGCCGAACCGTCGGTGCGCTCCGGCGTGTGGGACCACAGCAGCTTCCAGCGCGATCCGGGCACGCGCCTGCGCCGCACCGGCTTCGCGGCGCTGATGACCGTCTATGGCCCGCGTTCGGCAGCCGAAGAAATGATCGCGCGCGTGGTGCGCATGCATGAGCGGGTCGAGGGCGTCACGCCCGACGGCGTCGCCTACCGCGCCAACGATCCGCGCCTGCTCGACTGGGTGCAGGCGACCGCGTCGTTCGGATTCACCGAGGCCTACCACCGCTACGTCCGGCCGCTGTCCGATGCGGAAAAAAACGCCGCCTTCGCCGAGGCCGGGCCGGCCGCGCGCCTGTATGGCGCGCTGGGCGCCCCGCGCTCGTGGCGGGAGTGGGAAGCGATGCTGGCGAACACCGCGCCCGGCCTGGAAGGCTCGGCCATCCTCGCGGATTTCATGCGGATCATGGGGCAGGCGCAGCTCTTGCCCGATGCGCTGCCGGTGTCGTTGCGCCCCTTGCAGCGACTGCTGGTGCGCGCCGCGGTGCAGATCGTGCCGGAGCCGGTGCGTTCGCTGCCGCAGCTGCGCGGGCGCGGCCTGCGCTTCGGCGAAGCGGCGCTGGTGCGTGCGCTGGCGTATGGTGCGGCGCTGGCGCCGCTGGGCGACACGCCGCAGGTGCAGGCGGCGCGGCGCGTCGCCGGCCATCGCGCGCGCCGGACACCGTCCAAAAATAATTAGATGTCAACTGAAGCTTGCATTTTCGGTTGAAATATTATAATCGATACAACTGTACAATCCTTTCCTTTCATTGCCAGCCATATTTTTGGCAATTTCATGAAAGGAACACCATGATCGGCGCAGTCGAACGAATCGTCACCGGGATTCCCGAGCTGGACGCAGTCCTGCGCGGTGGTCTCATCCACCAGCGCGTGCACCTGATCGAGGGCCGGCCGGGTACTGGAAAGACGACGCTTGGCCTGCGTTTCCTGATCGAAGGCGCCGCGGTGGGCGAGAACTGCCTCTATCTGACGCTCTCCGAGAGCGAAGGCGAGTTGCGCGCGACCGCCGCGAGCCATGGCTGGTCGCTGGACGGAATCGGCATCGAAGAAATGATGCCGCTCTCTTCGAACACCACGTCGTCGCAGACGATCCTGCTGCCGACGAACACCGAACTGTCGGCCCTGGTCAATCTGCTCGCCGACCGGATCGCGGCCAGCGGCGCCCGGCGCGTGGTCATCGACTCCATGGTCGAGGTGCGCCTGCTCGCGCGCGACAGCGCGCACTACCGGCGCCAGATCATCGACCTGCGCCAGCGCCTGGCCATGCTCGACGCCACGGTCATCCTGCTCGACGACCTGACCGGGGACGGGCGCGAGTACGAATTGCAAAGCGCCGTGCATGGCGTGATCACGCTCGAGCAACTGGAGCGCAATTTCGGCGCCGCGCGGCGGCGCCTGCGCGTCGTCAAGCTGCGCGGCGGCGACTTCCAGAGCGGGTGGCACGACTTCGCCATCAAGTCCAGGGAGATCCTGGTCTATCCGAGCCTGATCGCCGAGGAGCATCATCGCGACGACCGCGCCCTCGATATTCTCAGCAACGTCGACAACCTGGACCGGATGATGGGAGGCAGCCTGGCGACCGGCAGTTCCACGATGGTGCTGGGCCCGTCCGGCGTCGGCAAATCCACGGTCGCGCTCCAGTACGCGCTGTCGGCGGTGCAGTCCGGGTGCCACGTCGGCTATTTCACCTTCGACGAATCCGAGACGATCCTGCGTTCCCGGATGCTGGAGCACATGCGGCACGGCAACGACAACGCCAACGACGCCGATCCGGAGCGCCTGTTCCACCTGCGCCGCGTGAATCCGTCGCGCATTTCGCCGGGCGAATTCATCTGGACCGTGCGGCGCGTGGTCGAGGATCGCGGCGCATGCCTGATCATCATCGACTGCATCAACGCGTACCTGGACGTGATTCGCGAGGAAAAGTCGCTGCTGCTGCAGATGAACGAATTGTTTTCTTACTTAAGCAACATGAACGTGACGTCCATCATCGTCGGGGCGCACTCGATGCGGCTGGATACCTCCAAGGAGCCCGACGCGCTCAGCCTCATTACCGACAACATCATCTCGCTGCGCTACTACGAACACGAGAACGTCGTCCACAAGGCGATCTGCGTGCTCAAGAAGCGCCACGGCCGTCACCAGCATGACGTGCGCGCGCTGCACCTGACGGACGACGGCATCGAGATCGGTGAGCGGGTCGGCGTGCCCGGCCTGCAGCCCGGAGCATCCTCTCTTGAGTTCTGACGACGTGGCGGCCATCCCCGTCCAGCCGGCGCCGACGGTGGTCGTGTTCGCTCCGGCGGCAGGGGATGGCGAATCGTTGCGCGCCCTGCTCGAGGAAGAAGGCCTGGACATCGTCCTGTGCGCCGACGCAGTCGCCTTCTATGCCAGCCTGGACCAGCGTGCCTGGTGCGCCATCGTGACCGAGGAAGGCCTGGACGCGTGCTCGCTGGAGGGCCTGGACTCGACCTTGCGGCGCCAACCCGCGTGGTCCGACCTGCCGCTCCTGACGCTGGCCGGACAGACCAGGGCGACCGTCGACAGCAACCGCTTCGTCCGGCTGGCGCGCATGGGCAACGTCACACTGATCGAACGCCCGACCTCGCGCGAAATCCTGCTGATGTCGGTGCGCTCCGCCTTGCGCACGCGCCGCCTGCAGTTCGCCATGCGCGACCACTGGCACGCGCTGGAGCGGCATGCCGGCGAGCTGGAGAATGCAGTGCGGGATCGCACCGACAAGCTGGAGCGCGAAATCGGAGAACGGCGCCGGGTCGAGCACGCGCTGGCGGAAGCGCGGCGGCTGGAGTCGCTGGGACGGCTGACGGGCGGCGTCGCCCATGATTTCAACAACCTCTTGCAGGTGATTTCCGGATCGGAGACGCTGCTGCGCATCCTGTTTCAGAAAGAAGACAATCCCAGGCTGGACCGGGCATTGGACAATATCCGCCGTGCGTCGGGCCACGGCGCGGCGCTGACGCAGCAATTGCTGGCCTATGCGCGCCGCCAGCCCCTCAACAATGTGTCGCTCGACCTGGGGCAGTATCTTCACGTCGCGGGCGACATGCTGGCCGGCGCGGCCGGCTCCGGGGTGCGCCTGGCGATCGACGCCGAGCGCGCGCTGTGGCCGGTCTTCGCCGACCCCGCCCAGCTCGATGCCGCGCTATTGAATATCGTCGGCAATGCGCGCGATGCGATGCCCGAAGGGGGCAGCCTGGCCATGCGGGTCTGGAACGTGGTGTTGCCGGATCCCGCATTGCCGGAAGGCGCACGCCTGGCCGGTGAATTCGTCTGCCTGATGTTGACCGACGATGGAGAGGGCATGTCGGAAAAAACCGCGCGTCACGCCTTTGATCCATTCTTCACCACCAAGCTGGTGGGAAAGGGCGCCGGCCTGGGACTGTCGCAGGTGGACGGCTTCGCCAGCCAGAGCCAGGGACTGGCCTTCATCCGGCGCGAGCGCATGGGCACGACCATCGGCCTGCTGCTGCCGCGGGGCAGGCAAGCGGCGCCGGCCGCGCAAGCCGCGCAAGCGCCGTATGCGCCGAGCACGCTGCAGGGCGTGCATATCCTGTGTGTGGAAGACGATCCGGGCGTGGCCGAGACCATCGCTTCCCTGTTGCAGGCCCTGGAGGCGGAGATCACCGTGGTGGACAGCGCCGATGCCGCGCTGGCGGCCGATCTGGACGGAATCGATCTGGTCTTGTCGGATGTGATGATGCCAGGCAGCATGGACGGCATCGGGCTCGTGCACTGGCTGGCCAGCCGTTATCCGGACCTGCCGGTCGTGCTGACCAGCGGCTACATGGTCGATCCCGGCCGCCTGCAGACGCTCCAGGTCGAGTTCGTTCGCAAGCCCTATGCCGTCGAGACGCTCGTGAATGCGATCGTCGGTGCGCTCGGCAGGGTGCCGGCAGGCATGCCGGCGCCCTGAGGAGCGCGCCCCGGATCAAGGGTCAGAACGCGGCGATGCCGGTCTGGGCGCGGCCCAGGATCAGGGCGTGGATGTCGTGCGTGCCTTCATAGGTGTTGACCACCTCGAGGTTGACCATGTGGCGGATGATGCCGAACTCGTCCGAGATGCCGTTACCGCCCAGCATGTCGCGCGCGACGCGGGCGATGTCCAGCGCCTTGCCGCACGAGTTGCGCTTCATGATCGAGGTGATCTCGACCGCCGCCGTGCCGTCGTCCTTCATGCGGCCCAGGCGCAGGCACCCTTGCAGGCCGAGGGTGATCTCGGTCTGCATGTCGGCCAGCTTTTTCTGCACCAGCTGGTTCGCCGCCAGGGGTTTGCCGAACTGGGTGCGGTCCATGGTGTAGCGGCGCGCGGTGTGCCAGCAGTCTTCGGCCGCGCCCAGCGCGCCCCAGGCGATGCCGTAGCGCGCCGAGTTCAGGCAGGTGAACGGGCCCTTCAGGCCGCGCACTTCCGGGAAGGCGTTTTCTTCCGGGCAGAACACCTCGTCCATGACGATTTCGCCGGTGACCGAGGCGCGCAGGCCGAACTTGCCGTGGATCGCCGGGGCCGACAGGCCTTTCCAGCCTTTCTCGAGCACGAAGCCGCGGATCGCGCCTTCGTCGTCCTTGGCCCACACCACGAACACATCGGCGACCGGCGAGTTGGTGATCCACATCTTGCTGCCGGTGAGGCTGTAACCGCCATCGACCTTGCGCGCGCGGGTGACCATCGAGGCCGGGTCCGAGCCGTGGTTGGGTTCGGTCAGGCCGAAGCAGCCGATCCATTCGCCGGTGGCCAGCTTCGGCAGGTATTTCTGGCGCGTCGCCTCATTGCCGAATTCGTGGATCGGCACCATCACCAGCGAGGATTGCACGCTCATCATCGAGCGGTAGCCGGAGTCGACGCGTTCGACTTCGCGTGCGATCAGGCCGTAGGCGACGTAGTTCAGGCCAGGCCCGCCGTACTGCTCGGGAATGGTCGGGCCCAGCAGGCCCAGCTCGCCCATTTCGCGGAAGATCGAGACGTCCATGGTCTCGTGGCGGAACGCCTCCAGGATGCGCGGCTGCAGCTTGTCCTGGCAATAGGCGGCGGCGGCGTCGCGCACCATGCGCTCATCATCCTGCAGCTGGCTGTTCAGCAGCAGCGGGTCATCCCAGTGGAAAGAAGCTTTCTTGGACGAGTCGGTACGGGTCATCGCAAATCCTGTCTCTAGGTTCTAGTTCGGTAGGTGCCGCGTGCGGCGCGCCTGAACATTATAGAAACGTGCCACAGCCGCATCTTTTGAAACTGCGACAGGCATTTTCATTTTTGAACGACGCACCCCGCCGTGCTGCCGAATTTGCCGCTGTGGAAGATCAAGGCCGGCTGCGGATGGACCTGGCACTCCTCGACCTCGCCGACGAAGATGACGTGGTCGCCTTCGGGATAACGGCTGCGGTTGTGGCATTCGAACCATGCCGATACGCCTTTCAGGATCGGCAGGCCGGTGCGCGACAGCTCGTACGCGACGCCGTCGAACGGGTTCTCGATGCGGCGCGAGAAGCGCAGGGCCAGTTCTTCCTGGCCGGCCGACAGCACGTTGATCACGTAGTGCGAGTTGCCGCTGAAGATGGGCAGGCTGTTGGCGCCGGCGCCCAGGCTCCACAAGACCAGTGGCGGGTCGAGCGAGACCGAGTTGAAGGAGCTGGCGGTCAGGCCGCGGAAGCTGCCGTCGGCCAGGCGCGTGGTAATGACGGTGACGCCCGTCGCAAATTGCGACAGGGCGTGGCGGAAATGTGTTGTATCGAAGCCGCGCGTCGTGGCGCGGGCGGAAAGTGTATTCATGCGATTCCTGAACGTTGGCGCTCATTATGCCATCGTCGGGGGAGTCCTTGCCGCGCCGGCGCCATGGGCGCCATGCCCACGGAGGCGGTTCGATGCAGGGAAGGGCGCTTTGCGCTACATTAAAGGATATATCTATCTATTGATGCCAAGGTGAATTATGAGTGAGCAAGCAGCAACCGAAGTCGCCATCCTCGGAGGCGGGTGCTTCTGGTGCCTGGAAGCGGTTTACCTCGAGGCGCGCGGCGTCACCCGTGTGGAATCCGGTTATATGGGCGGCCAGGTCGACAATCCGAGCTACGAGGCGGTGTGCGGCGGCGCCACCGGCCACGCCGAAGTGGTGCGTCTCGAATTCGACCCTGCCGTGATCAGCTACCGCGACATCCTCGAGATCTTTTTCACCATCCACGATCCGACCACCCTGAACCGCCAGGGCAACGACGTCGGCACGCAGTACCGTTCGGTGATCTTCACGACCTCGCCCGGGCAGGCCGAGATCGCGCACAAGGTGATCGGCGAGATGGGCCTGGTGTGGGACGCGCCGATCGTCACCGAGGTGACGCCGCGGGAAACCTGGTACAAGGCCGAGGACTATCACCAGAATTACTTTGCCCAGCACCCGCTGCAGGGCTATTGCGCCTTCGTGGTGGCGCCGAAGGTGGCCAAGTTCCGCAAGACCTTCACCGATCGCCTGAAGACCTGACGGTCAGGTCGAAACTCAGGTCGAAACTCAGGTCGACATTCAGGACAGCACTCAGGACGACACTCAGGACGACACTCAGGCGTACATATACTTCCTCGACCACGGCAGCTGCGCCACGTCGCTCCCCGCCTTGCCGCACACGATCTGGTACAGGCTGATGCGGTCGTGGGCGAAGGCGTAGGCGCAGCCGGCCAGGTACACGTGCCAGATGCGGAAGCGCCTGGGATCGGTGAGGGTGCGGATGTGGGCCGCATTGCTCTCGAAATTGTCGGTCCAGAGCGCGCAGGTATGGGCGTAGTGGCGGCGCAGGTTTTCCACGTCGCGCACTTCCAGGCCGCCTTCCTGCATCGCCCGCACCACGGTCGCCAGGTGCGCCAGCTCGCCCTGCGGAAACACGTATTCGTCGATGAACTGGCCGCCGCCGTAGGGTGTCGCGCCATTGTCGACGTCGGTGGTGGTGATCCCGTGGTTCATCGCCACGCCGCCCGGCGCCAGCAGGTCGGCCACCCGCGCGAAGTAGTCTTTCAGGTGCTGCACGCCGACGTGCTCGAACATGCCGACGCTGGTGATGCGTTCGAAGCGGCCGTCGACGTCGCGGTAGTCCTGCAGCCGGATCTCGATGCGGTCTTGCAGCTCGGCTTGTGCTACCCGTTCGCGCGCCAGCGCGGCCTGGTTCTCGGACAGCGTGATGCCCACGCAGCGCGCGCCGAATTGCTCGGCCGCGCGCAGCACCAGCGCCCCCCAGCCGCAGCCGATGTCGAGCAGGGTCTGGCCGGGACGCAGGTCGATCTTGCGCAGGATGTGGTCGATCTTCTTGCGCTGCGCGGTGGCCAGGTCTTCGTCGCCGTCCTCGAAATAGGCGCAGGAATACACCATATTGGGATCGAGCCAGGCGGCGTAGAACTCGTTGGAGACGTCGTAGTGGTAGCGGATCGCATCGCGGTCGGATTCGCGCGTGCGCTTCTTGCGCAATCCCAGCGCCCCGGCCAGGCGGCCGCGCATGGTGTCGGGCGCGGCTCCGGATGCCGTGCCGGAAACCGCGCCGGACGCCGCCAGCGCATTGCCGACCGCGATGATGTCGGCCGCGCGGCCGATCACCTCGATCGCGCCTTCGACGTAGGCGCGGCCCAGGCTGTACAGGGAAGGGGAGCGCAGGTAGCGCAGCGCGGCGGGGCCGGGGATGCGGATGGTGACCTGCGGCGGATCGGGCGACAAGTCGATCCGTTCGCCGTTCCAGAGCTCGACGCGCAATGGCAGGGACAACTGCGGTGACAGTTGCGGCAATGTGCCGCGCAGGCCTGCTTGCCAGGCCGACAGCTTGATCTGGTCGAACACGGTCCACCCCCTTTGTCCAAGGCGTAGCCGGCCGCGGCTCCTGGCCGGTTACGGTTGCAAGCGCTGGCGCGTCCAGCTGCCGTCTTCCTGCCGCTCGTAGACGATGCGGTCATGGAAGCGCGAACGCCGGCCTTGCCAGAATTCGATACGGTCGGGGATCAGGCGGTAGCCGCCCCAGTTGTCGGGACGCGCCGGATCCTCGCCGGCCCCCTGCGCCACGACGTCGTAGTTCTGTTCGAGCTGCGCACGGCTGGCGATGGGCGCGCTCTGGCGCGAGGCGATCGCCGACAGCCGGCTCTTGAGCGGACGGCTGCGGAAATAACGGTCGCTCTCGTCCGGCGCGGTGCGCTCCACACGTCCTTCGATGCGCACCTGGCGTTCGAGTTCGCTCCAGAAGAACAACAATGCGGCGTAGCTGTTGTCGCGCAAATCCGCACCCTTCTTGCTGTCGTAATTCGTGTACCACGAGAAACCGCGCGCATCGAATTGCTTGACCAGCACGATGCGCGAGCTCGGGCGGCCGCTGGCGGCCACGGTGGACAGCGACATCGCATTCGGTTCCTTCACCTCGGCCGTCAGGGCCTGCTCGAACCACGCCGTGAACTGCGCGATCGGGTCGTCCTGCACGTCGGCTTCGTCGAGGCTGGCCTGGCCGTAGTCCTTGCGCAGGTCGGCCACCGCCTGGCCCACGGCCGGCGCCGGCGGCGCGCTCGCCGGTGCATCCACGGCGATGCCGCGCCGCAGCCGCATGGCCTGGCCCAGGCGCGCCATCTGCTCGGGCGAGAACAGGCGCAGCGCCATCGGCGCCATGGTGCTCTCTTCGCGCTCCATATGGGAGGTATAGCTGGCCACGAAGCGCCGCGCCAGGCTTTCCGACAGCGCCGCGCCGGTGCCGTCGGCGACGGCGGTCAGCTGCTCGTGCAGGTCTTGCCACAACGCATCCATGTCCTGGTGGTCTTGCAGGATGGTCGGCGCCAGCGCCTGCAGGATGGCGGCGTCTTCTCCCTGCGCGGTGGCGCGCAGCATCGGGATCAGGTCCTGTTCCTCGTCGTCGTGGTGCAGGTGGGCGGCATGGTCGAAATAGCGCAGCACCGCGCCCGCCGCCTGGCGCGCCTGCTCGTCGGCGCCGTGGCGCGGCAGGTGCTCGAGCAGCTTTTCCAGGGTCGCGAGCTGTTTGCGGATGCGTCCGTGGCAGTGCTTGAGCACGGCGATGGGCTGGTCGAAATCGGGGGCGGCGTCGTGCGGCAGGGAGCTCATGGCGTTCTCGTAAGGCGTGGCGACACGCAAAATTATTTGATGATCTAAAAGGTATTTTAGTGCAGATGCGAAAGGCGTGTCCGCTACAATATCGGGATGAATCAGATCAATACTCAGCTCTTTTCGGCAACGTTGGACGACGAAGTCGACTTCGCGCGCCGTTTTGGCGGCATCGCCCGCCTGTATGGCGAGCGTGCGCTGGAACGCTTCCGTTCAGCGCACGTTTGCGTGATCGGCGTCGGCGGCGTCGGCTCGTGGGTGGTCGAGGCGCTGGCGCGCAGCGCGGTCGGCCGCCTGACCCTGATCGACCTCGACAACGTGGCCGAGTCGAACATCAACCGCCAGATCCAGGCGCTGAGCTCGACCGTCGGCATGGCCAAGATCGAGGCGCTCAAGCAGCGCATCGCCCAGATCAATCCGTTCTGCCAGGTCACGCTGGTCGAGGATTTCATCGATCCCGAGAATATCCCGGCCCTGATCGGCGACCAGGGTGTCGACTACGTCGTCGACGCCATCGACAGCGTGAAGCCGAAGGCGGCCCTGATCGCCTGGTGCAGCGCCAACCGGATGCCGCTGGTGGTGGTGGGCGGCGCTGGCGGCCAGATCGATCCGACCAAGGTCGAGATCCGCGACCTTGCCCGTACCGAACAAGAGCCCTTGCTCAAGAAAGTGCGCAAAATCTTGCGCGCACAATATGGTTTTGCGCGCGGCGAGAAGCAGAAATACCATATCGATGCTGTGTTCTCGATGGAACCGCTGCGTTATCCCGACGCAGGCGACGCCTGCGATGTCGATCCGAACAGTATCACCGGCCTGAACTGCGCCGGTTTCGGTTCGAGCATGGTGGTCACCGCCACCTTCGGCATGGTGACCGCCGGCCAGGTGCTGCGCCGCCTGGCCGAGGCGGCGAACGCCGATGCCGCCGCCGCGGCCGCCCCGGCCGGGCAAACTGTGCAAGCCGAAGCAGCCTTGTTATCATAAGATTGTTGCAACCGGCCGGTTGCCCACTCTTGAAAGAGAACACATGATTCGTCGATCCGCATTCATCGCCCTGCTGCTGGCCGCCGCGAGCGTCCATGCGCAGGAAGGCGCGCAGGACGCCAGCAAGCCGACCACCCAGCCGCCGCCGGACGTGCAGCAGTCGAGCACGCCGCCGGTCGCGCCGCCGGAGAACCAGGTCCCGGCGCCGGTGGCCGAAGCGCCCGTGCCCCAGGTCGAGATCGTCGACCGCGTGGTCGGCAAGGGCAAGGAAGCAACGCTGGGCAGCAATGTCGTGGTCAACTACACCGGCTGGTTCCACAAGCCGCTGGCCCGGCAGCAGCGCGGACGCAAGTTCGACTCGTCGCTCGACAATGGCCGCGAGCCGCTCGAGTTCCAGCTCGGCGCGGGCCGCGTGATCAAGGGTTGGGAGCAGGGCGTGGCCGGCATGAAGGTCGGCGGCAAGCGCACCCTGATCATCCCGAGCGCGCTGGCCTACGGCAAGCGCGGCGCGGGCGGCGGCGTGATCCCGCCGGATTCAGACCTGATCTTCGACGTGGAGCTGCTGGACGTCAAGTAAGGGGCACCTCGAAAAACCGTCGCGAGCGGCGGCAGTTTTGGTCGGGCCGCGCAGGTCGAGAAGCGCAGCTGTACTAGAGTACAGCGAGCATCGCAGACCAAAACTGCAACGCGCAGCAGGTTTTTCGCGGTGCCCTAACGTCAACAATTCGGCAACGGAGGCGGTAATGAGAATCGCGAACGATGTCACTGAACTGATTGGCAATACCCCGCTGGTGCGCATCCGCAGGCTGGCGGCGGGGAGCAAGGCCGACCTGGTCGGCAAGCTCGAATTCCACAATCCCGCGCACAGCGTCAAGGACCGCATCGGCCTGGCCATGATCGAGGCCGCCGAGGCGGCCGGCCTCATCACCCCCGACACCACCGTCGTCGAGCCTACCAGCGGCAATACCGGCATCGCGCTGGCGATGGTGTGCGCGGCGCGCGGCTACCGCTGCAAACTGGTGATGCCCGAGACCATGAGCAGCGAGCGGCGCATGCTGCTGCGCGCCTATGGCGCCGAGCTGGTGCTCACGCCCGGCAGCGAGGGCATGCTGGGCGCGATCCGGCGCGCCGAAGAGATCGTCGCGAACGATCCGCACGCCTTCATGCCGCAGCAATTCAACAACCCCGCCAACCCCGAGGTGCACCGCCGCACCACGGCCGAGGAAATCTGGCGCGACACCGACGGCAGGATCGACATCCTGGTGGCGGGCGTGGGCACCGGGGGCACCATCACCGGCGTGAGCGAGACCATCAAGCCGCGCCGCCCCGGTTTCCGGGCGATCGCGGTGGAGCCCGAAGCTTCGCCGATGCTGTCGAAAGGCACCAAGGGCCCGCATCCGATCCAGGGCATCGGGGCCGGCTTCGTGCCGCGGGTATTGAATACCGCGTCGTACGACGAAGTGATCTGCGTGAAGAACGAGGATGCCTTCGCGACGGCGCGCGCCGCGGCGCGCGAGGAGGGGCTGCTGGTCGGCATTTCGTCGGGCGCGGCGCTGTGGGCCGCGATCGAGGTCGCGCGCCGGCCCGAGAACGCCGGCAAGCTGATCGTCGTCATCATTCCCTCGTTCGGCGAGCGTTACCTCAGCACGGCCCTGTACGCCAACCTGGCGGGATAGTTGACGTCAATGCGTGCTCGTCAGTGCGTGCCCGTCAGTGCGCGTGGCGCTGCAAGGCGCAGTGGTGATGGATCGTTCCCTGTCCCACCTGCAGCGTGCAATGGTGGATCGCATAGTCATTGCGCAGCGTGTGCGCGATGGCGTCGAGCGCCGCGTCGCCCGGGTAGCCGCCTGGTATCACCAGGTGGGCGGTGAGCGCGGTCTCGGTCGTGCTCATGGCCCAGATATGCAGGTCGTGCACTGCGGTCACGCCGGGCTGGCCGGCCAGGTAGGCGCGCACCCTGTCCGCGTCGACGTTCGGCGGCACGGCAGCCATCGACAGTTGCACCGACTCGCGCAGCAGCGACCAGGTGCCGATCACGATCACCACCACGATCACCAGGCTCACGACCGGATCGATCCAGGTCCAGCCCGAATAGATGATCGCCAGCCCTGAAATGACCACGCCCAGCGACAGCGCGGCGTCGGCCGCCATGTGCAGGTAGGCGCCGCGGATGTTCAGGTCGCCCTTGCTGCCGGCCAGGAACAGCCAGGCCGAGAAGCCGTTGACGACGACCCCGATGGCGGCCACGATCGAGACCGTGGCGCCCGCCACCGGCGCCGGCTCGGCGATGCGCTGCACCGCTTCCCAGGCGATGGCGCCGCAGGCCACCATCAGGAGCAGGCCGTTGCCCAGCGCCGCCAGGATCGACGAGCCGCGCAGGCCATAGGTGTAGCGGCCCTTGGGCGCGCTCTTGGCCAGCAGGGCGGCGCCCCAGGCCAGCACCAGGCCCAGCACGTCGGACAGGTTGTGGCCGGCGTCGGCCATCAGCGCGGTGGAGTGGGCGATGAAGCCGTAGGTGAACTCGACGATGACGAAGGCCAGGTTCAGGGCGATCGCCAGTGCGAAGGCGCGGCCGTGGCCGTCGGGCGAGGGCAGGTGGTGGTGGTGATGGTGGCCGAAGCCATGGGAATGGCCGTGATCGTGACCATGGTCGTGGTCGCGGTGGGTGTGCTGGTGGTCGTGTGCTTGGCTCATGCGTCCATTCCGGTGGCGGGTTCGGCGATGTGTTCGAACATGGTGGAGAGCAGGCTGCTGATGTGGGCGTCGGCAGCCGAATAGAAGACTTGCTTGCCGTGGCGCTCGGCCTTCACGACGCGGGCCGCGCGCAGCAGGCGCAGGTGGTGGCTGACCAGCGAACTGGACAAGGTCAGGCCGGCCGCGATGTCGCCCACCGCCGTCGGCTGGGCCAGGCAGGCGAGCACGATGCGCAGCCGGGTCGGGTCGCCCAGCAGGTGGAACAGATCGGCCAGCTGGCCGATCGCCTCGTCGGGCGGCGGGGCGATCGGCTGGGCAGGCGCAGTCGCGCTCGTCAACTGACTGGTCAACTCGGTCGTCAACTGTAGCTCCAACATGTGAATAGATGTTCATATGTTAGGCGAAATCGCCGCGCGCGGCAAGCGCGGCCTTGGGCTTGACCCGCCGCCTCCCGAGACCGTCAGCAGCGCGGCCCGGGGCAGGGGTGGCGCCTGCCCGGCAACGCTTCAGCGCGTGCTCAATGCCCTGGCCGCATCGGCACTGAGGGCGCTGGCCAGCAGCCTGACCGGCGCCGGCGGCGCCAGGGTGCTGCGCAGCGCAAGCAGCAGCGTGCGCTCGGCCCAGTCGTCGGTCAGGGTGATCAGTTTCAGGCCCATCGAGCGCACATGCGGTTCGGCTGCCAGGTACGGCAATACGGCAATGCCCAGGCCGGCCATCACCATCCGGCAGACCGCGTCGAAGCTGCGCACCTGGATGCTCAGCTTGAGGGGCTTTTCGAGGCGGCCGCATTCCGCACGCAGCCGTTCAGCAAGCGAAGTCGCTTCCGACAGGCTGACGAACTCGTAGTCCAGTGCATCGGCGAGCTGCACGCTTTGATGCACGGCCAGCGGGTGGTCGCGGGAAACGATCAGGACCAGCTGGTCATTGCGGTAATCGAATACTTCCACGTCGCCCGCTGCGGTGCGGTCGGCAAAGATGCCGATATCGGCGCGGTTTTCACGCACCGCGGCCACGACGTCGCCGCTGGTGCGTTCTTCCAGGCTGATGCGGATACCCGGGTGTTCGCGCCGGAACCGGGTCAGGTCGTCGGGCAGGAATTGGGTGATGGCCGAGGTATTGGCCCAGATGCGGACTTGCCCGCGGCTGCCCGCGGCGAAATCCGACAGCGCGCCCGACATCTTGTCGACATCCTGGAGAATGCCGAGCGCATGCTGGAAACAGGCGTGGCCGGCTTCGGTGAGGGTGACGCCATTGGCCTGGCGGTACAGCAGCCGGGTGCCCAGATGGGCTTCCAGGTCCGAGATGCGCTTGCTCGCGGCGGCCATGGCGAGATTGGCCTGTTGCGCACCGCGTGTGATGCTGCCGGTGCGCACGATTTCGGTGAACAGGTTGAGCGTGACCAGATCAAACCGCGCATAGTTCACAAGCTCTCTCCCTGAATGACTGATCTCGACTCACCATGTTGTCGACAGTCAGCATTCTGCCACAAGCGCAAGCGGCTGGGCTCGAGCTCGAGCTCAAGCTCAAACTTAAAACGCCCAGTCTTCCTCCTGTCTGCGCCGTGCTTCGTAGGCCTTGATCTTGTCGGCATGGCCGAGTGTCAGTGCAATGTCGTCCAGGCCGTGCAGCAACCGGTGCTTGCGGGAAGCATCCACCTCGAACCGGATGACCCGCTCGTTGCCCGGCCAGGCGACCGTTTGCGCTGTCAGGTCGACGGCCAGTCGGAAGCCGGGCGTGCCGTCGCAGGCGTTGAAGAGGTCATCGACTTCTTGCTGCGCAAGAATAATCGGCAGCAAGCCATTCTTGAAGCAATTATTGTAGAAAATCTCTGCGAACGAAGGCGCGATGATGACGCGAAAGCCATAGTCGGCCAGCGCCCACGGGGCATGCTCGCGCGAACTGCCGCAGCCGAAATTCTCGCGCGCGAGCAGGATGCTCGCGCCCTGGTAGCGCGGCTGGTTCAGCACGAAATCGGGATTGCGCGGCCGCGTGCTGCAATCCTGGTCCGGCTCGCCGATGTCCAGGTAGCGCCAGGCATCGAACAGGTTCACGCCGAAACCGGAGCGCCGTATCGATTTCAGAAACTGCTTCGGAACGATGGCGTCGGTGTCGACGTTGGCGCGATCGAGCGGCACGGCCAGCCCTGCATGCGTGGTGAACTTTTCCATCAATGCCACTCCCTGATATCGACAAAGTGTCCCTTGACGGCGGCGGCGGCCGCCATTTCCGGGCTGACCAGATGGGTACGCCCGCCGGCGCCCTGCCTGCCCTCGAAGTTGCGGTTCGAGGTCGAGGCAGCGCGTTGTCCGGGCCGCAGCTGGTCGGCATTCATGCCCAGGCACATCGAGCAGCCCGGCTCGCGCCATTCGAATCCCGCTTCCCGGAAGATGACATCGAGTCCTTCGGCTTCGGCCTGCTGCTTGACCAGCCCGGAACCCGGCACCACCATGGCCAGCTCGACGCTGTGGGCCACCCGCCTGCCGCGCACGATGGCGGCGGCGGCGCGCAGGTCTTCGATGCGCGCGTTGGTGCAGGAACCGATGAAGACGACGTCGACGTGGATGTCGGTGATCGGCGTGCCGGGCGCCAGCCCCATGTAGGCCAGCGCATGCTCGATGCCGGCCCGCTTGACGGGATCGGGCTCCTGTGCCGGATCGGCCACCGTGCCGTCGACCGTGCTGACCATCTCGGGAGACGTGCCCCAGGTGACCTGCGGCTTGATCTGCGACACGTCGATCGTCACCACCTGGTCGAACACCGCGTCCGCATCGCTCCTCAAGGTGCGCCAGTAGGCCACCGCCCGTTCCCACTGCTCTCCCGTGGGCGCCTGCGGCCGGCCCTCCAGGTAAGCGATCGTCTTGTCGTCCACCGCAATCATGCCGCAGCGGGCGCCGGCTTCGACCGTCAGGTTGCACAAGGTCATGCGGCCTTCCATCGACAAGGCGCTGACCGCATCGCCGGCATACTCGATCGCGTAGCCGGTCGCGCCGGCGGTGCCGATTTTCCCGATCATGGCCAGCGCCATGTCCTTGGCCGTGACGCCCGCGGGCAGCCTGCCGTCGAAGCGCACCAGCATGTTCTTCGATTTCTTGCCGAGCAGGCATTGCGTCGCCAACACATGTTCGACTTCGGAGGTGCCGATGCCGAAAGCCAGGCAGGCAAAGGCGCCATGGGTGCTGGTATGGCTGTCGCCGCACACCACGCTCAGGCCCGGCAGGGTGATGCCCTGCTCGGGTCCGATGACGTGCACGATGCCCTGGCGCTTGTCGGTCATGCCGATTTCGGTGATGGCGAATTCGCCGCAGTTCTTGGTCAGCGTCTCGACCTGCAGGCGCGACACCGGATCGTCGATGCCGGCGCTGTCGGTACGGCTGCCGGTGGTCGGGATATTGTGATCGGCGACCGCGAGATTCGACGCGATGCGCCACACCTTGCGCCCATGCGTGCGCAAGCCTTCGAATGCCTGCGGGCTCATGACTTCGTTGAGCAGATGGCGGTCGACATACAGCAGCGTCGTGCCGTCGTCCTCGACGTGCACCGCATGCCGGTCCCACAGCCTGTCGTACAGCGTTTGTGCGTACAGCGTTTGTGTCATGGTCTCCTCCATCCTGCGACTTTTTTATGAATTGACTGCCCGGCTGGTTGGCGGCGGCCTATTGTGGAAACTTTTCCGCCAGCCAGGATGGCGGCGCGAAGCGGCGCAGCCGCGGCCCGGCTTGCGCCAGCTGGCTCGACACCGGCCGGCCGACCAGGTCGGACATGGAACCGACGACCGCGAGCAGGGCATCGAGCCCGACGCCGGTGCGGCACCCGATTGCGTCGAACATGTGTACCAGTTCTTCCGTGCTGACATTGCCGCTGGCGCCAGGCGCATACGGGCAGCCGCCCAGGCCGCCCGAGGCGCCGTCGAAGCGGTCGATGCCGGCGTTGAACGCGGCGAGGGCATTGGCCAGCCCCATTCCGCGCGTGTTGTGCAGATGGATGGTCAGGGGCACGCCCGGCACCGCCTGCTGCAGCTGCTCGCACAGGCTGGCGACCTGGGTCGGATAGGCCATGCCGGTGGTGTCGCACACGGTGATGCCGGCGGCGCCCGCATCGGCCAGCGCGCGGGCCAGCGCGATGACTTCCTGCGGATCGACTTCCCCATCGAAGGGGCAGCCGAAGGCGGTCGACAGCGACACGTTGCAAGGCAGGTCGGCCCCCTCGGCGGCGCGCATGACTTCCTTGAGCGTGGCCAGCGATTGCGCGCGCGTCATGCGCAGGTTGGCGCGGTTATGGGTTTCGCTGGCCGACATGACCAGGTTGATTTCATCCGGGCGGCCGGCCACGGCGCGCTCCATGCCGCGCAGGTTGGGCACCAGGGCGGTGTACTTCACGCCGGCGACACGCTCGATGCCGGCCATCACGGCTTCGGCATCGGCCAGGGTCGGAATGGCCTTGGGCGAGGTGTACGAGGTGACTTCGATACGGGCAAAGCCGCAGGCCGACAAGGCGTCGATGAAGGCGATCTTGCTTTCGGTGGGCACGTTATTGCGCTCCATCTGCAAGCCGTCGCGCGGCGAGACCTCATTGATTTCCAGGCGGCGGCTCACGATACCACCCCATTTTTCTTCAGTGCCGCGATCTGGTCCGCGGAAAGGCCGGCGCCGGCCAGGATGCGCTCGGTGTGTTCGCCCAGGCTGGGCGCGCGCTCGCGGATCGCGCCGGGATTGCCCGACAATTTCGGCATGACGCCGGGAATGTCGACTTCCAGGCCTTCGCTGCTGCGCACTTTTTCGATCACGCCGCGCGCCCGGTAGTGCTCATCCTCGGCGATATCCTTGGCCGAGTAAATGCGTCCCGAAGGAACGCCGGCCTGCTTGAGGCCCGCCAGCGCCGCTTCGATGGGGAGGGTGCCGGTCCAGGCTTCGATCGCCGCATCGAGTTCGGCCGCGCGGCCGGCCCGTCCGTCGTTGCGGGCCAGGCCCGGATCCTCGGCCAGGTCGGAGCGTCCGATCAGCAGCATCAGGCGCTTGAATATCGAGTCGCCGTTGCCGGCGACCAGGACGTACTCGCCGTCCTGGCAGCGGTAGGCATTCGACGGTGCGATACCGGGCAGGGCGCCGCCGGCCGGCTTGCGGACCGCGCCAAACGCCGCGTATTCGGGCAGCAGGCTTTCGGTCAGGTTGAATACCGATTCGTACAGGGCGACATCGATCATCTGGCCCGTGCCGCCCCGGGCGTCGCGCTGGTACAACGCCAGCAGGACCCCGAAAGCGCCATGCAGGCCCGCCAGCGTATCGCCCAGGGAGACCCCCGCGCGCACCGGCACCCGCCCCGGCTCGCCGGTGATGTAGCGCAGGCCGCCCATCGCTTCGGCAATCGCCGCAAAGCCCGGCTCGTCGCGCTTCGGTCCATCCTGGCCATAGCCGGAAACGCGCAGCATGATCAGGCGCGGATTGATGCGATGCAGGTCCTCCCATCCCATTCCCCACTTTTCCATGGTGCCGGGCCGGAAGTTTTCAATCAGCACATCGGTCGACTCCGCCAGCGTGCGCACCAGCTGCTGTCCTTCGAGGGTGCGCAAGTCGATGCAGATCGATTGCTTGTTGCGCGATTGCGCCTGCCACCAGACCGAGGTGCCCTCGTGCAACATGCGCCACTTGCGCAAGGGGTCGCCGTCGCCTGGCGTTTCCACCTTGATCACTTCGGCCCCAAAGTCGGCCAGGGTTTTTGCGGCGAATGGCCCGGCGATCAACTGTCCCAACTCCAGGACCCGGATGCCGGAAAGAATCTGATTTGTCATAGGTGGTGGTCGTGCTCGAATAGGAGATGGCGCACTCAGTTTGCTTGCAACGCGGCGCGAGTGGAACCACTAAATCGCCAATTGAGCCTTCGTGGATTACGAAGGCTTCGTGAATTGAGAAGGCTGACCCACTGTGAATACGAATGCAAAACCGCGCATAAACCGGTAGATTTCATCCATACCGTCGACGAACTGGAGCACGGTCGCGAACGGTGTCATTCATAACAATTACATTCAGGAGACTCACGATGTTGCGCACACTCGCCTGCAGCATGTTGCTACTTGCCTCATCCACCGCACTTGCCCAAACGCTTCCGTCCAGGCCGATCACCCTGATCGTCCCCAATCCGCCCGGCGGCGTGGTCGACACCGCGGCGCGCGTGGTCAGCCAGCCGCTTGCACAAATGCTCAAGCATACGGTCGTCGTCGACAACCGCCCCGGCGGCAGCGGCAATATCGCTTATCAGGCGGTGGCGCGCTCCGCCCCGGACGGCGCGACCCTGCTGGTGTCGTATTCGGCGTATCACACCGCCAATCCAGCGCTGTTCGCGAAGATGCCGTGGGCGCCGAAGGATTTCACGCCGGTCGCGCTGCTTGTCACCGCCACCAACGTCGTCGCGGTCCATCCTTCGCTGCCGGTCAATACGCTGCCCGAGCTGGTCGCCTACCTGAAAAAGAACCCCGGCAAGGTCACCTATGCGTCCCAAGGCAATGGCTCGCTGTCGCATATCGGGACCGAACTGTTCAAGCAACAGACCGGCACCGACATGCTGCACGTGCCGTACAAAGGTTCCGGCCAGGCGATCGCGGACGTGCTGTCCGGACAGGTGCAGGTATTCATCACGACGCCACCTTCGGTGATGCAGCACGTCCAGTCGGGCAAGCTGAAGGCGCTGGCGATTGCCGGCAAGACCCGTCATCCGATGTTGCCGAACGTCCCCACGACTGCCGAAGCCGGCTTGCCCAGCTTTACGCTGGAAGCCTGGGTGGGACTGTTTGCCCCGACGGGCACCCCGCCTGCCACGGTGACGCAAATCAGCAACGCCGTAAAGCAGGCGCTCGACACGCCTGAAGCCAGGAAGCAGGCGGCAGCGCAGGGCGTCGAAGTGCGCTACATGAATCCGAACGGCCTGGGCACCCTGCTGAACACGGAGCTTGACTACTGGGGCAACGTCATCAAGAAGGCCAACATCACGCTCAATTAATTGCGCGAAAAACGTTTCCTGAAATTGACACCCGTGTACTGCCTGTGACAGGCCTGGCTTGTCACAGGTGGTTTATGTTGCAAGGCATTTAAAAAAAATCAAACCATGAACAGCTATCGTATCGGACAGATCGTCCCCAGCAGTAACACCACCATGGAAACCGAGATTCCGGCCATGCTGCGCGCGCGCGAAGCCATCCTGCCGGAACGCTTCACCTTCCATTCGAGCCGCATGCGGATGAAGAAGGTCACGAAAGAAGAGCTTGCGGCGATGGACGCCGATTCGGACCGCTGCGCACTGGAGCTGTCCGATGCCCGGGTAGACGTGCTCGGCTATGCCTGCCTGGTGGCGATCATGAGCATGGGGCGCGGCTACCACCGCGTGTCCGAAGAGCGCCTGCATGGCCGCACGAGGGAAAACGACGCGCCGGCGCCCGTGGTCACCAGTGCCGGCGCGCTGGTGCATGGCCTGGGCAAGATTGGCGCCAAAAAGATTGCCGTGATTACGCCGTACATGAAACCCCTGACTGAACTGGTGGTCGACTACATCCAGCACGAAGGCTTCGAGGTGCTCGACTGCATTTCGCTCGAAATCGCCGACAACCTGGCCGTCGGCGCACGCGATCCGAACGCCCTGATCGAGATTTCGAAGCGGCTCAATGTCGCCAACTGCGATGCGGTGGTCCTGTCCGCCTGTGTGCAGATGCCGTCGCTGGCATCGATCCAGCCGGTCCAGGACCGCATCGGCTTGCCGGTGATGTCGGCGGCGGCCTGCACCACCTATCAGATGCTGGAAAAGCTGGGCCTGCAGAGGATTGCCCCGAACGCGGGTGCCTTGTTGTCCGGTAAATATTGATTGTGTCGCAGGGCCGTTCGCTCGGACGGTCCCGCGAATTCAGTAATGCAGCATATGAAATTTGGTCTTTATTCATGAGCCACAGTCATAAGATCGCGTAGTCGCTACGCGGTTTTTCTTACCCTTCCTTTTCACTCTGCGCGCCGCCTTCGCGGCTTCATTGTCGGCGTCACGGTCGTTCAGCGTTGTGGCCTGTCCAGCGGCTGGCCGTCGTCGTCGCGCTCTTCAGGCCGGCCCAGTCCCAGTTTTTGCAACTGCGGAAGGATCTTGCGCCGCTCGCCGACCGCGACCACGGTCATGCGGTCCGGATCGAGATAGCGGCGCGCCACGTCCAGGACGTCATCCGCGCCGATCCCGGCCAGCCTGCGCGCCAGCGCGTCGTAGTAATCGGGCGCCAGGTCGTAGACGAACAGCTCGGTCAGGCTGGCGCCGATGTCGGCATTGGTCTCGAACTGGCCCGGCAGCGACAGCAGCTGGGCGTTGCGCGCGGCGTCGAGTTCGGCCTGCGACAGGGGCTGCTCGCGCATGGCCGCGATCTCGCGCAGGATCTCGCGCACCGATGCGCCGGTGGCGTCCTGCTGCACGCTGGCCTCGACCGCGAACGGCGCCGGGGCGCGATCGTAGTCGAAGTGCGAGTAGATGCCGTAGGTATAGCCCCTGGTTTCACGCAGATTGTTGTTGAGCCGGCTCGAGAACATGCCGCCCAGCGCGCCGTTCATCACCTGCAGGGCCGGGAAGTCGGGCGTGTCGCGCGCGGGGCCCATGCAGGCCACCTGCAGCGCCGTCTGCGCCGCGTCCGGCTGGTCGACCAGCACCAGGCGCGCCTGGGTCGGGCGTGCCTCGGCCGGCGCCAGCGCGGGCGCGGGCGCCGCCGGCCAGGCGCCGAACTGCGCCTCGGCCAGCGCTTCCAGCTCGGCCCGCGTGATGTCGCCGCTGACCACCAGCGCCGCATTGGACGGCACGTAGTGGCGCTGCCAGAAGCCGGCAATGTCCTCGCGCGTGGCGGCGCGGATCGCGTGTTCGAGTCCCAGCTGGCCATAGGCCTTCGGATGGCCGTTGCCGAACAGGGCGCCCGCCGCGGCCAGCGCCGCCACCGTCTCCGGGTCGTCGCGCTGCTGCGTCAGGGCGCCCAGCCGGTCTTGCCGCTGGCGCTCGATCTCGGCCGGCGGGAACGACGGATGCTGGACGATGTCGGCCACCACCGCCAGCGCGCGGGCAAAGGTCGCGCGCAGGGTCAGCAGCGACACGGTCGACACGTCGTCGCTGCTGCCGGCGTCCATGAAGGCGCCCAGCTGCGCGATCTCGTCCGCGATGTCCAGGGTGCTGCGCGTGGCCGTGCCTTCTTCCAGCATCTGGGCCGTGAAGCCGGCCAGGCCCGGCAGCGCGACCGGATTGGCCGCGCCGCCGCTCTTGACGACGAGCTGGCTCGACACCAGCGGCAGCGCCGGATTGTGGTGGTGGATCACGGTGAGGCCGTTCCCGAGCCTGAAGGTGTCGCCGCGCGGCAAGGTCACCTGCGGCGTGGGGCCGGCCACGGGCGGCGTCGCGCGCCACGGCTCGGCCTCGTTGAGCGCAGCCTGGGCGGACTGCGGCAGCGCCGCCGCCGCCTTGACTGCCTTGGCCGATTTCGGCGCGCGCGGATCGTCGACCTTCGGCTTGCCGGGCACGCCCGTCACCACGGCGCGCGCCTCCGGCCCGAGCCAGGCCTGCACCGCGCGCTGCACGGCGGCGGCGTCGATGCGGCGCAGGCGCGCCAGGTCCTTGGCCAGGTAGCCCGGATCGCCCGTGTACAGGTTGTAGTGGTTGAGCTGCTCGGCCAGGCCGTCGCCGCCGAGTTTTTCGAGCGACGCCAGGAGCGCCGTCTCCAGGCTGTTGCGGGCGCGCTCGACTTCCCGCTCGCTCGGGCCGTCCCGGCGCAGCCGTTCCAGCTCGGCGTCGATCGCCGCTTCGAGTTCCTGCGGCGTGTGGCCGGCGCGCGTGGTGACGTCGACCACGAAGGTCGAGCTCAAGGCCAGCGAGGTCTGGGTGCTCGAGACGTCCTGCGCGATCTGGCGTTCGTACACCAGCGATTTGTACAGGCGGCTCGACTTGCCGCCGCCCAGGATGGCGGCGGCCACCGCCAGCTCGGCGTCGCCGGGCTGAAAGGCGGCCGGTGTCAGCCAGCCCATGAACACGCGCGGCAGCTCCACCCGGTCGCGCACCACGACCCGGCGCTCGGCCGTGATCGGGGGCGTGACCACCTTCGGGCGCGCGACGTCCGGCCCGCGCCGCAGGGTGCCGAAGTAGCGCTGCACCAGTTCGCGCGTCTTGCCCTTGTCGATGTCGCCGGCGATCACCAGGCTGGCGTTGTTGGGGCCATAATAGTTGGTGAAGAATGCGCGCACGTCTTCCAGCCGCGCGCCCTGGATGTCGGCATGCGAGCCGATGATCGAGGCCGCATATGGATGGTTCTTGGGGAACAGCGTTTGCAGCAAGGCTTCCTCGACCAGGCCGTACGGCTCGCCCTCGACGGTCTGGCGCCGTTCGTTGCGCACCACGTCCTGCTGGTTGCTCAGTGCCTGCTGGTCGAGCACGTCCAGCAAAAAGCCCATGCGGTCGGCATGCACCCACAGCGCCAGTTCGAGCTGGTTGCTCGGCACCGTGTCGTAGTAGCTGGTGCTGTCGAAGCCGGTGCCGCCATTGCTGTCGGTCGCGCCGGCGCCTTCGAGCAGGCGGTCGGCCGCGCCGCGCGGGATGTGGCCGGTAGCGGCGAACATCATGTGCTCGAACAGGTGGGCAAAGCCGGTCAGGCCGGGCGCCTCGTTGGCCGGGCCCACGTGGTACCACAGGTTGACCGCCACGATCGGCAGGCGCTTGTCCTCGACCAGGATCAGCTGCAGGCCGTTGGGCAGCACGGTTTTTTCGAAGGCGATCGACGGGACCGGCGCCGATGCCGGCGCCAGGGGCGGCTCCTGGGCCTGGCCGGACGCCGAAGCGGCGGCCAGCATCACCGGGACCATCAGGGTGGGAATGTTCAAATACTCTCCATGATTCAATGACAACGACCAGTGCCGCGATCGAGCGTCGCGCCGGCCGGCACCCGCTCGGGTTCGGCGGCCAGGAATTGCCACTCATAGCCGTCCGCCAGCAGCCGCAAACGCAGCACGCCGTCGAAGCTGGCTTCGCGCACCTCGCTATTATCCCGGATACGCAGGAAAGGCGTGGCGTAGGCACCGCCGGTGCCGACCACGAACTGGGTGAGGCCCCGCGCGCGGTCCAGCCGCCCCCGGGCATCCTGGGGCGCGAAGCGCTCGTAGTCGTGGTCGTGGCCGGACAGCACCAGCTCGGCCCCGGCCCGGTGCAGGATGTCCCAGGCATCGGTCATGCGCCCCGGGCCGAGGTGGCCGCCGGAACTGAAGGCAGGATGGTGCCAGAACGCCAGCGTGCAAGAGGCGGTGCTGCTTTCCAGCTCGGCGCGCAGCCACGCCAGCTGGGCCGCGTGCGGTTCGCCCTTCAGGTTGCTGTTGAGCGAAACGAGCAGCCAGCTGCCCAGCCGCAGGCTGTAGTAGCCATTGCCGTCGACCCCGCGCGCGCGCGCGCCGAAGTAGTCGAAATAGGGCAGGGCGTCCCGGGTGTTGTACTCATGGTTGCCCGGCGTCGGCCAGGTGCGCTCGCGAAAGCGCCCCCAGGTCGGGCCGTAGCAGTCGGCGAATTCGCGCGCCGTGCCGTCGGGATAGGTATGGTCGCCCAGGGTCAGCACCACGGCCTTCGGATCGGCGCGCAGCGCCCATTCGACCAGGGTCGCGGTGGTGGCGGCGCCCGACCAGCGCGGGTCGGGATGCCTGCAGCGCGCGATGTCGCCGGCCGCGTAGACCGTATGCGCCGTGGATGAAGCGTGGGCCGGCGCTGGATGGGGCACTGCAGGGGGCGCCGCAGGGGACGCAGCGCGCGCTGCGCAGGCCAGCGACAGCAGGATGGCGCCCGCGGCCGGGCGGCGAAGCGCCACGGATCCTTACTCGACCAAGCGCAGGATGCCGCGCAGGGCGTGGGCGATGGACTGCTCGCGCACCGCCTGGCGGTCGCCGTGGAACACCAGGCGTTCGGTGTGGACATGGTCGCCGCGCGCCCAGCCGAAGCACACGGTGCCGATCGGCTTGCCGGGCACGGCGCCGGTCGGGCCGGCGATGCCGGTGGTCGAGACGCCGACGTCGGCATTGCTGTTGGCCACGGCGCCCGCCGCCATGGCGGCGGCCACCTCTTCGCTGACCGCGCCGAACTGCGCGATCACGGCGTCGGGCACGTCCAGCATCTCGTTCTTGGCGGTGTTCGAATAGGTCACGAAGCCGCAGTCGAACCAGTCGCCCGAGCCGGGGATGGCGGTGAGCGTGTAGGCGATGCCGCCGCCGGTGCAGGATTCGGCGGTGGCCAGCATCAGATTTTTTGCGCCGAGGGCGTCGCTGACTTTCTGGGCAAGATCGATGAGTTCGTTCGTCACGGGGGTCTCCTTTGCAAGCCGCCGGCCGGGCGGGTGCCACGTCGGGAAGCCGGTCGGACTTGCTTCATTCTAGCGCGCTGCGTGCGCGCGCGACATGGCAAAGTTTCAAAAATTGCTACCCAAACCGCAGGCGAACGTTTACAGTGCCAGCCGCATTCTCATCCAGGTCGGCGAATAAATGTTTCGTGCGACACATAGCTCTAGCGTGCTGCTATGCTGGAATGATCAATTTCTCGTCTTTGTTAGAACTTTTACATGTCGCGCATGCGTTCCCGTGAGCGGCCCGTGGAGGAAGCATGAGCCGCCAGCGCTCTATCCGAAAGAAGCTGGTGGTGGTGGTGATGACGACCACGTTCGTCGCGCTGCTGGTCTCGATCGTCATCGTGATCGGCTATGACTTGCGCAGTTACCACCGCGCCCTGGTCAACGATCTCTCTACCCAGGCCGAACTGGTCGGCCACATGACGTCCGCCGCGCTGAGCTTCGACGATCCGCGCCTGGCCAACGAGAACCTGGCGCTGCTGCGCACGAGTCCCCTGGTGCGCGCCGCGGCCATCTACGACGCCCAGGGCAAGCTGTTCGCTTCCTATGCCGCCGCCGGCGCATCCCGGCCTGGCGCGGCGCGCGACATTCCCCAGCGCCTTGCCGAGGTGAGCCTGCCGCGCGACGACGGCGCGGAGCTGATGGTGCGCCAGCCCATCGTGGACAATGGCGACATGGTCGGCACCGTCGTGCTGCGCGCCGAGAACCGGATGCTGGCGCGCACCGTCGACTATCTCGCGATCGCAGCCGGGGTGACCCTGCTGGCGATGGCGATCGCCTACCTCTTGACGCGGCGCCTGGGACGCGTGATCACGGCGCCGGTGGTGGCGATCACCGAGATCGCGCGCGAAGTGGTGGCCACGCGCGACTACTCGCGCCGCGCGCCGCGCGTCGGCGACGACGAGGCGGCCGAGCTGGCCGACTCCTTCAACGCCATGCTGACCGAGATCGAGGGCCGCACCCGTGAGCTCGAGGATTCGCACAGCACCATCCTGCGCGAAGCCGGGAAGCGCACGCGCGCGCAGCAGGAAGTGATGCGCCTGAACGAGCAGCTCGAGCAGCGCGTCGACGAGCGCACGCTGCAGCTGGCGCTGGCCAACGCCGAACTGGCCAACGCCAACGAGGAGGCCAGGAGCGCCAACCAGGCCAAGTCGGCCTTCCTGTCCTCGATGAGCCACGAGCTGCGCACGCCGCTCAATGCGATCCTCGGCTTCGCCCAGATCCTGACCTCCGACAAGCTGCCCTCGACCCTGGAGCAGAAGAAGGAATTCGCGAACCACATCCTCAAGTCGGGCCGCCACCTGCTCACCCTGATCAACGAGATCCTCGACCTGGCCAAGGTCGAATCGGGCACCATCACGCTGTCGATGGAACCGGTGGCCCTGAGCACCATGCTGCTCGAGGTGCGCACCATGATCGAGCCGATCGCCGCCACGCGCAAGGTGCGGGCGCTGTTCCCGGAGGTGGACGGCGCGGTGGTGATGGCCGACCGCACGCGCCTGAAACAGGTGCTGCTCAATCTGCTGTCGAACGCGGTCAAGTACAACCGCGAGGAGGGCGCCGTGGTCGTCTCCTGCGAGCAGTCGGGGCCGCAGCGCCTGCGCCTGTCGGTGCGCGACACCGGCCTGGGCCTCAATCCGGAGCAGCTGGCCAACCTGTTCCAGCCGTTCAACCGCCTGGGCCAGGAAGCCGGCGCCCACGAGGGCACCGGCATCGGCCTGGTGGTGACCAAGCGCCTGGTGGAACTGATGGGCGGCGAGATCGGCGTCACCAGCAGCCGGGGCGTGGGCAGCGTGTTCTGGATCGAACTGGCCAGCACCGCGCCGCTGGCCTCGGCGCCGCCCGAGCGCGGCCCCCAGGCCGAGACGGCGCCGGGCGCCCCGTCCGCCGAATGCGCGCCGCGCCTGGTGCTGTACGTCGAGGACAACCCGGCCAACCTGCGCCTGGTGGAACAGATCTTCGCCTTCCGGCCCGACCTGCGCCTGCTGGCGGCCGCCGACGGCCACCTTGGCCTGGAGCTGGCCAGGGCGCACCGCCCGGACGCCATCCTGATGGACCTGAACCTGCCGGGAATGGGCGGCTTCGAGGTGCTGCGCCAGCTGCGCGCCGATCCCGCGACCACCTGGATTCCCGTGATCGCGCTGACCGCCAACGCCATGCCGCACGACATCGAGCGCGGCATGGCGGCGGGCTTTTGCCGCTATCTCACCAAGCCGATCGACATCGACAAATTCACTGAAGCGATCAACAGTACGCTGGCGCAGCAGCCCGGGACGGGCCTGCCAGGCGAAAGGAAGGCCAGATGATTTCCCCGTCCGACATCCGGCGCGCGCGCATCCTCGTCGTCGACGACGAGCCGGTGAACGTGCAGCTGCTCGAATACCTCCTCAAGACCACCGGCTACGAGAACGTCAGTTCCACCTACGATCCGCGCCAGGTGGTGGCGCTGCACCTCAAGCACCGCTTCGACCTGATCATCCTCGACCTGCACATGCCGGGCATGGACGGCTTCGACGTGATGGAAGCCTTGAAGCCGCTGGAAAGCGATTCCTGGCTGCCGGTGCTGGTGGTGACGGCCGAGCCGGACAAGAAACTGGCGGCGCTCGAGGCGGGCGCGCGCGACTTCATCGGCAAGCCGTTCGACACGGTCGAGGTGATGACGCGCATCCGCAACCTGCTCGAGGTGCGCCTGCTGCACCGCGAGTCGCTCGACTACGGCAGCCAGCTGGAGCGCCAGGTGCGCGAGCGCACCGCCGAACTGGCGCGCTTTCGCGGCGCGATGGACGCCACGCCCGACGCGCTGTTCCTGATCGACACCGCCAGCATGGCGATGGTCGACGTGTCGCAAGGCGCCTGCCGCATGCTGGGCTTTTCGCGCGACGCGCTGCTGCGCATCGATCCGGTGGCGCTGGGCCTGGCCACGCGCACCCAGCTCGAGCGCCTGCTGGGCGGCGGCGCCGCCCACGACGGCACGTCCGAGTCCGAGGCCGACATCGTCGAGACCGAGCTGCTGCGCGCCGGCGGCGAAGGCTCGGTGTCGGTCGAGATCAGCTGGAAGCTGCAGGACCAGGGGTCACAGCCCGACCTCCCGCACGGCGCGCAGCGCATGCTGATCGCGGTGGCGCGCGACATCAGCGAGCGCCTGCAGGCCCAGGAAAACCTGCGCCATGCGGCCAGCTACGACGCCCTGACCGGCCTGCCGAACCGCACCCTGTTCTTCGAAAACCTGCGCGACACCATCGAGCTGGCCCAGGACAAGAACTGGCGGGTGGCGATCCTGTGCATCACGCTCGACCGCTTCAAGGTGATCAACGACACGCTCGGCACGCGCGGCGGCGACGAGCTGCTGCGCCAGTTCAGCACGCGCCTGGTGCGCTGCGTGAGGGTGCGCGATTCGGTCGGCCGCCTGGGCGGCGACGAGTTCGCGCTGATCCTCACCATGCCGCGCGAGCAGCAGGACGCGGTGAACATGGCCAACGACGTGCGCGAGGCCCTGCGCCTGCCGTTCGACCTGCACGGCCAGCCGGCCGCGCTGACGGCCAGCATCGGCATCGCCATGTACCCGGACGACACGACCGACCCGGGCACGCTGGTCAAGTACGCCGACACCGCCATGGTGCGCGCCAAGGAGGCCGGCCGCGACGGCTACCGCTTCTTCACCGCCGGCATGAACGTGCAGGTGCTGGCGCGCCTGGACCTCGAGCTGGCCCTGCGCGGCGCGCTCGAAGACGCGCAATTCGTGCTGCACTACCAGCCCAAGATGGAATTGAACACCGGCCGCATCGCCGGCACCGAGGCGTTGTTGCGCTGGCACCGCCCCGGCTACGGCCTGGTGTATCCGGCCGAATTCGTGCCGGTGATGGAAGAGACGGGCCTGGTGGTGCGGGTCGGCGACTGGATCATCGACGAAGCCTGCCGCCAGATCGCGGCCTGGAGCGCGGCCGGGGTGCGCGACGTGCGGGTGGCGGTGAACGTGTCGAGCCGCCAGTTCGTCGAGGGCGACCTGGAACGCGTGATCCGCGAAGCGCTGGCGCGCCACGACGTCGAGCCGGCGCTGCTGGAACTGGAGCTCACCGAGAGCGCGCTGATGCAGAACGCCGAGCGCACCACCGAGGTGCTCACGCGCCTGAAGGCGCTCGGGATCCGGATCGCGATCGACGATTTCGGCACTGGCTACTCGAGCCTGGCCTACCTGAAGCGCTTCCCGATCGACAAGCTCAAGATCGACATCGCGTTCGTGCGCGACATCGTCAACAACCCGGACGACGCCGCCATCGCGTTGGCCATCATCAGCATGGCGCACAGCCTGCACATGCAGGTGATCGCCGAGGGCGTCGAGACGCGCGCCCAGATGGCCTACCTGCGACGCCACCGCTGCGACCAGATCCAGGGCTTTTATTTCTCGCGCGCGCTGCCGGCCGACCAGATGGCCGAGATGGTGGTGTCCAACCGCGCCAAGCCGGAAGAGAAACAGGCCGTCGACGACAAGGTGCAGACCCTGCTCGTGGTCGACGACGATCCGAACGTGCTGAGCGCGCTGCACCGCCTGTTCCGGCGCGACGGCTACCGGGTGCTGACCGCGTCCTCGCCGGCCGAGGGCTTCGAATTGCTGGCGCTGTACCGCGTGCACGTGATCCTGTGCGACCAGCGCATGCCGGTGATGAACGGGACCGAGTTCCTCAGCAAGGTCAAGGAGATGTACCCCGAAACCATCCGCATCATCCTGTCGGGCTATACCGGGGTGGAATCGGTGCTCGATTCGATCAACCGCGGCGCGATCTACCGCTTCTACACCAAGCCGTGGGACGACCAGCAGCTGCGCGACAACGTCCGCCTCGCGTTCCGGCATTACTGGATGACGTACGGACCGTATGACGACCGCAAGGCGCCGCGCGAGGCGGGCCAGCGGGGCGAGGCGGCCTAGGAACCTGTCCCGGTAGGTGAGAGCTGTCGACTACCGACTACCTGGCGGCAGTCACCGTGCAGAATCTGAACGGGTAGGGCGCCGTGCCGACCGTTGCCAGATAGGTCTGGCAAGCGTCGGCGTCGACCGCCAGGCCGTAGCGCGCCAGCTTTTCCCTGGTCGCCTGCATACGGGCGCGATCCTGTTCCGGCAAATCGGCAACGTAGCGCTGCTGCAGCTCGAGCGTGCAGGCGCGACCCGGCGCGTCCACCAGGCGCACGTCGACGTGGAAGCGGCCGCGTCGTGTCAGGCGCTCCAGGCGCGCGCAACCGGCCGCGTCGTCGGTGAGCCCGAGTGCATCGACCAGCGCGCGTTTGCGTTGCAGGCTGTTTTCCTTTTCGCTCCGGGCGGCCGCCAGCATCACGTAATGAGGGCCGGGCCGCTCGGCGACGGCGGCGTGGACGCGTTCGAGCCAGGCTGGCGACTCGGGGAAGCCGCCGGCCAGCGCGATCACGCGCACCTCATGCGGGAAGAAGGTGGCCAGCCAGCCCATCGGCGGATCGCCGTGGGCGGTGAACACGATCGTGTCGGCCGGACTGGCAAGCGGCGGCACGCTGGCGTTGAAGTTCGGCGAAGCGCAGCCGGCATGGCCCCAGGAGACGAAGGGAAACACGGCCAGCGTGCTCGCGGCCAGCAGCCAGCCGCCGATGCGGGCGGCGCGGGCGGCCGAGAAGATGCGCTCGGCCAGGATCCACACCATCAGCGGCGCCAGCAGCTCGAGCGGCACCAGGTAGCGGTAGATGCCGAACAGTTTCATCCACAGCAGGTAGGCGACCAGGCCGAAGAACAGCAGGCCGCAGGCGCGCGTCGACAGCGCGGAAGCAGCGCTGCCGGCGCCCGCCCTGCGCGCAAGGCGGCCACGCAGCCAGTCGGCGGCGAACACCAGCGCCAGGGCGTACAGCAGCGGCACCACGGCGATCTTGAGCGGGATTTCCGACACGCGCGTGACTTGCGCCATGAACACGAAGGGCCAGAACAGCGCTTCGAGCACACCGTGCGGCATGTGGGAATTGTCGATCACTCCCAGCTGCTGAGCCAACGGACTCTTGAAGATATTGTTGAATTGCGGAAATAGTGGATTGCCGAAGCGTTCCCACATCTCGATCCACCAGTAGCCGGCGCTGGCAAGCATGCCGGCCAGGACCCCGCAGCCCTGCACGAAGGCGAAGCCGATGCGCGCAGGCCAGGAGGCCGGCACCAGCAGCAGCGCCAGGCACAGCGCCACCGCATACGGCGCATTGGTCAGCTTCAGGCCGACGCCCAGGCCCATGAGCAGGCCGGACGCCAGCAGCATCCCGGCCGTGCGGCCCGACAGCTCGGACAAGCCGTCCCAGCCGCGCATGACCATGTGGAGCGCGCCCAGTACCAGCAGGGCGGTCAGGTTGTCGCCCATGGTATTGCCGACCTGCGACAGGAAGCCGGCGCCGCAGACCCCGGCTCCGGCCAGCAGCAACGGCAGGCGTGCGCCGTCGGCGCGATCGCCGATCACGAGGCGGGCGATGGCCAGCACCAGGATGAAGTTCAGGCCGTGCACCCAGCCCATCAGAAAGCCGACCAGCGGGCCAGGCAGGTTCGTGCTCAGCACATAGTAGGGAACGTCGATCAGCGGATTGAAGTAGCTCTGGAACTGGGCCGGCGCCATGTCGAGGTCGAGCCTGCCATTGAGCAGGGCATGGGCGTTATACCAGTGGTAGTTACGCAGGTCCCAGTTCTCGTCCTGGCCAAGGTAGACCGACACCAGGCCGAACAGCACCGGCACGATCCAGGCCGCGGCGGCTGGCGCACCGGGCCGCGCCAGCGCCATGGTGCGGCGCTGGAACCAGGCTTCGAGCCTGGCGGGCAAATTAGTTGGAAAACGCATGCGATTCTCTCGAAGCTCGAGAAGTGAGGAATAACGGCCGGCAAGCGGCCGGAGTCGTCGCCCCGGCCGGCAAGCGGCCGGAGTCAGTCGCCCCGGCCGGAACGGAAGGCGGCGACAGCCAGGTAGCGAAAGCGCTTCTGCTCGATCCGTGACTTGGTGATGGCGTCGAGGATGATGCCGCAAGCAAGCAGGATCACGCCGAACAGCATCAGTGCGGTGCACAGCAATGCGGTCGGCAGGCGCGGCACCAGGCCGGTCTCCAGGAAGGTGGCGAAGACCGGGATCGCCATCTGCACCGACGCCAGCGCGCAGACGGCGAAGGCGATCGAATAGAAGCCGAGCGGCTTTTCGGACTTGAACAGGCGCAGGATGGTGAGCAGGATGCGCATGCCGTCACGGTAGGTGTTGAGCTTGCTGACCGAACCGTCGGGGCGCGCGCCATAGGCGGTGTCGACTTCGGCCACCGGCATGCGCAGCTCGAGTGCGTGGACGGTAAGCTCGGTCTCGATTTCGAAGCCCGACGAATGCGCGGCGAACGATTTGACATAGCGGCGCGAGAACACGCGGTAACCGGACAGGATGTCGGTGAAGGTGCGGCCGAAGATCAGCGACAGGAAGCCGGTCAGCATGCTGTTGCCGAAACGGTGGCCAAAACGGTAGGCGGCCTGCTCGGTGCTGATGCGGCTGCCGACCACCATGTCGAGGTCTTCGTCCAGGAGTTTCTGGACCAGCTGCGGCGCCACCGTGGTGTCATAGGTGCCGTCGCCGTCGACCATGATGTAGGCATCGGCCTCGATGTCCGCGAACATCCGCCGCACCACACTGCCCTTGCCCTGCATCGAGACCCGGCGCACGTTGGCGCCGGCGCCACGCGCGATCTCGGCGGTATTGTCAGTGGAATTGTTGTCGAAGACATATATCTGTGCCTCGGGGAGGCACTGATTGAAGTCCTTGATCAACTGGGCGATGGTGAGCGCTTCGTTATAGCAGGGGATGACGACGGCGATGTGCGGCGCATTGCGCAGGATTTCCGTCTCGGTCCCGGGCTGCAGGCTGGCTAAGGAGTTCATGGAACATGGCTCGGCAATTGCTAAGTCTGTCATTATATCTTTCTTGATAGCACGTCAACCAACTGTCGGGATCTAATTCTGAGGTACTGTCGCAATCCGGTGAAGCGCGGCGCTTGATGCGCGGCCCTTGAAGCGCGGCCCTGGAGACGGCCGGCTCAGGGTACGAGCGCCACCGGGCAGAACCGGTACGGCAGGGAAGCCGTACCGATGGCGGCCGCGTACGTCCTGCAGGCGCCGTCGTCGATCCGCAAGCGGTAGCGCGCCAGTTGTTCCTTGGCGGCTTGCATGCGCAGGCGGTCTTCGTCCGCTATCGCCTGCCTGCGTTGCGGGCTGTCCGCCGACCCTTCCGGCGAAGTCGACAGGATCACGTAATGCGGCCCCGGACGCACGGTCGCGGCGGCCCGGATACGCTCGAGCCAGGCAGGCGACTCCGGGAACGCGCCCGTTACCGAGATCACGCGCACCTCGGGTGGGAAAAAGGGGGCCAGCCAGCCCACTGGCGGATCCCCGTGCGCGGTAAAGACAACCGTGTCGGCGGGAGCCGCCAGGGGCGGCACCTGTACGCTGACATTCGGCGAACCCCAGTCGGCATGGCCCCATGTCACGAAGGGGAAGACGGCGAGGGACGTGGCCAGCAGCAGCCCGCCACCGACGCGCGCTGCCGTACGAGGCGGCATCAGGCGCTGGAGCAGGATCCACGCCATGAGCGGCGCCAGTAGTTCGAGCGGCACCAGGTAGCGGTAGATGCCGAACAGCTTCATCCAGGCCAGGTAGGCCACCAGGCCGAACACCAGGAGGAATCTCGCACGCGCCGGCATCGGCGCGTGCGCCGGCCGGCCGGTCATTCGGCCCAGCAGCCAGGCCGCACCGCACGCCAGCGCGAGCACGTACACGACCGGCACGATCACCAGCCTGAGCGCAAGCTCCGATACCCGCGAGACGTCGAACGCGAACACCAGTGGCCAGAACACCGTCTCGAGCATGCCTTGAGGCGTGTGGTGGTTGTCGATCACCCCCATGTGCTGCGCCAACGGGCTGCGGAAGATATTGTTAAATTGCGGGAACAGGGGATTGCCGAAGCGTTCCCACATCGTCATCCACCAATAGCCGGCGCCGAGCAGCAGGCCGGCGAGCACGGGGCAACCGTGGGTGATGGCAAGCGCCAGCCGCTGCCGCCAGGCCACCGGCGTCGTCAGCAGGGCGATGCACAGCGCCGCGGCATACGGCCCATTGGTCAGCTTCAGCCCCGTCCCGAAACCCATGAGCAAGCCGGAAACCACCATCAGCCCGATTGTTCGACCCGTCGCGGCATGCAGTCCATCCCAGCCGCGCAGCACGAGCAGCAGCGAGGACAGCACCAGCAGCGCGGTCAGGTTGTCCCCCATGGTATTACCCAGTTGCGACAGGAAAGCGGGACCGCACACGCCCGCGACGGCCAGCAGCAAGGGGAGACGCATGCCGCCGCTTGCCGACACGATGCGGCGCGCGATGGCCATCACCAGCACAAAATTCAGTCCGTGCACATACCCCATCAGGAATCCGACCACGGGGCCGGGCAGGGTAATACTCAGCAGGTAGTAGGGAACGTCGATGAGCGGATTGAAATAGCTTTGCCACTGGCCCGGGGCCATGTCGAGGTCGAGCCGGTCGTTGAGAAGGGCATAAGGGTTGTACCAGTGGTAGTTTTTCAGGTCCCAGTTACTGTCCTGCCCCATGGCCACTGACAGCAGGCCGAACAGGATGGGCGCGATCCAGGCCGCGGCCAGGGCCACGCGCGGTTGGGTCAGCATTCCGGTGAGGCGCGCGAGCCAGGGTTCCCTCCGGGCGATCGGGTTCTTCAGGAGATGCATGGTCTCTCTCGACAGTGTGAGACGGCTTGGGGCATGCCCGCTGCGATCGTTCCGGCCGGCATCATTTTACGAATGGTCATCGCATACGCAAACCGCCGGGTTCGGCGTTCACCTGTCAATAATACAACTTTCTTGGTGGCAGTTGAACCTGATTGTCCTGACAGGATACCGATGACTCACGCAGTTCTGAAATGGTCCCAGCCCGATAGCGTCAGGTCGAGCGGCGCGCCGTGGGCATCGACCAGGCGCAGGCCGGGCGTGGCCTCGATCGTGCCGACCCGGGTGACCGGCGTGGCGGCCGCCGCCGCGGCTTCCAGCACCGCCGCGCGGCGCGACGCCGGCGCCGTGAAGCACAGCTCGTAATCGTCGCCGCCGGCCGCCGTGAAGCGGCGCCGCAGGGCGACGTCTTGCCGCGCCAGCGCCGGGCCGGCCGGCAGCGCGTCGACGTCGAGCGTGGCGCCGACGCCGGAGGCCGCCAGGATGTGGCCCAGGTCGCCCACCAGGCCATCCGAGATGTCGAGCGCGGCGTGTGCGATCGGCGCCTCGGCCAGCGCCAGGCCCAGGGCCACGCGCGGCGTGGGCATGTGCAGCCTTGGCGCCGCCTGCGCCTGCAGCGCCGGATCGAGCTCGAGCTCTTTCCAGCAGCCGGCCAGCGCCAGGCGCGCATCGCCCAGCGTGCCCGAGATCCAGATGTCGTCGCTGGGACGCGCATGCGCGCGCCGCAGCGCATGGCCGGGAATGGTTTCGCCGAACACGGTGATGCAGATGTTCAGCGGCCCTTTGGTGGTGTCGCCGCCGATCAGTTCGCAGCCGTGTGCATCGGCCAGCGCGAACAGGCCGCGCGAGAACCCGTCGAGCCATGCCTCGTCGGCCCGCGGCAGCGCCAGGGACAAGGTAAACGCAACAGGCCGCGCGCCCATCGCGGCCAGGTCCGACAGGTTCACGGCCAGGGCCTTGTGACCCAGCATTACAGGATCGGCGCCGGCGAAGAAGTGGCGCTCTTCGACCAGCATGTCGGACGAGATCGCGATCTGGCGGGCGGGCGTCGGGGCGAGCAGGGCGCAGTCGTCGCCGATGCCCAGCGCGACGTCAGGACGGGCCTGGCGCTCGCGCTGGAAAAAGCGCTTGATGAGATCGAATTCGGAAAGCATGGCAGCGATTGTACCGTCCGCGTTGGCTTACCAACAATTGCTGCGACCGCACATAACGAGCGTAAAAATACGTAGCCATTGACAACATCCTGTCTGATAGAATCAAAGACCCCGATTCGCTTCAGGAAGGCTGCCCAGTATGGATTCGTCATCTGACAAAAAAGAAGAATTACGTCAGCAACTGCGTCAAGCAGCGCTCGAGTATCATCAGTTTCCCCGTCCCGGCAAGATCAGCGTGGCGCCCACCAAGGGCCTGCTGAACCAGCGCGACCTGGCGCTGGCCTATTCGCCGGGCGTGGCCGCGCCTTGCGAGGAAATCGTCAAGGATCCTGCCAACGCCTACAAGTACACCGCGCGCGGCAACCTGGTCGCCGTGATCTCCAACGGCACCGCCGTGCTGGGCCTGGGCAACATCGGTCCGCTGGCGTCGAAGCCGGTGATGGAAGGCAAGGGCGTGCTGTTCAAGAAGTTCGCCGCGATCGACGTGTTCGACATCGAGATCAACGAGACCGATCCCGACAAGCTGGTCGACATCATCGCCGCGCTCGAGCCGACGTTCGGGGGCGTGAACCTGGAAGACATCAAGGCGCCCGAGTGCTTCTACATCGAGCGCCAGCTGCGCGAGCGGATGAAGATCCCGGTCTTCCACGACGACCAGCACGGTACCGCGATCATCGTCGGCTCGGCCATCCTGAACGGCCTGAAAGTCGTCGGCAAGAACATCAAGGAATGCAAGCTGGTGGTCTCGGGCGCCGGCGCGGCCGCGCTGGCCTGCCTCGACCTGATCGTCGACCTGGGCTTCCCGATCGAGAACATTTTTGTCACCGACCTGGCCGGCGTGGTCTACAAGGGCCGTGTCGAGCTGATGGACCCGGACAAGGAACGCTTCGCGCAAGACACGCCGCACCGTTCGCTGGCCGACGTCATTCCGGGCGCCGACATCTTCCTGGGCTTGTCCGCCGGCGGCGTGCTCAAGCAGGACATGGTCGCCAAGATGGGCCCGAACCCGCTGATCCTGGCGCTGGCCAACCCGAACCCGGAAATCCTGCCTGAAGACGTGAAGGCGGTGCGCGGCGACGCCATCATCGCCACCGGCCGTTCGGACTATCCGAACCAGGTCAACAACGTCCTGTGCTTCCCGTATATGTTCCGCGGCGCCCTGGACTGCGGCGCGACCACCATCACGCGCGAGATGGAAATCGCGGTGGTGCACGCGATCGCCGACCTGGCCCTCGCCGAGCAGTCGGACATCGTGGCCTCGGCCTACGGCATCTCGAACCTGTCGTTCGGTCCGGAATACCTGATCCCGATGCCGTTCGATCCGCGCCTGTTGACCCATATCGCCCCGGCCGTGGCCAAGGCCGCGATGGATGGCGGCGTCGCCAGCCGTCCGATCGAAGACCTGGAAGCCTACGCCGAGACCCTGCAGCAGTTCGTCTACCGCAGCGGCACCTTCATGAAGCCGCTGTTCACGGTCGCCAAGAGCGCCCCGCCGGAGATGAAGCGCATCGTCTACGCCGAGGGCGAGGACGAGCGCGTGCTGCGCGCGGTGCAGGTGGTGGTCGACGAGAAGCTGGCGCGCCCGATCCTGGTCGGCCGTCCGGCGGTGCTCGAGCAGCGCATCGAGAAATTCGGCCTGCGCCTCAAGCTGGGCGTGCACTTCGACGTCATCAACCCCGACTTCGACGAGCGCTACCGCGACTACTGGACGACCTACCACCAGATGGTGATGCGCAAGGGCGTGACCCAGGACCTGGCCAAGCTGGCCATGCGCCGTCGCCACACCCTGATCGGCGCCATGATGATCCACAAGGGCGAAGCCGACGGCATGATCTGCGGCACCTACGGCACCACCCAGATGCACCTGGAGTTCATCGACCAGGTGCTGGGCAAGCGCGCCGGCGCCAACGTCTATGCGGCGATGAACTTCATCATCACGCCGGAACGCCAGCTGGCCATGGTCGACACCCACGTCAACGAGAATCCCAACGCCGAACAGCTGGCCGAGATCACGATCATGGCGGCCGAGGAGATGGAGCGCTTCGGCATCAGCCCGCGCGCGGCCCTGTTGTCGCACTCGAACTTCGGCAGCGCCAACTCGGAGTCGGCGCAGAAGATGCGCGCCGCCCTGGCGCTGGTGCAGCAGAAGAAGCCGGAACTCGAAGTCGACGGCGAGATGCACGGCGACGCCGCGCTCGACGCCAAGAACCGCGCCAAGATCATGCCGGAGTCGACCCTGAAGGGCGACGCCAACCTCCTGGTGCTGCCGAACATCGACGCCGCCAACATCTCGTACAACCTGCTCAAGACGGCGGCCGGCAACGGCATCGCGGTCGGCCCGGTCCTGCTCGGTTGCGCGCGTCCGGTCCACATCCTGACCCCGTCGGCGACGGTGCGCCGGATCGTCAACATGACGGCGCTGGCCGTGGTGGACGCCGTGTCCCAGCGCTGATCCATCAGCCGGTTGGGCCAGCACCTCACGCCTGTCCGAGCGCCTTGCGCCCGGGCAGGCGTCGTCGTCTGGGCCTGTCGCCAGCTGTCGCCGTTTGTCGTCCGCCAAAGACACTGGTAACAAACCGTAAGCGGCCAGCGCGGCGCATCATTTTGAGGTCATAATGTTCAGATAAGTGTTGATTTAATTGCACACATTTCTCATGTGCAATTAAGCAACCCGACCTCCTCTGTTACAATCCTTGCTTCACCGGGCTCGCCAGGTAGTACATTGCGCCCGCAAGACCACTTCATACCATCCAAGAACATGCAAAACAAACGAGCCCTCATCACCGGTATCACCGGCCAGGATGGCGCCTATTTGGCCCAGTTGCTCCTGGAAAAAGGCTATCACGTCACCGGTACCTATCGTCGCTCGAGCTCGGTCAATTTCTGGCGCATCGATGAACTCGGCATTACCGCGCATCCCAACCTGTCGCTGGTCGAATACGACCTGACCGACCTGGCCTCGAGCCTGCGCCTGATCGAAGCAGCGCAGCCGGGCGAGGTGTACAACCTGGCGGCGCAGAGCTTTGTCGGCGTGTCCTTCGACCAGCCGGTGACCACCGCGTCGATTACCGGCCTGGGGGCCGTCAACCTGCTCGAAGCCATCCGCATCGTCAATCCGAAGATCCGCTTCTACCAGGCGTCGACCTCGGAAATGTTCGGCAAGGTGCAGGCCATCCCGCAAAAAGAAGATACGCCGTTCTACCCGCGCAGCCCGTATGGCGTGGCCAAGCTGTACGCGCACTGGATGACCATCAATTACCGCGAGTCGTATGACATCTTCGGTTCCTCGGGCATCCTGTTCAACCACGAATCGCCGCTGCGCGGCCGCGAGTTCGTCACGCGCAAGATCACCGATTCGGTGGCCAAGATCGTGCAGGGCAAGCTGGAGCTGCTGGAGCTGGGCAATATGGACGCCAAGCGCGACTGGGGCTTCGCCAAGGAATATGTCGAAGGCATGTGGCGCATGCTGCAGGTCGACAAGCCGGACACCTATGTGCTGGCGACCAACCGCACCGAGACCGTGCGCGACTTCGTCACCATGGCCTTCAAGGCGGCCGGCGTCACGCTGGACTGGAGCGGTTCGGGCGAGCAGGAAGTCGCCCACTGCAGCCAGAGCGGCAAGAAGCTGGTGGGCGTCTCGCCCAAGTTCTACCGTCCGGCCGAAGTCGACCTCCTGATCGGCGACCCCGAGAAAGCCAAGCGCGAGCTGGGCTGGGAGCCAAAGACCACGCTCGAAGAGCTGTGCCAGATGATGGTCGACGCCGACCTGCGTCGTAACGAACAGGGCTTCTCGTTCTGATATGACGCGCCTGGCCACGGATGACGATTCCGCTCTCGCGCAGCGCGCGCCGCAGCGCGAAGGGGAGGGCCGCCGCGCCCTGATCACGGGCCTGCGCGGCTTCACCGGCCATTACCTGGCGCAAGAGCTGGCGGCCGCGGGTTACCGCGTGTTCGGCACCGTGATGCCGGGCGAGGACACCGGGCCGGACTCGCAGTCAGACATATTCGCGGTCGACCTGTGCGACCGCGACGCGGTGGCCGCCATGGTCGCCGAGGCCAGGCCCGACGTCGTGGCCCACCTGGCCGGCATCGCCTTCGTCGGCCATGCCAACGTCGAGGCGATCTACCGCGTCAATGTGGTGGGCACGCGCAATCTGCTTGAAGCATTATCGGCCGGCGTGCATCGCCCCACCAGCGTGCTGCTGGCGTCGTCGGCGAACATCTACGGCAACGCCGATGTGGCGGTGATCGACGAAAGCGTGCCGCCGGCGCCGGCCAACGACTACGCGGTCAGCAAGCTGGCGATGGAATACATGGCGCGCCTGTGGATGGACAAGCTGCCGATCACGATCGTGCGTCCATTCAATTACACCGGCGTGGGCCAGGCCGAGAATTTCCTGCTGCCCAAGATCGTCAACCACTTCCGTCGTAACGAGAAGCGCATCGAACTGGGCAATCTCGCCATCGCGCGCGATTTCTCCGACGTGCGCATGGTGGCGCGCAGCTATCGCCGCCTGCTGGCGGCGGCGCCCGCCGGCGAAGCCTTCAACGTCTGCTCGGGCACCCCGCACTCGCTCTCGAGCGTCATCGAGACCATGGGCGAGATCGCCGGATATCGCATCGACGTGCAGGTCAACCCCGCCTTCGTGCGCGCAAACGACGTGCTTCAACTGACTGGCAGCAATCGCAAGCTGGCCGCCGTGATCGGCGACCTGGCGCCGATCCCGCTGCACGAGACGCTGGACTGGATGTACCGGGCGTGAAACCCGCAGTCATCAAGGTCGGTCTGGGCACGACCATGGTCGAGCCCGGTTTGACCGGTGGCCGGCTGGACGGCATCGGCGTGTACACCCGGGCCTTGATGCAGCACCTGGGCCCAGCGGGCTGCGAAGTGGCGCCGTACTCCTGGCCCCACCCGCGCCGGGGCGGCGCCGGCATCAGCATCGGCCAGGCCTTTCCCCAGTCGTTCGAGACGGCGACCCTGATCGACCTGGTGACGCCCGGCGCGCACCGTATCCACATGCCGGCCGACATCTTCCACGTGACCGACTACCGCGTGGTGCGCATGGATTGCCCGGTGGTGGCCAGCCTGCACGATGCGCTGACGATCAAACACCCGGAGTGGTGCAATCCGCGCCTGCGCAAGCTCAAGAACTGGCTCCAGGCCAAGGCGGCGCGCAAGGCCGAGCACGTGATCGCGCTGTCGCACTTCGCCATCGAAGAACTGGTCGAATGCTTCGGCGTCGACGAGCGGCGCATCTCGGTGGTGCCCTGCGGTGTCGACGAGGAGTGGCTCACCGCGCCCGAACCGCGGGCGGTGGCGGCGACCCTGGATGCCTATGGCCTGCAACCTGGCTATTTCTTCTTTGTCGGCACCCTGCAACCGCGCAAGAACGTCGAACGCCTGCTGGAAGCGTATCTCGCGCTGCCGGCGCCCCTGCGCCTCGAGCGCGGCCTGGTGATCGTCGGCGCGCCCGGCGCGCGCAGCGAAGCCCTGGTGGCGTCGCTCAGGGCGGCGCAGGCGGCGGGCGAGAACGTGGTCTGGCTGGATCGCTTGACTGACCATGGGCAATTGCGTGACCTGTATGCCGGGGCCGGCGTCTTCGTCTTTCCTTCCTTGTACGAGGGCTATGGCATTCCGGTACTGGAAGCCTTCGCCTCGAACGTGCCGGTGGTGGCATCGAACACGACCTCGCTGCCGGAAGTCGCGGGCGACGCGGCGCTGCTGGTCGACCCGCTGTCGAGCGGCGCCATCGCCGACGCCATGCGCATCCTGGCCACGGAAGGTGTTGCGCGCGCGCGCTGTGTCGCCGCCGGACGCGCCCGCGCCGAACAACTGACATGGCAAAACACCGCACGCCTGACGGCGCAGGTGTACCGTGCCGTCCTTTCGCAGTAAGCTGAATTGATTATGCGCGTCCTTCATTTCTACAAGACCTACCACCCCGATTCGGTGGGCGGGGTCGAACAGGTGATCCGCCAGATGTGCGTGGGCACCGGTCGTCTCGGCGTGAGCAATACGGTGCTGTCGCTGTCGCGACAGGACAAGCTGGTCCCGTTCGAATTCGAAGGCCATATGGTCCACCGCGTGCCGCTCAATGCCGAGATCGCGTCCAACGCCATCTCGGTGCAGTCGATCGGCGCGCTGGCGCGCCTGGCGAAGCAGGCCGATGTGGTGCACTACCATTTCCCCTGGCCCTTCATGGACCTGGCCCATTTCATGGCCCGGGTCGACAAGCCGACGGTGGTCACCTACCACTCCGACATCGTGCGCCAGCGCCACCTGCTGCGCCTGTACCAGCCGCTCAAGCACCGCTTCCTCAAGAGCGTCGACGCGATCGTCGCCACCTCGCCCAACTACCTCGGCTCGTCGACCGTGCTGGCGCGCTACAAGCAAAAAACCTCGGTCATTCCCTTCGGCCTGGACCGCGGCACCTATCCGCAGCCCGAGCCGGCCCGCCTGGCGCACTGGCGCGAGCGCGTGGGCCCGAAGTTCTTCCTGTTCGTGGGCGTGCTGCGCTACTACAAGGGCCTGCACATCCTGCTCGAGGCGGCCAGAGGTCTCGACTATCCGATCGTGATCGTCGGCGCCGGGCCGATCGAGGGCGAGCTCAAGGAACAGGCCGCGCGCCTGGGCCTGTCCAACGTGATGTTCGTCGGCGCGATCGACGAACCGGACAAGGCGGCGCTGCTGACCCTGTGCTATGCCGTGTCGTTCCCCTCGCACCTGCGCTCGGAAGCCTTCGGCATCTCCCTGCTCGAGGGAGCGATGTACGGCAAGCCCATGATCTCGAGCGAGATCGGCACCGGCACCACCTACATCAACGTCGATGGCGACACCGGCCTGGTGGTGCCGCCATCCGACCCGCAGGCGCTGCGCGCGGCGATGCGCACCTTGTGGGACAACCCGGACATGGCGCGCGCCATGGGCCGGCGCGCGGAGGCGCGTTTCGAGGAATTGTTTACGTCCGAGAAGATGGCGGCCAGCTATACGGCGCTGTACCATGAGCTGGTGGCGCGCCGCGCCGTCAAGCCGAGCGGCACGGTCGCCGTAGGGTCGGCGGCTCCGCCGCCGACGCGGTGATGGTTGGCGGCGAGATCATCCGGCGCGAAAGCGGAGGCGGTAACGACCACCGCGTCGGCGGCGTAGCCGCCGACCCTACGTCAGTTACGCCGTTTCGGCCCAGCGCAACCTGATCTCGCGGATCGCCGGCATCTGGCCGGCGAACAGCTCCACCAGCTGCGGATCGAAATGGCGGCCCTTCTGCTCGTGCAGGAAATTCACCGCCTCTTCCTCGGTCCACGCCTTCTTGTACGGCCGCACCGAGGTCAGCGCGTCGAACACGTCGGCGATCGCCACGATCCTGCCCACCAGCGGGATATCCTCTCCAGCCAGGCCGTACGGATAGCCGCTGCCGTCGTATTTCTCGTGGTGGGTCAGCGCGATCTGGCGCGCCAGCGCCAGCATGCCGCCGGCGTGCTCGCCGATGATCTCGGCGCCGATCGTCACGTGGCCCTGCATGATCTTCCATTCCTCGGCGTCGAGCGGCCCGGGTTTCTGCAGGATGCGGTCGGGGATGCCGATCTTGCCCACGTCGTGCATCGGCGCCGCGTGCAGCAGGTCGTCGGCCTCGATGTCCGTCAGGCCGGCGGCGATCCCGAGGAGGCGCGAGAAGTGGCTCATGCGGATCACGTGCAGGCCGGTCTCGTTGTCCTTGTATTCGGCGGCCAGGCCCAGGCGCTGCACGATTTCGAGGCGGCTGGCGCGAAGCTCTTCCATCCGCACCAGCGACAGGTGGGTGCGCACGCGCGCCCGCACCACCGGCGGGCTGACCGGCTTGGTGATGTAGTCGACCGCGCCGGCCTCGAAGCCTTCGACTTCGTCGGTGGTCTCGGTCAGGGCGGTGACGAAAATCACCGGGGTCGAGGCGGTGGCCGGATGCGCCTTGAGGGCGGCGCACACCTCGTAGCCCGACATCCCGGGCATCATCACGTCCAGCAGTACCAGGTCGGGCTGCTCCTGGCGCGCCAGTTCGAGCGCGCGCGCGCCGTCCTTGGCGAACAGCAGGCGATAGTGGTCCTGCAGGATCTGGCGCAGCAGCTGCAGGTTGCTGGCTTCGTCGTCGACCGCGAGGATCAGCGGACGGGTATTCGGTTGGTTCATGCTGCGAATTCGCTGGATGCGGGGTCATGCGCCTCGTCGCCCAGCAGGCCGATGACGGCCTCCAGGTGGCCGAGGGCGAGGTCGAAGTCGAAGTCGGCGAGCGCCGACTGGACCTGGTTCACGCGGGTGGCGGCCGGATGCGCCGCCAGGGCCGCGGCCAGGCTGGCCATGGCGCCGTCGTTCAGGGCGCCGCGGCGCAGCGCCTCGAGCAGCACGCCGCCGGCGCGCCGCGCGCGCGCCAGGTCGACCTCGCTCCCTTGCGGCGCCAGGGCCGGCGCCGTCGCCACGGCGTTCAGCGCCGCCAGCGCCGCGTCCAGCGCAGTGGTCGCCGCCGCCAGCGTGTCGGCCACCCGGTGCGCGTCGGTCGGCACCGCATCGGCGGCCTGCTCGAGCGTGGCCAGGGCGTCCGCCAGCAGCTCGAAGCCGACATTGGCGGCCGCGCCGCGCACCTTGTGCGCCAGCATGCGCAGCTGCTGGCGCTCGCCGGCGGCGGCGTGCAGGCGCAGCGCCTGGTCCAGGCCGGCGTACTGGCGGGCAAAGTGCTCGAGCGCCTCGGCATAGGCGTCCTCGCGGTTGCTCCAGCGGTGCAGGCCGGCGCGCCGGTTCAGCACTTCGCGCGGCGCATTGGGCGCGCCCGGCACGTCCGGCGCGCTGGCCGGCAGGCCGAGCACGCGCGCGATCTCGTGCGACAGCGCGAACCAGTCCACCGGCTTGCTGGCGAAACCGTCCATGCCGGCGTCGATGCTGGCCTGGCGGTGTTCGGCCAGCACGCTGGCCGTCATCGCGATCACCGGCAGGCGCGGGCGTTCCTCCCGCGCCTCATGTGCCCGAATCGCGCGGGTGGCGGCCAGGCCGTCCATGACCGGCATCTGGAAGTCCAGCAGCACCAGGTCGAACTCGCCGCTGGCGCTGAGTTCGACCACGGCGGCGCCGTCGCGCACGGCGGTCATGGTGTGGCCGCGGCGGGTCATCAGGAGCTGCATCAGTTCCAGGTTCTGCGGCACGTCGTCGGCCACCAGCACGCGCAGCGGCGGCAGCACGGCGGCGCTGCGCACGCGCGGCGCCTGTTGCGCGAAGCGCGCCAGCACCAGCGGCACCCGCACATGGAAGGTGGTGCCGTGTCCGAGCTCGCTCTCGGCCCAGATCCGGCCGCCCATCAGCTCGACCAGCTGCTTGCTGATGGTGGTGCCCAGGCCCGTGCCGCCGAAGCGTCGCGTCATCGAGGCGTCGGCCTGGGTGAACGGGTCGAAGATGGCGGCCAGGCGCTCGGGCGCGATGCCGATCCCGGTATCGGTCACGGCGATGCAGAGCTGGTCGCCTTCGGCGCCGACCGTGAGCGTCACGCTGCCCGTGGCGGTGAACTTGATCGCGTTGTCCAGCAGGTTGGTCAGCACTTGGCGCATGCGCAGCTCGTCGCCGCGCAGGCCGGTCGGCAGCGCCGGATCGTACTGGATATCCAGGTGCAGGCCCTTGGCGCGCGCGTTCGCGGCCAGGGTCGAGGACAGTTCGTCGATCAGGGACAGCAGGTTGTAGTCGTCCTGCTCCAGCTCCACCGCGCCTTTTTCGAGCTTGGCGGTGTCGAGGATCTCGTTGAGCAGGCGCAGCAGGGCGCGGCCGGCGCTGCGGATGGTGTCCAGGTGGCGCCGCTGCTCCACGTCCAGCTCGCCGTCCAGCAGCACGTCGGTAAAGCCCAGGATCGAATTCATCGGGGTGCGGATCTCGTGGCTCATATTGGCCACGAAGGTCGCGCGCGCGGCGGCGGCCTGCTCGGCGGTTTCCTTGGCGGCTCGCAGCGCTTCTTCCATCTGGCGGCGCTCGGTGATGTCGAGGATCACGCCGTCCAGCCATTCGACGTCGCCGGCCGCGTCGCGCACCCCGGTGCCGTTTTCCCAGAGCCAGCGCACGCCGCCGTCGGCGTGCAGCAGCCGGTATTCCACCAGGTAGGGCCGGCCTTCGCGCAGCGCGGCGCCGATGTCCCTGGCCACCCGGATCCGGTCTTCGGCATGGATCAGGGCGCCGAACGTGCGCCGCGGCGGCTCGCTCACGAAATCGGCGGCCGGATAGCCGGTGACGCGCTCGACCGCATCGCTGATGAACACCATCGGCCAGTCGTCACTGAGCTTGCTGCGGTAGGAGACGCCGGGGATGTTCCCGATCAGGGAACGGAACTGCTGCTCGCTGTCGCGCAGCGCCCCTTCCATGGCGCGCCGCTCGCTGATGTCGGTGACGAAGCAGACGAACAGGTCTTGCCCGTCCAGCCGCGCGTGGCCGAGCGCGCCGCGCACCGGCACCAGGCTGCCGTCCTTGCGCAGGCCGAAGGTTTCGGTGCTGGTGTTGACGCCTTCCAGGTTGCCCTTGGCCAGGACGTGCAGCAGGCCATGCCTGGCGGTGCGGTCGGCTTCTTGGAGAATCAAGCCGATATGGCGGCCGACGATCTCGTCGCGCTGCCAGCCGAAGATGCGTTCGGCCGAGGCGTTGAATTCGGTGACGGTGCCGTCGCGCCCGACCGTGATCACGCCGTCGACGGTGGTGGTGAGCAGCGCGCGCATCCAGGCTTCGCTGCGCGTAAGGCCCAGGTACAGCTCGCGGTAGCGCAGCAGGCCGTTGGCGGCCACCACGCCCAGCGACAGCGCCACCGTGATGACCGTGATCGACAGCGCCATGAAATCGCTGTTCGAATCGTCCAGGCCCAGCGGATCGACTTCGCCGGCGAAGCGCGCTGCCGCCATGCCGGTGTAGTGCATGCCGGCGATGGCGCAGCCCATCACCACCGCCGCGATCAGCAGGCGGCGCGCATCGGTCATCGACTTGAAGCGCGACAGGCCGTGGCGCACGCCCAGGGCCAGCGTGGCCAGCACCACCGCGACCACGATCGACAGCGCGAACATGGCCGGATCGTAGTAGAGGTCGAGGCGCATGCGCATGCCGGCCATGCCGGCATAGTGCATGGCGCCGATGCCGGCCCCGACCAGCACCCCGCCCACCAGCAGGTGCGCCAGGCGCAGCTGGGGGCGCGAGATCAGGTGCAGCGCGATCCAGGACGCGCCGATGCTGGGCAGCGCCGACAGCAGGGTGATGCCGTGGTCGTAATGGACCGGCGTGCACAGGTTGAAGGCGAGCATGCCGATGAAGTGCATCGACCACACGCCGGCGCCGAGCGCCAGGCTGGCGGTGCCGAGCACGATGGCGCGGTGGGCGGGATTGGCGCTGGCGCGACCCGTGATCTGCAAGCCCATCCAGGAAGAAAAGATCGCGACCAGCACCGACAGCACGACCAGGCGCGGCTCATGGACACCATAGGCCAGCATGGACGGATCAGTGGGGGCGTTAAATATTTGCAACATGTATTCGTGGATGGTGGTAACGGGCAAACATCTTTCCGTAAGGCATGATCACGAAGTATGGCATTTCCCATGCTGAAAATGTTGTTGTGCACAGGAATGAACAGACGATTGGCGCCATTGTGTAGCGCCTGAGCGACCATTTTGTGCAGTTCTTGTTCAATAACTATGGTCGGCTCGTAGAGGGAACCGCGGGGAACCGCGGGAAACTGACGGGACGGCACGCCCGGCGAACCGGGCGTGCCTGCGCCGTCTACGGGGCGGCGTCGGCCGGGCGCGGCGGCAGCGTCGCCTCGAAGCTGGCTGGCGGCAAGCCCTGGCACCAGCGGCGCCACATCAGGCGCAGCGCGTGTTCGATGCCGTCGGCGACCCGGGTCACCGAGTCCGACGTGGGCAGCGCATAACGTTCGCGCAGCGTGGCGCGCACCGCCGCCAGCGCCGCCAGGTCGCCGCAGACGGCCACGCCCTTGGCGACGAAATCGTCGACGTCGTGCGCGGCAAACTGCTGCAACCCGCAATGCTCGAGGAAGCAGGCGGTTTGGCGTCCCGTCACGGTGCCTGCGTCCAGGGTCAGGGTGGGCACGCCCATCCAGCCGGCGTGCATGGTCGTGGTGCCGCCCGTGTACGGGAAGGTGTCGAGGCACACGTCGACCTGCTGGTGCAGCTTCAGGTAGTCGTGCAGCCCGGTGCGGCCATGAAAGTCGACCCGGTGCGCGGCGATGCCTTCGTGGTCGAGCCAGGCGCGCAGCTGGGCATGGTCGTGCTGTTGCGGCATGCCGGCTACCAGCAGCCGCGCATCGGGCAGCGCGCGCAGCAGCCGGCCCCAGGCCTTGACCACTTCGCCGTTGAACTTGCTGAGACGGTTGAAGCTGCCGAACGTGACGTAGCCGTTGGCCAGGGCGGGCAGCGGGCCGACCTCGGGCGCGCTGGTCACCGGCTCGAAGGGGATCGACAGCGGCAAATGCACCAGCTTCTCCGAAAACAGATGGTCGAAGCGCCCGGACGGCAGGAACTTGGGGACGGCCAGGTAGTAATCCATCGTCGCCAGGCCGGTGGTGCCGGGATAGCCGATCCAGGTCGCCTGGACCGGCGCCAGCCGGCGCGCGAACGCGGGCAGCCGGTTGAAGGCGGAGTGGCCCGACAGATCGATCAGGATGTCGATGCCGTCGGCCCGCACCAGCCGCTCCAGTTCATCGTCGTCGAGCGCGGCGACGTCGCGCCAATGGGGCAGGTGGCCACGCAGGCGCTCGGTGACCGGGTCATGCAAGGCATGGTTGTAGTAGGCATGCAGTGTCAGCCCGGGACGCTTCCCGAGGCGCTCGAAGACCGGTTCGATGAAGGAGGCGACCGCGTGGTTGCGCAGGTCGCCCGACACGAAGCCGATGTGCAGGCGCCGTTCCGGCTCCGGCGTGTTGTCCCACGGCGCGGGCGGCGCGGTCCGCTGCGCGACCAGCCTGCCGTACTGCAGATGTTCGGCGAACAGTGCTTCCGGCGTGAGTCCGGGCATTTCGGTCAGGCAGAACAGCATATTGCTGTGGGCATCGGTATGCTCCGGGTTGCGCTCCAACAAGTCGCGATAGATGGCCACCGCGTCGGCCGGCCGGCCCTGGGTCTGCAGGATCAGCGCGAGCGTGATGCCGGCTTTCTCGTGATGCGGGTCGAGCGCCAGCGCCGCGTCGATGCTGGCTTGCGCTTCGGCCAGCCGTCCCAGCTCGGCCAGGGTGATGGCCAGGTGGTTGTGGGCATCGGCGTTCGCCGGCTGCAGCGCGAGGGCGCGCCGCAGCACGTTTTCCGATTCGTCCAGCCGGTTGGCGCGCATCAGGAGCATGCCCAGGTTGCTGAGCGTCTCGGCATCGTCGGAGTCGAACCTGGCCGACATGGCCATCGCATTCAGGGCCGCTTGCGCATCGCCGCGCCGGTGATAGATGCCACCCAATAGTTTCCAGCCGAAAGCGTGTTGGGGGAAACGCTCGACGAGCGCGCGCGCGGCGTGCTCCGCTTCCTCGTTGCGTCCCTGGGCGAACAGAACGGCGGCGCTGTCGATCTCGGCGCCGTCGGGCGCGCCCGACGTGGCCAGCTGGCGCTCGATGTCGTCGATCGCCGGGCCTTGCAGGCCGTGGGTGCGGCCGAGCTGGAGCAGCTCGGCAGCGGCGGCGAACTGGCGCGCCTCGATCAGGGCGGCGAGGTAGGCCAGCCAATGGGCCTGCTGGCCGGGGTCGGCCTCCAGCGCGGCGGCAAAATGCGGGATCGCCGCCTCGGCATCCCCGGCGCGGCCGGCCAGCACGCCCAGGGCGTGGTGGGCGCCGGCGTGGCCGGGCTGGAGGTCGAGTATCGCCTGGTACAGCGCGAGCGCCTGGTCGAGGTTGCCCGCCTCGGTTTCGTGGTGTGCGGCCTGCATGGCCTGGTCGACGATCTGGCGGACGTCGGCGCTGGGGGGGAGCGTGCTCATGCCGCTACATTAGGGGATGAGGAGGGCGAGGGTCAAGGAGAGGGGATGGGCGGCACTCCGCGCTACTGGCGGGCTGGATAACAAAAAACCCGCTGGTCCGGTGAAGGATGCGGGTTTCAAGCTTTGCTGGGCTGGTGCTCGGACCGGAATCGAACTCCCCTATGAAACATAAGCGTAAGCGTCAAAAGTACCAACATAAATACCAACAAAAACCTATCTGTATTGCACTTCCTGCATGTCGGCACATACATGCGATCAAACGACCTGCGCTCATGCTACCGGCAGCCCGGGGTATCATGGGCAATGACTGAACGCAAAGGCGTACTAGCCGCTACCTTGGCCACGTCTTAATTCTGCTACCCATCAAGCTCATCAACCGGTCCCCGGTCCCTTTGGCTGATCGATATGACCACTACAGGCCGTAGCTGCAACCCGTCATGAGGCAATATTTCAAAAAATGAATTGAAAGGAATGCAATTACAGGTAACCCCTGACCGACCTTTCAATATTTCATAAAAGCAATTATGCCTGAGACAGTCTTGATACTTGCGTCCTCTAGGAAACCAGGAGGTCGGTGCGTTGCTGGAAAGATATTGGGAACGAACCAGTGGGTTCGCCCGGTTCTTCTCTACTACGGCCCTCTCTACTGTATTGTTCGGCTCATCGAATAGTGGTAGCTGGTAGCTATCTGGTAGCTTAAAGCAGGCCGGGGCAACCCGGCTTTTTTCTCGAAGGCCGCCTGCAGACCCGCAAGTACACCGACAAGGACAACATCGAGAGCTACGCCACCGACATCATCGCTGAAAACATGCAGATGCTGGGTGGCCACAAGGCAATCTAGTCAAGATCGAAGAGCAGGACCGGAAGACCTTCGACTACATAGTCGCCGTCTTTGCCGACTTCAGCCATTACTTCCTGAGCGTACTTGGAGCTGTCGCGATCTTGGATAGAAAGACGCGTTTATAGAGTGGAAAACGACCTTTTCGGAGATCCCGAAGGACAAAATTACAACACAATTTGTACCTACGCCTAGGCGCAAACTTAGGTCTTAGTCGACCTCGGGCTGTGGATAACAGTTTTTGTCGGCCTCATAATAAGGGTGCCCGACACACAGAAGGGGTAGTTCGGAGGTTTAGAGTCGGGTAGCGTGATAGAGCTGGATATAGCTCTTGAAGCGAAGTGACCGAGGGTTCGCGGCCCACGGTCCCTTATTTACTAACTGCAGTCAGCGTCACCCATATAAAGGACCCACGCTATGACCATTATCGTCAAAAACCAGCGAGGAAGCATTGTTCTTCGCATAGATCGTCGCATTGTTGTTCCATTGATAACTTTATGCTTAGCTGCATTCTACAAGGGACTCCCCCTGTAAAGTAAGTGTCCCGCGCTAATCCTTAGTACCGCCAAAACCTCGTGAGGACTATGAATGCGGCCGATCAGAAAATCATTGACCTCCTGATGGCCGTATTGGACAAGCTGGAGGAGAAGATCGAGGATTGCATAGGTCCTGCCTCACTCCCGCTTGAGGATCAGCTATGGGACACAACCGATGTGGCGATTCACCCAAGTCTTCCGCATGGGGTAGTGTTTGAAGGCACAACGTAGCGCAACAAAAAACCCGCGCTCTCTATGAGAAACGCGGGTTTTGCTGTTCAGTGGTACATGTTGCTACAAGGTAATGGTGCCTCCGGCCGGAATCGAACCGGCACGCCTTACGGCGCTTGATTTTGAGTCAAGTGCGTCTACCAATTCCGCCACAGAGGCCCAATAGCAGGGGCGCATCTTAGCACATGGCGCGCGCAACTGACCAGTGTGCGCAAGCAATTAGCACAACTCGGCATCAGGTCGCCCCTGCACGAGGCGCCAGGCGAGCACCGGCGCCGGCCGCTCAGCGCGCGATCCGGTGCTGCAACAGCCGCAAGCTTCCCACCGGTCCGACGATCTCCAGCACGTGCTCGCGCACCGCGACATTGATCGCGCCTTCTTGTCCGCGCAGCCAGGGGCGCGGACGGAAGTAGCGGATGCTGGTGCTGTCGGTGGCGGTGCGCCGGTAGCCCAGCGCGCCGAGCGCTTCGTCGAGCGTGCTGATCATGTAGTGGGCGTCGAAGCGGGTGCGCATCTCGAAGCGGCCAGGCCCGAGCATATATACCGGCAACAGGCCGCCCACGATGGCCGGCAATACCAGGTAGGGCAGCGGCGTGTCGGGGTCGATCACATGCATCACCAGCACCAGCAGCGGCAGGCCGCCCAGCATGGTCAGCGCCCAGGGCAGGGACTGGCGCCAGGTGTCGATGCGCCGCAGAAATCCGGGTCGCTCCCGGACACGCACGATTTCTGAAAACGTTACACTCTTCATGGTGATCTCTCCTCACAGCATTCTGTGCAACGGTCCTTGTCTTGCTACTATCCAACTAGCGCAACAACCATTTAGCCTGGGCATTCAGTCGTGTCGATTCGATTGTGACGAGCGGTCCGGGCTAGTGTTTGACTCCGCGCAAACACGCATCCTTTGCAGTCAGGTTCTCATATTGGCAACACTCGCCGCGCACAGGTGAAGTTCATTGCCCGCAACCCTTATAAGTGAACAAGCCGCATCATCGTGCGGCTTGTCGAGGTGCATGTTTTACCGGGTGCGGCGGAACAGCCTGAAGCGCTCGTCGCGGTCGGAGGCGCGCCGGCCTTCCCACAGCGGGACCGTGTTGCGCACGCCCCATTTGCGCAGCAGTGCGCGGTCGTTACGGTTGCGCAGGCTGTCCTGCAGCAGCACGTAGTTGCACGTGCCGCCGGCCAGGCTAACGAAGGGCAGGCGGCCGTAATAGGCCAGCGAGGCGCGCTGGGCCGGGCCGACATTGGTTTCGATGCAGTCGGTGTCGGCCGGCAGGCGCGCCGCGATCTGCTGGGCCACGCCGGCGTAGCTCTTGCTGTAGTTCAGGTCCGGCAGGAACAGGGTCATCAACAGCACCCACAGCAGGATCAGGCCGCCGGACGACAGCACCACCGCGCGCCACAGCACCGCCGGCTGGCGCGACAGGCGCCAGTGCACCAGCATCACCCAGCCCACGCTGGCGGCGGCCGCCACGGTGAAGGTGACGATGCCGATTTCCGGCGTGAAGCCGGGCACCAGCTTGAGCGCGTTCTTGGCCAGCTGGGCCGGCCAGCCGGTCAGCTTGGCGATCCAGAACAGCCAGATGGCGGCGCCCAGCATGGTCAGCACCATCACCGAGAACCAGTCGATGGCGTTGATCGCGCCGCGCTTCATGGTCGGCAGGCCGAAGGCGGCCATCAGGGCCAGCGGCGGCAGCATCTTGAGGAAGTCGCTGTTCTCGGGCACCGGGTCGCACAGCAGCTGCAGCACCAGGGCCAGGAAGAAGAACACCGGCAGCACGATGTGCAGCATCTGCTGCTGGCGGCGCCAGGCCCAGACCGCCCAGATCGCGAACGGCCAGGCCGGCCAGAAGAACCAGACCCCGATGCGGAAGAAGGTCTTCACCGCAACCCAGCCAGGCACGCCGAACTGGGCCCCGTTCCAGGCCAGCCAGTCGGCCACCGGCGGCAGGCCATACGGCTGCATGACGATGGCGGGCAGGACCCACACCAGAGTCAGGCCGAAGCCGACGCCGGCCGCCACCAGCAGGTGGCGCAGCGCCTGGCCGGCAGGCATGTCGAGGTAGCGGGTGCAGGCGAACAGGGCCACGATCAGCACCAGCGGCGGCAGGAAGCCCTGGGTCAGCGTCAGGGCGCCCAGGGCGAGGCCGACCAGCACCGCGTTGCGGGTGCTGGTGTGCTCGACGTAGCGCACGGCGCGGTACAGGAAATAAGCCAGCAGCGCGCCCTGCAGGGTGGCGGCCAGGGTCAGGTGGCTTTGCAGCAGCAGGCCCAGGCTGCCGAGGTAGATCAGGACGGCGGTGTCGCCCAGCGTGCGGCCATAATCGTTGGGCTCGGGCTGGCCGCCGAAGGCCAGGCGCAGCGGCTGCGCCTCGGCGCGTCGGCCAAGGTGGAAGGCGGTGTACCACAGCGATGTCGTGCCCAGCACGAAGATGGCGATGGTCGAGACGCGCGCGGCCAACACGTCGCCCAGGATCCAGCCGAACAGCTTGATGCAGATGGCGCCCAGCCAGAAGGCCAGCGGCCCCTCGTCGACGCTGGCCAGGCCGGCGATGTTCGGGTACAGCCAGTCATCCAGGCCGCCATGCGCCATGGTCCACATGATGCCGAAGCTGCCCGCGTCTTCCTTCCACAAATCGCGGCCGATAATGCCGGGCAGGATATACAGCATGCCCAGCGCGAGCAGGGCCCAGCGGGGCAGCGCCAGAGTGGCGGCGGCGGGAAGACGGACTGGTTTCATCGGTAAATCAGGTGGATGGAATAACTGCGTAGTATAGCTGCGAAAAAAAAGAAGCCGCGGAGGCGGCTTCTTCGGCGAAGCCCGTGGGCTTCGAAGATTCTACTGCGGCAATTAGCCGTTGGCGACCGAGGTCTTCGAGCCGACTGCACCGAACTTCTGGCGGAACTTCTCGACGCGGCCAGCGGTGTCGACGATCTTGTGCTTGCCGGTGAAGAACGGGTGCGACTCAGCGGACACCTCGATCTTGACCAGTGGGTATTCTTTGCCTTCGTGGGTGATCTTTTCGCGGGTGTTGATGGTCGAACGGGTCACGAATTTGAAGTCGCACGACAGGTCGTGGAACACGACTTCACGGTAATCTGGATGGGTATCGGTCTTCATGGTTCTGCTTTCTATTGAGTTGGTAGCCAAACAGCACTTCGTCGGTCGCACAGCTTCTTGACCCGATTGCCGATCACTTGCCAGGGGTTGGACTGAACCGGCGATTATAAAGCGGTTTTTCGCACCAGGCAAACACTACGCATTCATTGTCGGCCTATGAACGTCGTTCCCGCGAAGGCGGGAACCCAAGTGTGCATGCGTCGTGGTGATGTTTAACCTGACCTGTAGCGCGAAGGCCTTGGGGCGGGAACGACGTGCGAGCGATATCGGTGAGATGGCCTTGGCAATGCTCACACAACAAAAAAGCGGCCCGCAGGCCGCTTTCGCGCGATTGTCGCAGGCGGATCAGCCGCCGCGGCGCATCATGTCGAAGAACTCGACATTGTTCTTGGTCGCGCGCATCTTGTCGAGGATGAACTCCATCGCCTCGATCTCGTCCATCGAGTACAGCAGCTTGCGCAGGATCCAGATCTTCTGCAGCTGGTCGGGCTTGATCAGCAGCTCTTCGCGGCGGGTGCCCGATTTGTTCAGGTTGATCGCCGGATAGACGCGCTTCTCGGCCAGGCGGCGTTCCAGGTGCACTTCCATATTGCCGGTGCCCTTGAATTCTTCGTAGATCACGTCGTCCATGCGCGAGCCGGTCTCGATCAGCGCGGTCGCGACGATGGTCAGCGAGCCGCCTTCCTCGACGTTACGGGCGGCGCCGAAGAAGCGCTTCGGACGCTGCAGCGCGTTGGCGTCGACGCCGCCGGTCAGCACCTTGCCCGAGGCCGGGATCACGGTGTTGTAGGCGCGCGCCAGGCGGGTGATCGAGTCCAGCAGGATGACCACGTCCTTCTTCATTTCGACCAGGCGCTTGGCTTTCTCGAGCACCATCTCGGCGACCTGCACGTGGCGGGTGGCCGGTTCGTCGAAGGTCGAGGCGACGACTTCGCCGCGCACCGAACGCTGCATCTCGGTCACTTCTTCGGGACGCTCGTCGATCAACAGCACGATCAGGGTCACGTCGGGGTGGTTCGCGGTGATCGCATGCGCGATGTGCTGCAGCATGACCGATTTGCCGGACTTGGGCGAGGCCACCAGCAGGCCGCGCTGGCCCTTGCCGATCGGCGAGATCAGGTCGACGATGCGGCCGGTGATGTTCTCGGCGCCGTTCATGTCGCGCTCCAGGCGCAGCGGCTCGTTCGGGTGCAGCGGAGTCAGGTTCTCGAACAGGATGCGGTGCTTCGAGGCTTCCGGCGATTCGCCGTTGACCTTGTCGACTTTGACCAGGGCGAAATAGCGCTCGCCGTCCTTCGGCGTACGTACTTCGCCTTCGATCGAGTCACCCGTATGCAAGTTGAAACGACGGATCTGCGACGGCGAGATATAAATGTCGTCGGTCGAAGCCATGTAGCTCGCGTCCGGCGAGCGCAGGAAGCCGAAACCGTCCGGCAAGACCTCAAGGGCGCCGTCGCCGAAGATCTGTTCGCCCTGTTTCGCGCGCTTCTTCAGGATCGCGAACATCAGTTCCTGTTTGCGCAGGCGGGCTGCGTTGTCGATGTCGAGGCCGATTGCCATTTCCAGCAGCGCGGAAACGTGCATCGCCTTCAGTTCAGATAAATGCATGTGTGTGGGTGACCCGTGACGGGTGAATGTGGTAGGGGAGGGAACTGCGTGGGTTAATCAAGGCGGGAGGGTGACTCCCGGCCAAAACTGGCGACTGCGCGGGCGCGCCGTCACCGTTATATTACTTGGATCAGATGTTGCTGTCGATGAAAGCGGTCAGCGGACCCTTGGCGACGGCGCCGACTTTCTGGGCTGCGACCTGGCCGTTCTTGAACAGGATCAGGGTCGGGATGCCACGGATGCCGAACTGGGCCGGTACGGCCTGGTTCGCGTCGACGTCCATCTTGGCGATCGTGATCTTGCCAGCGTATTCCTTGGCCACTTCTTCCAGGATTGGGGCAATCATCTTGCAAGGGCCGCACCACTCGGCCCAGAAATCGACCAGCACCGGCTGCTCGGATTTGAGCACGTCGGCTTCGAAGGATGCATCGCTGATGTGTTTGATGTTTTCGCTCATGGTTTCCTCAATGTGAGGTAAGAATCGTTATTAACGCCTTGAGACAAGTCATGCGGGGAGTCTCAACCGGCTACCGTGTGTACTGCCTTGCCAATATTGCTGCTACACAATGGTGGAGGCACTGTGTGCGAATTTCAATATTGGAAGAACGGCTAGAGGGTGTCAGGCGGGGAATGAGGCGAATAATACCCCATTTTTTTAAAAAGTGTTCAGGGCTTTGTACAAAATCTCAACACGCCAGCGCATCACGCAATTGTGCGGGCGTGAGCGGCTTGCGAAACGCGCCCACCACGCGCAGGCCGAGCGCGCGCGCCAGACCGGCGGCGGCCTCGCGCACTCCGTCCTCGAGGGCCGACAACAGGATCACCTTGCCGGCGTAGCCATGGCTGGCCGCGGCCTGCAGGAACTCGATGCCGTCCATCTCGGGCAGCACCAGGTCGCAGATCAGGACGTCGGGCATGGCGTCGCCAAGCCGGGCCAGGGCCTGGCGCGCATCGACTTCGAGGATGATCTCGCACGGGCCGCACGCCGCCAGCATCTCGCGCATCACCTCCAGCAGCAGCTGGTCGTCGTCGAGCACCAGCACGCGCGGTTGCGCGCAGGGCGAGGCGGCGGCGACGGGAGGCAGGTGCGACGTCAAGTACTCACCCGCAAATAAACGTGTTGTTGGCTGCCAGAATTCACATTCGTTCCCGGTTGAGTACTTGGCTGACATGGGTAAATCGGATCCACGGCCATTATCGCGAAAAACTGGCAAGCCGGGTTGTCCGATTCCGTCATGATTGATCAGACGCTGCCGGTGAAGCGCGCCAGATGTCCCGGATGCCACATGGTGGCCACCGACGCCACGCGGCCGGCCGAGGTGGTGCGCCGGTGCAGCACCAGGCACGGGGCGCCGGCCTCGATCGCCAGCAGGCGCGCCTCGTCCGCCGGCGCCGGCTGGGCCTCGATCGTATAGGTGGCCCCCTGCAGCGGCGCGGTCGCCATCAGGTGCTCGTTGGGCGTGATGCGGGAAAAATCCTGCTCCAGGTAGGCCGGGGCGCAGGCCGGGTTGACCCAGCGGTCTTCGAGCTGGACCGGCGCCTCGTTCTCGAAGTGGATGATCAGCGAGTGAAACAGGGTGGCGCCCGGCTCCAGCTCGAACTCGGCGGCCAGGGTGTCGTCGGCGCTTCTGGCCTCCAGCGCCAGCACGCGGCTGGCGTGCAGCTTGCCGCGCGCGCGGATCTCGTCGGCGATGTTGCGGATCTCGACCAGGGTGCCCTGGTACTTCTGGGGGGCGACGTAGGTGCCCGAGCCCTGGCGCCGCACCAGCACCTGCTCGGCCGTGAGTTCGCGCACGGCGCGGTTGACGGTCATGCGCGAGACGCCGAACTGGCGCACCAGCGCCTGCTCCGACGGCACCAGCTCGCCTTCCTTCCAGCGTCCGGAGGCGATTTCGCCAACCAGGTAATCCTTGATCTGCTGGAAAATGGGCGACTTTTCCTGCATGCTGTCTTGCGCGATCTGTGCTTCCAACTCAATCTCCGAATGCCTGGCCTCCGGGGCCACGCCCGATTCTAGCATCGGGGATTCGAAAGCAAGACCCGGAGTGCGGGGCGCCGGCGCAGGGCCCAGGATGGCGCTACCGACGAAGGAGCACGGCCATGACGACAGCCTTGAAACACCACGACAGCAAGCCGAACGACCACCAGGACGACGACGACGCGCGCTGGGATGCCGTGCGGCGCCGCGACGCCGCCGCCGACGGCCGTTTCTTTTATTCGGTGCGCACCACCGGCGTGTATTGCCGGCCCTCGTGCCCGTCGCGTGCCGCCCGCCGCGCCAACGTCGCCTTCCACGCCAGCAGCCAGGCGGCCGAGGCGGCGGGCTTCCGGCCCTGCCTGCGCTGCACGCCGCACCTGCCGCCGCTGGCCGAGCGCCAGGCGGACGCGGTGGCGCGCGCCTGCCGCCTGATCGAGGAGTCGAGCGACGAACCGGACCTCGACACGCTGGCCCAGGCCGCCGGCATGAGCCGCTTCCACTTCCACCGCGTGTTCAAGGCCCAAACCGGGATCACGCCCAAGGCCTATGCGGCGGCCCGGCGCGGCGCCCGGGTGCGCCAGGAACTGGCGCGCGGCGCCTCGGTCACCGACGCCCTGTACGGCGCCGGCTATGGCTCCAGCGGGCGCTTCTATGCGGCGTCGAGCGAGGTGCTGGGCATGGCGCCGTCGAACTACCGCGCCGGCGGGCGCGGCGAAACGATCCGCTTCGCCGTGGCCGAATGTTCGCTGGGCGCCATCCTGGTCGCGGCCACCGGGCGTGGCATCTGCGCGATCCTGATCGGCGACCAGCCGGAGCCGCTCGTGCAAGACCTGCAGGCGCGCTTTCCCAGGGCCGAGCTGCGCGGCGCGGAACAAGGCTTCGAGCGCACCGTGGCGCTGGTGATCGGCCTGGTCGAGCAGCCGCGCATCGGCCTCGACCTGCCGCTCGACGTGCGCGGCACCGCCTTCCAGCAGCGCGTGTGGCAGGCCCTGCGCGCGATTGCCCCGGGCCACACCGTGACCTACGCCGAACTGGCCGAACGGGTCGGCCTGGCCGGTGGCGCGCGCGCCGTGGCCGGGGCCTGCGCCGCCAATCCGGTGGCGGTGGCGATTCCCTGCCACCGCGTGGTGCGCACCGGCGGCGCGCTGTCCGGCTATCGCTGGGGCATCGAGCGCAAGCGCGCGCTGCTCGAGCGCGAGGCGAAAGCATGAGCACGGCGGGCACGATCGATTGGGATGATGTCGGCGTCCAGCTCGACGACGCCGGCTGCGCGGTGATTCCGGGCCTGCTCGATGCGCGCCACTGCGCGCGCTTCATTGCCGCCTACGACGAACCGCAGCGCTTTCGCAGCCGGGTGGTGATGGAGCGCCACGGCTTCGGGCGCGGCGAATACCAGTATTTCGGGTATCCGCTGCCGGAGCCGCTGGCCCTGCTTCGCGCCACCCTGTATCCGCCGCTGGCGCGCATCGCCAACCGCTGGCAGGCCGCGCTCGGGCTGGACGTGCGCTTCCCGGGCGAGCATGCCGACTTCCTCGCGCAATGCCACGCGGCCGGCCAGCTGCGCCCGACGCCGCTGCTGCTGCGCTACCGCGCGGGTGACTACAACTGCCTGCACCAGGACCTGTATGGCGAGCAGGTGTTCCCGTTGCAGGTGGCGGTGCTGCTGTCGCGTCCCGGCGAGGATTTCGCAGGCGGCGAATTCGTGCTTACCGAGCAGCGGCCGCGCATGCAGTCGCGCGCCGAAGTCGTGAGCCTCGATCAGGGCGACGCCGTCGTCTTCGCCGTCAATCAGCGGCCGGTGCAGGGAACGCGTGGCGTCTACCGGGTGTCGATGCGGCATGGCGTGAGCCGGGTGCGGCGAGGGCTGCGCCATACCCTGGGCATCATCTTCCACGACGCGACCTGAAGAGCCGCCGCCCTCATGCAGTACACTCTCCACACCGTGCCCACGAAGCGCGGAAACACATCTATCGGAGAGAAGAAAAGCATGCGCGCGCGCCAGTCACCCCTGCAGTGTTCCCTGAAGTGCTCCCTATTCGTCCTGGCTGCCCTCGGCAGCCTGTCGGCACATGCCGCCACCCTGGTCGACAACGCCAACGGCTATACCCTGAACGGGAAGGGTGAGCTGGTCCGGTTCACGGCGCTCGCCTTCGACGACAAGGGCCGCATCGTCGCCGTCGGGGGCGGCGCCGACGTCGCCGCCAGGGCGCCGAACGCCAGGCGCATCGACATGGGGGGGCGCACCCTGCTGCCGGGCCTGATCGACGCCCACGGCCACGTGTTCGGCCTGGGCCAGCAACTGACCCAGCTCGACCTGTTCCGCAGCACCTCGCTCGACGGCGCCCTGGCGTCGATCGGCGACTATGCGCGCGCCAATCCCGGCCACCAATGGATCCGCGGCCGCGGCTGGAACCAGGAAAACTGGAAGCTGGGCCGCTTCCCGACCGCGAAGGAACTCGACGGCGTTATCAAAGACCGCCCGGTATGGCTGGAGCGCGTCGACGGCCATGCCGGCTGGACCAATAGCCGCGGGCTGGCGCTGGCCGGCATCACCAGATCGACCCCGGACCCGGTCGGCGGCAGGATCGTGCGCGACGCCAATGGCGAGGCGACCGGCGTGCTGGTCGACACCGCCCAGGAATTGCTGACGAAGGTGCTGCCGCAGCAGACCGAGGCCGAGGGACGCGTCATGCTCGACCGCGCACTCGGTGAACTGGCGCGCGTGGGACTGACCAGCGTGCACGACGCCGGCGTCGACGTGGCCCAGGACCGCCTGTACCGCGCCTATGCCGACGACGGCAAGCTGACCACCCGCGTGTACGGCATGATCGCCGGCACCGACAAGGACTTCGACCAGCTGGCGATGAAAGGTCCGCTGAAGGACTACGGCAACGGCATGTATGCGCTGCGCGCCGTCAAGCTGTATTCGGACGGCGCCCTGGGCAGCCACGGCGCGGCCCTGATCAAGCCGTACAGCGACGAACCGCACTCGCACGGCCTGCTGTTCTACAAGGCCGCGCAGATGGACGCCATGATGGCCAAGGCCATGCGCAAGGGCTACCAGGTCAACGTCCATGCGATCGGCGACGCCGGCAACAAGCAGATCCTCGACATCTACCGGAAGGAGCTGGCTGCCACCAGGAGCGGCAAGGGCGGCGAAAACCCGCGCCACCGCATCGAGCACGCCCAGGTCGTGACGCCTGCCGACATCCCGCGCTTCAAGACGCTGGGCATCATCCCGTCGATGCAGCCGACCCACGCGACGTCGGACAAGAACATGGCCGAAACCCGCATCGGACCCGATCGCATCAAGGGCGCCTACGCCTGGCGCAGCTTCCTGCACCAGGGCTCGCGCATCGCCTGCGGTTCGGACTTCCCGGTCGAGTCGCCGAACCCGTTCTTCGGCATCCACGCCGCCGTCACGCGCCAGGACGCGCAAGGAGAGCCGGTGGCCGGCTGGTATCCGAACCAGGCGATGTCGCTCAAGGAAGCCTTCCGCTGCTTCACGCTGGATGCCGCGTATGCCGGGCACCAGGAAAAAGACCTGGGTTCGCTGGAGCCGGGCAAGCAGGCCGACTTCATCGTGATCGACCAGGACCTGTTCCGCATGCCGACCTACGACATCCACAAGACTGGCGTGCTGGAAACCTGGGTGGCAGGGCGCCAGGTATTCAAGAAATGAGTCGTAGGGTCGGCGGGTTTCCCGCCGACGCGGCGATGGTTGGCAGCGCGGTCATCCGGCACGATAGCGAAGCCGATAAATGCGTTGACTTGGTTGTATAGACAACTTAGACTTCAGAGCAGCTTTGCGGCGCGCGAGGGTAGTGCGCGCCGTATCCCCGACCGAAGGAGCCGCCATGACCACCGATTCGCCCCGCCTCGACGCAGCTGATCCAGACCCCCGTTTCGACCCTGCGCGCATCATCCAGGCCCCGCGCGGCAGCCAGCTCAGCTGCAAGAGCTGGCTGACCGAAGCCGCCTACCGCATGATCCAGAACAACCTCGACGCCGAGGTCGCGGAAAACCCGCAGCGCCTGGTGGTCTATGGCGGCATCGGCCGCGCCGCCCGCAACTGGGCGTGCTATGACCAGATCCTGGCCTCGCTGCGCACGCTCGAGGACGACCAGACCCTCCTGATCCAGTCCGGCAAGCCGGTCGGCGTGTTCCAGACCCACCCGGATGCGCCGCGCGTGCTGCTGGCGAACTCGAACCTGGTGCCGAAATGGGCCGACTGGGAACACTTCAACGAACTCGATCGCAAGGGCCTGTTCATGTACGGCCAGATGACGGCCGGCAGCTGGATCTACATCGGCACCCAGGGCATCGTGCAGGGCACCTATGAAACCTTCGCCGAGGCCGGCCGCCAGCACTTCGGCGGCGACATGGCAGGTCGCTGGGTGCTGACCGCGGGCCTGGGCGGCATGGGCGGCGCCCAGCCGCTGGCGGCGACCTTCGCCGGCGCCGTCTCGCTGACGGTCGAATGCCAGCAGAGCAGCATCGACTTCCGCCTGCGCACCCGCTACCTGGACCGGCAGGCGCGCGACATCGACGAGGCGCTCGCCATGGTGCGCCGACACAAGGACGCGCGCGAGGCGGTCTCGATCGGCCTCCTCGGCAATGCGGCCGAGGTGCTGCCGGAGCTGGTGCGCCGCGCGCAGGAGGGCGGCCTGGTGCCCGACCTCGTCACCGACCAGACCTCGGCCCACGACCTGGTCAACGGCTACCTGCCGATCGGCTGGAGCGTGGAAGCGTGGAAGGCGGCGCAGCAGGACCCGGGCCAGCACGCGCGCCTGCGCAAAGAAGCGGCGCGCTCCTGCGCCGTGCACGTGCGCGCGATCCTCGACTTCAAGGCCATGGGCGCCCATGCCGTCGACTACGGCAACAATATCCGCCAGGTGGCCAAGGACGAGGGCGTGCAGGACGCCTTCGACTTTCCGGGCTTCGTGCCGGCCTATATCCGGCCGCAGTTCTGCGAGGGCCGCGGGCCGTTTCGCTGGGTGGCGCTGTCGGGCGACCCGGAAGACATCCATAAAACCGACGCGAAAATCAAGGAACTGTTCCCGCACGACGCGCGGGTGCACCGCTGGCTCGACATGGCGCGCGACCGGATCGCCTTCCAGGGCCTGCCGGCGCGCATCTGCTGGCTGGGCCTGGGCGAGCGCCACCTGGCCGGCCTGGCCTTCAACGAGATGGTGCGCACGGGCGAACTGAAGGCGCCGGTGGTGATCGGCCGCGACCACCTCGACACCGGCTCGGTGGCCAGCCCGAATCGCGAGACCGAGGCCATGCGCGACGGCACCGATGCCGTCTCGGACTGGCCGCTGCTGAACGCCCTGCTGAACACGGCCGGCGGCGCCACCTGGGTCTCGCTGCACCATGGCGGCGGCGTGGGCATGGGTTACTCGCAGCATTCCGGCATGGTGATCGTGGCCGACGGCACCGACGCCGCGGCCAGGCGCCTGGCGCGGGTGCTGGTCAACGACAGCGCCTCGGGCGTGATGCGTCACGCCGACGCCGGCTATCAAAGCGCCATCGACTGCGCCAGGCGCAATGGCCTGAACCTTCCAATGATCAAATAAACGTAGCAATCATGAACGACACTATGCAACGCCTCACCCTGCAACCCGGCGAACTGGCGCTCGGCGACCTGCGCGCCGTCTGGGCCGGCCACCGGCGCCTCGACCTGGCCGCCAGGGCCTGGCACGACATCGCGGCCTCGGCCGCCACCGTGGACGCCATCGTCGCCAAGGGCGACCCGGCCTATGGCATCAACACCGGCTTCGGCATCCTGGCCAAGGCCCATATCCCGATCGAGCAGCTGGCGACCCTGCAGCGCAACCTGATCCTGTCGCACGCGGTCGGCACCGGCGAGCTGTTGCCCGACCCGATCGTGCGCCTGATCCTGCTCACCAAGATCGGCAGCCTGGCGCGCGGCTATTCTGGCGTGCGGCCGATCATCGTCGAGACCCTGATCGCCCTGTACAACGCCAACATCATGCCGGCCATCCCCGCGCAGGGCTCGGTGGGCGCCTCGGGCGACCTGGCGCCGCTGGCCCACATGACGCTGGCGATGCTGGGCGTGGGCCAGGTGCGCCACGACGGCGTGCTGGTGGACGCCGCCGACGCCTTGCGTACGGCCGGCATCGCGCCGGTTACCCTGGCGGCGAAAGAAGGGCTGGCCCTGATCAACGGCACCCAGGTCTCGACCGCGCTGGCGCTGCACGGCCTGTTCATGGCCGAACGCCTGCTGGAGGCGGCGATGGTCACCGGCTCGCTGTCGGTCGATGCGGCGCGCGGCAGCGATGCGCCGTTCGATGCGCGCATCCACGCGGTGCGCGGCCAGCCGGGCCAGATCGCCGCGGCCAGGATCTACCGCGAACTGGTGGCCGGCAGCGCGATCCGCGCCTCGCACCTGGTGGGCGACGAGCGGGTGCAAGACCCGTACAGCCTGCGCTGCCAGCCGCAGGTGATGGGCGCCGTGATGGACCTGATCGCCAACGCCGGCCGCACCCTGCTGATCGAGTCCAACGCCGTGACCGACAATCCGCTCCTGTTCGAGGGCGGAGAAATCATATCCGGCGGCAACTTCCACGCCGAGCCGGTGGCGTTCGCCGCCGACACGCTGGCGCTGGCGATCGCCGAGATCGGCGCGCTGGCCGAGCGCCGCATCGCGCTGCTGATCGACGCCAACCTGTCCGGCCTGCCGGCCTTCCTGGTGCGCGAGCCGGGACTGAACTCGGGCTTCATGATCGCCCACGTCACCGCCGCCGCGCTGGCCTCCGAAAACAAGTCGCTGGCCCATCCGGCCAGCGTCGACAGCCTGCCGACGTCGGCCAACCAGGAAGACCACGTGAGCATGGCGACCTTCGCTGCGCGCCGTCTCGACCAGATGGCGCACAATACGGCGGTCATCGTCGGGATCGAGCTGCTGGCGGCAAGCCAGGGAATCGAATTCCACCGCCCGCTCAGGAGCTCGGAGACGCTGGAGTCGGTGCATGCCCAGCTGCGCCGGCACGTCGCCCCCTACGACGCCGACCGCTTCTTCGCGCCCGACATCGAGGCCGCGCGCAGGCTGGTGGTCGACGGCGCGCTGTCGGCGTCGTGCAAGGAGTTGTTCACCGTGCTGCACCCGTAAATTCTTACCATAGGAGTCGCGATGGAGTTCCGGTTCAAGGCAGGCAGGCTTCCCATGCTGGTGTCGATGCCGCATGCGGGCACCGACATTCCCGACGAGGTGGCCGACACGCTGGCGCCCTGCGCCGCGGCGCGCGCCGACACCGACTGGCACTTGCCGCAGCTGTATGGCTTCCTGGACGAGATGGGCGTCTCGACCATCTCGGCGCGCTGGTCGCGCTACCTGATCGACCTGAACCGCCCGCCCGAGAACACCAACCTGTATCCGGGCCTGGACACCACCGGCCTGTGCCCGCTCGACACCTTCGACCGCGAGCGGCTCTACAAAGAGGGCATGGAGCCCGATGCGCAGGAAGTGCAGCGGCGCCTGGCGCGCTACTGGCGGCCCTATCACGAACAGCTGCGCGCCGAACTCGAACGCCTGAAGGCCGAGCATGGCCGCGTGGTGCTGTGGGAAGCGCATTCGATCGCCTCGGTCGTGCCGCGCTTTTTCGAAGGCAAGCTGCCGGACCTGAACTTCGGCACCGCCGAAGGCAAGTCCTGCGACCCTGGACTCGAAGAGGCCGTCCTCGGCGTGGCGCGCGCGCAGGAGCGTTACACGATCGCCCTGAACGGCCGCTTCAAGGGCGGCCACATCACGCGCCACTACGGCCAGCCGGCGCGCGGCGTGCACGCGATCCAGCTCGAGAAATGCCAGTGCCTGTACATGGACGAGGCGCCGCCGTTCGACTATCTGCCCGACGTCGCCGGACAGTTGCAGCCGCTGCTGCGCGACATGGTCGCGGCCGCGGTGAACTGGGTGCGTTCATGACAAGGTCCCTGTTCGCGCGCCATGCGCTGCTGCCGCAGGGCTGGCAGCGCGACGTGCTGCTCGAATGGGATGCGAATGGCGACCTGACCCGGGTGGCGCCCGGCGCCACCGCCGCCCCCGGCGCGCAGCAGGCGCAATACGTCCTGCCCGGCATGGTCAACCTGCATTCGCATGCCTTCCAGCGCGCGCTGGGCGGCCTGACCGAACGCGCCGGCGACGGGCCGGACAGCTTCTGGACCTGGCGCGAGCTGATGTACCGCTTCGCCGCCCGCATCACGCCAAGCCAGATCGAAGCCATCGCGGCCCAGCTGTTCGCCGAGTGCCTGCGCCACGGCTACACCGCGTTGTGCGAGTTCCACTACCTGCAGCGCGACGTCGATGGCGCCGCCTATGCGCGCCCGGCCGAGACGGCCGGGCGCGTGGCGGCGGCGGGGCAGGCGGCCGGCATGGGCCTGACCCTGCTGCCGGTGCTGTACAGCCACGCCGGCTTCGGCGAACAGCCGCTGGCGCCGGCGCAGGCGCGCTTTCGCACGAACGTCGACGAGGTGCTCGGCATCGTCGAGGCCCTGGGCCCGCTGCGCGGCGGCCAGCTGGAGGTCGGCGCCGCGCCGCACTCGCTGCGCGCCGCCAGCATCGCCCAGATCCGGGCGCTGGCGAGCGGCCTGCCGGCGGGGCGTCCGCTGCACATCCACATCGCCGAGCAGCAGGGCGAGGTGGAGCAGTGCCTGGCGCATGCCGGGCGGCGGCCGGTCGAATACCTGATGGACCACGTCGCGCTCGATGCGCGCTGGTGCCTGGTGCATGCGACCCATTTGAACGAGGCGGAAGTCGCGGCGCTGGCTGCCAGCCACGCGGTCGCCGGCCTGTGCCCGACCACCGAGGCCAACCTGGGCGACGGGCTGTTCCCGCTGGCGCCCTTCATCGCCGCCGGCGGCCGCTTCGGCATCGGCAGCGACAGCCACGTGTCGCAAAGCCCGGTGGAAGAGCTGCGCTGGCTCGAGTACGGCCAGCGCCTGCGGCACCAGCAACGCAACGTGGCGCACACGCCCGGCCAGCGCGCCGTGGCCGACTTCCTGTGGCAGGCTGCGCTTGGCGGCGGCGCGGCCGCCGCGGGGCGGCGCGTCGGCCGGCTCGAGGCCGGGAGCCGCGCCGACCTGCTGGTGCTGGACGACGATCATCCGAATCTCGATGGCATCATTGAGGCCGAAGTGCTCGGACGTGTTGTATTCTGTGGCAACGACAACCTGGTGCGCGACGTGTTGTGCGGCGGCCGCTGGGTGGTCGAGAACGGGCGCCACATGGCGCAGGAGGCGATCGCCGGGCGTTACCGGCAGGCGCTGAAGGAGTTGCGCGCAGTGTCCCAGGAGGTGGCGAAATGACTGTCTTGATTCCCTTTGCAGGCTTGTCCCCGGTGCCGTGGAAGAACGGCGGCGGCAGCACGATCGAGATCGCGATCGGCCCGCCTGAAGCCGGCTTCGACGATTTCGACTGGCGCGTCAGCCTGGCGACCATCGCCGAGGATGGCGCGTTCTCGCGCTTTCCCGGCGTGGACCGCACCCTGGCGCTGGTCGACGGCCATGGCCTGACCCTGCAGATCGACGGCGAGCCGACCCTGATCAGCGACGCCGAACCCGTGATCGCGTTCGACGGCGATTCCGAAGTGCAGGCCCGGCTCAATCGCGGGCCGACCCTGGACTTCAACGTCATGTCGCGCAGCGAGCGCTGCTGGCACCAGTTCGGGCGGCGCCGCCTGAGCGGCGACTCCACCTTCGTGGCGCGCGCCGAGGTCACGGTGCTGTTCCTGGCCGAGGGCGACAGCCTGCAGCTGGCCAGCGACGACGAGCGCATCGGCCTGGTGCGCTACGACGCCGTGATCCTCGACCAGGGCACGGTGTGGTCGCTGGAAGCGGGGCAGGCCACCATCTTCATCGTCGACGTCCATTACTACTCCGAGGACGACGACGAGGCGATGTATGATTGACATGGAAGGTCGGCCTGACTGCGTGTTTTCCAACGTCCACCTGGCGACGATGGAGAACGGCTACGGCGAGCTGCCGGACGCCGCGCTGGCGGTGAAGGATGGCCGCATCGCCTGGATCGGCAAGCGCGCCGACGCCCCGCAGGCCAGCCGGGTGCACGATTGCGGCGGCGCCTGGATGACGCCGGGCCTGGTCGACTGCCATACCCACGTGGTCCACGCCGGCAACCGCAGCGACGAATGGGAAGCGCGCCTGAATGGCGCCAGCTACGAGGACATCGCGCGCCAGGGCGGCGGCATCATGTCCACCGTGCGCGCCACGCGCGCGGCCGGCATCGACGACCTGGTCGCGGCCAGCCTGCCGCGCGTGCGCGCCCTGCTGGCCGAGGGCGTGACCACGCTCGAGATCAAATCCGGCTACGGCCTCGAATACGGGGCCGAAGAGCGCATGCTGCGCGCCGCGCGCCGCATCGGCGAGCTGCTGCCGGTGCGGGTGGCGACCACCTTCCTCGGCGCGCATGCGCTGCCGCCGGAATTCGCCGGCCGCCAGGACGACTACGTGCTCGAGGTCTGCGAGCGCATGCTGCCGGCGCTGGCCGCGCAAGGCCTGGTCGACGCGGTGGACGCCTTCTGCGAACGGATCGGTTTCACGCGCGCCCAGGCCGAGCGCGTGTTCGACGCCGCGCGCAAGCTCGGCCTGCCGCTCAAGCTGCACGCCGAGCAGCTGTCGGACCAGGGCGGGGCGGCGCTGGTGGCGCGCTACCGAGGCCTGTCGGCCGACCACCTGGAACACCTGGGTCCGCAGGGCGTCGCGGCGATGGCGCAAGCCGGCACCGTGGCGGTGCTGCTGCCTGGCGCCTATTACTTCCTGCGCGAGACCGTGATGCCGCCGATCGGCGCGCTGCGCGACGCCGGCGTGCCGATGGCGGTGGCCACCGACTGCAACCCCGGCACCTCGCCGATGACGTCGCTGCTGCTGGCGATGAATATGGCGTGCACCCTGTGGCGCCTGACGCCGCAGGAAGCCCTGCTCGGCGCGACCGCGCATGGCGCGCGGGCCCTGGGCCTGCAGGCCGAGATCGGCACTCTGGCGGTCGGCAAGCGCGCCGACCTGGCCTTGTGGAAGATCGCCCGTCCCGCCGACCTGGCGTACGCGATCGGCTTCAATCCCTGCCAGGCCGTGGTCAACGGCGGGGTCCTGCGCGCGCCCCATCTCCCTGCCTAGTCGGCAATATTTGTACCCTTGCCGCAACACCCACAGCCACAGTGGGTAGGCGATTGATCGCCCTCAAGTCTGGCTTTTGCACCTGGCAGATGATGGATTCAACGCGCAATAACAACGAACCGTTACTGCGACAGTTGCAGCGGTAAGCAAATGTAAGCCTTAATGGATCATTAAGAATGGCCAACTATAGTCATTCATGTGATTCCCATCTCCCCTCCCCATTTGCCAAAATGGGTTTGCCCACGGTGCCAAGGCCCGTGGGCTTTTCTTTGTGCGTCGCGTTTGTCTGCCGCCTCTATGGGACCTGGCGGCGCTGCGCGAGCGACACCAGGCTGTCGCCGGTGACGCGGCAGATGCGCCAGTCCGGCATGACGTCCGCGCCCATCGCCTTGTAGAACTGGATGGCCGGCTCGTTCCAGTCCAGTACCGACCATTCGAAACGTGCGCAGCCACGTTCGACCGCCAGCTGCGCCAGGCGTTGCAGCATCTGCGTGCCATAGCCCTTGCCGCGATGCGCTTGTTTTACGTACAGGTCTTCCAGGTACAGACCCTTCCTGGTGAGGAAGGTCGAGAAATTGTGGAAGAACAGGGCGAAGGTGACGACTTCGCCGTTTTCCGTGCCGACGATTGCTTCGCACGACGGATGCGCGCCGAACAGGCCTTCGTGCAGCAGGGCTTCGGTGGCGACCACCAGGTGTTCGAGTTTCTCGAACACGGCCAGCTCCACGATCATGGCATGGATGTGGGCGACGTCTTGCGGCTGGGCGGGACGGATGGAGAAGGCGGTATGCAGGTTCATGGCGATTCGATCAGATTGTTCAGGTTAGCGGCCTTTACGCTCCTGGCGGCAGGCGCGCGCACGGCCCAGGCGACGCTGGCCAGGCACAGCACCATGCCCAGGAATTCGAGGGGGCCGGGGCGGTAGTCTTCGAGCTGGACCGACAGCAGCACCGACAGCACGGGCGTGACGACGCCGATGTAGACGGCCTTGTTGGCGCCGATGCGGCCGATCAGCGTGAAATAGGCAAAGAAGGCGATGACCGAGCCGAAGATCGACAGGTAGACCAGGCCCGCCCAGTAGGTGGGGCTCGCGGGCAGGGTGAAGGCGTTGCCGTTGGCAAGCGACCATAGCGCCACCATCGACGCGCCCCACAGCATCGACCAGGCCATCGTCAGCGGCAGGTTGGAAGAGTGTTCCTTGACCTTGTTGACCACGATGCTGCCGGCCGAGCTGGCCATGGTGGCGGCCAGCGCCAGCACCACGCCGGCCAGGAAGTGGCCGTCGCCGCCCGTCTTGATTTCTTGCCAGGCATCGCCGATCGCGTGCCAGAACAGCAGGGCCACGCCGACGGTGGCGACGGCGCCGCAGGCCCAGGTGCGGCCCGTGACCGCCGTGCCGAAGAAGATGCGGCTCCAGATCGGCGTCCAGAACACCATCAGCGCGAACATCACCGCCACCAGGCCGGACACGATGTGCTGCTCCGATGCATAGGTGCAGATATACGAGATGCCGAAGGTCAACCCGCCCTGGAGCGCCATCCAGCGATGGGTGCGCCAGGGCAGGCGCAGGCTGTCGCGGCGCACCAGGCAGATGACGAACAGGGCGGCGGCGGCCAGGAAGAAACGGTAGGCCACCGACACGGCGGGAGCGGCATGTCCCAGCTGTAAGGTGATGGCCCAGAAAGTCGAACCCCAGATCAGCGAGGCGACGATGAAGAGGACGGGAGAGGACATCCGCGGGAGTATAGTCCTCCCGCTTTGTTCCTGGCGGCATCTTCCTTGGGGCGCTGAAATTTTGTGTCCAAATAGCAACGTCGGGCTGGCGACCACGCCGCCGACCCTACCAGCGCAGACGAACGCGCCGGTAGCAAAAGCTCAGCACGAACAATGGCCCGATCAGCAGGAAGCGCAGGTCGTCGAAGAACGACGGTTTCTTGCCCTCGATATGGTGGCCGATGAATTGCCCGATCCAGGCCAGCACGAACACCCCGATCGAGGTGACCAGCACGGCGCCCTCCGGCAGCATGTTCAGCAGCCCGAGCATCGCGGCGGCCATCGCCGCCATCCCGAGTGCGAACGGCCTGGACAGCCTGGCGTAATAGGCCAGCGCGGCGGCCACGACGGCCAGGGGCACGACCGGGTGAATTGCCCACAGGATGCCCACCAGGCTGAACACGATGGCCGGGATGCAGACCAAGTGGATCAGTTCGTTGACGGGATGGCGGTGGCTCTCGCCATAGCGGGCCAGCAGAACGTCGATCTCGCGCGGCGTAGAAGTCAATTCCATGACGGCGTCTCCGGTAGTCGTGTCGCCGATTCTACGCCCGCTTCAGGCCACCTCGTGCCCTTCAATCGCCTTGTCCGGCTGGCCGCGCGCTTGACGGCAGTGGCGGCACGGGCGCCGCGGTGTCGGCCGGCTGCAGGCGCAGGTTCGGATGGTTCGCGAACAGTTCCGAGATCCATTCGACGAACACCCGCACCTTGGCCGACAGGTGGCGGTTGTGCGGATAGACGACGTGCACCGGCAGCGGGTCGCAGCGCCATTCGGGCAGCAGGCGCACCATCTTGCCAGTGGCTAGGTGCTCGTTGAGCAGGTAATCGGTCATGTTGATCACGCCCAGCCCCGACAGGCCGGCCTGGATATAGGCGCCCGAATCGTTCAGGGCGATCACCCCGGGCAAGGTCATGTCGATCCGCTCGCCGTCGCGGGTATAGTCCCAGTTGGAGATCTTGCCGTTCTTTGCCGAGAAATAGTTCACGCAGCGGTGCCGTTCCAGGTCGCGCGGGTGCATGGGCATGCCGTAGCGTTCCACATAGGCGGGGGAGGCGCAGGTGACGAAGTTGATCACCCCGACGCGGCGCGCGATCAAGTTGGTATCGAGCAATTCGCCGGCGCGCACGGCGCAATCGACGCCTTCCTCGATCAGGTCGACCGGGCGGTCGGTGGTGCCGAGCTCGAGCGTAATGTCCGGATAGCGCTCGAAGAAATCGGGCAGGGAGGGAATCAGGATCTCGGTCGACAGGCCGGTCGGCGTATCCACCCGCAGCCGTCCGCTGGGGCTGAAGCGGTGGCGCGACAGCGATTCCTCGGCGTCGCGCACGTCGGACAGGATGCGCACGCAGCGCTCGTAATAGGCGGCGCCGTCCGACGTGACCGACACGTGACGTGTTGTGCGGTGCAGGAGCTTGGAGGCCAGCGAAGCTTCCAGCGCCTGTACCAGGGTCGACACTGTTGCCTTGGGCAACTGCAAGGTTTCGGCCGCGCGCGTGAAGCTGCCCGCGTCCACCACTTGCACGAAGACTTCCATGGCCTGGAGTTTGTTCATGTCCTGCTCTCCGGATCAAAGGGAAAAAATGCAGCGATTGTTCAGCAATCTGAACAATCAATTCGGCATTGCCATCTTTATCTGATTGTAGATGAAGACTATTATGTGTGCATCGCAACATATATTTACCAGGAAGACGGAGCAGGCCATGAGCCATCGGAACATTCAGAACGGAATCTTTACCACGGTCGCAGTCGCCCTGAGCGGCGTCGCACTGGCGGCACTGCTCTGCACCGATGCCTACTCGCGCGCCGCCGGCGCCGAGGCGCGTGGCTTCCATGCACTGTCGCTGGAAATGCAGATGAGCTGCGCGGGTGACTGCGCCGACGTCGATGAACGCATCGTCCAGCTCCAGAAACAGGGGGCCGCCCGATGAACGCGGTGCCAGCGGCCCTCGACCGCACCCTCAAGGTGCGCGAGCTCGAGGTCGGCGGCGCCGCCGGCCCGCTGGCCGCACGGCTGTATGCCGCCGGCCCGGCCGCCAAGCGCGATTTGCTGGTGGTGCACTTCCATGGCGGCGGCTTCGACAGTGGCGACCTGGACGAGTGCGACGACTTCCTGCGCAGCCTGGCCGAATGCGATCACCTGCCGCTGGTGCTGGCCTCCACCTATACGCTGGCGACCGTGCAGCCGTTCCCGGCCGCGGTCGAGGACGCCCACGCGGTGCTGCAATGGGCCAAGAAGAACAAGACCAAATTGGGTTGGAACGGCAAGCTGCTGGTCACGTCCGGCATCGAAGCCGGCGCCAACCTCGCGGCGGTGTGCGCGCTGATGTCGCGCGACCGTGGCGGCCCGGCCCTGGCCGGCCAGATCCTGGTCATGCCGATGCTCGACCCGGCCCTGTCCACCGGGTCGATGCGCCAGATGACGTATTGCGCCGATCGCGAGAAGGCGGCCGCCGTGTGCGCGGCCGCCTACCGCGGCTACCTGCCGCACGCGGCCGACCGCTCGCATCCGTATGCGGCGCCGCTGCATTCGAGCCGCCTCAAGAACCTCGCGCCGGCGCTGATCCTGTCGGCCGAGGACGATCCATTACGCGATGAGGCTGAACAATACGGGGCCAAGCTGATCAACGCCGGCATCCGTACCACCGTGCGGCGCATGGCCGCACCCGACCTGCAGGATCCGAATGGACGCAACGAGTGCGCCTGCAAGGTGCAGGCAACGCTCGAAATTTCCAGCTTCCTCGCGCGGCTGGAAGGGCGCGGGGGCGCCTGACCGCTCAGCACCAGTCAATTCCAATGCCTGGCCGCGCCGGCCGGGTAAAACCAATCGCATCGCAAGACGCCAGCGCCAAGTGCACTGGTGAGGGAATCGCTTTGACTGCGTCTTTCGCAGTTTGTGCGAGTAATTAAGCGTCAATTTTCAATGGAGGGTCGCCATGCAGCACAACGAACGGGCACGTGGCCGGCGGTTGCACGCAGCGCGCGACTCTCCCCGGGCCTAGGCCCGACGCCGCCGGCATGAACTGACCGGCTGCGTTTTACCCATTCCCTGAAATTTTTCCACGCCCAGCGTGGGGGGCTTCTTTTTGCCGGCGTTTCGCACGACACGACAAGTCGGCGACGCCGGACGGGGCTTTATTGTCTATTTAATCGTCGTTAATAAGAAAGGTTAATCATGAATAACCAACCAGAATCGGGCAGCCTGAAAGGCGACACGCGGGGCAAGCTGCGTGTGATGGTCGCCGCACTGGCGCTGAGCGGCCTGGTCGGCGCCGGCCTGACCGGCTGCGCCGACGCCAACAGCAACGATGCGCCGGCAGTGCCGGCCGCGCCGCCGGTATCGGCCGCCGTGGTGGTGCAGCAACCGGTGCTCGAGACCCAGGAATTCTCGGGCCGCCTGGAAGCGATCGAGGTGGTCGAGATCCGTTCGCGGGTGTCGGGCTACATCACCGCCGTCAACTTCAAGCCCGGCGCCGAAGTCAGGAAGGGCGACGTGTTGTTCGTGATCGACCCGCGTCCTTACCAGGCCGAGGCCGACCGCACCCAGGCCACCGCCGCCGCCGCCCGCGCCAGAGCCGACCTGGCGCGGCTGGAACTGCAGCGCGCCGAGCGCCTGCTGGCCGACAAAGCGATCGCCCAGCGCGAATTCGACGAACGTGACGCCGGCCAGAAGGAACTCGACGCCAGCGCCCGCGCCGCCGCCGCCGAGTACGAGGCCGCGCGCCTGAACCTGGCCTACACCCGCGTCACCGCGCCGATCGACGGCCGCGTCTCGAAAGCCGAGATCACCCTCGGCAACCTGGTGGACGCCAGCGCCGTGCTGACCTCGGTCGTGTCGCTGGACCGCATCTATGCCAGCTTCGACGGCGACGAAGACACCTATCTGCGCGTGAGCCGCCGCACCCACGCCGGCCAGCCGGTCGAGGTGAAGGTCGGCCTGGCCGGCGAAGAGGGCTTCCCGCACAGCGGCAAGCTGGAATTCGTCGACAACCAGCTCGACAGCCGCAGCGGCAGCGTGCGCATGCGCGCCACCCTGGCCAACGCCGACCGCCAGCTGGCGCCGGGACTGTTCGCCCGCGTGCAGGTCGCCGGTGGCGTGCCGAAGCAGCAGATCTTGATCGTCGACCGCGCCGTCAACACCGACCAGGACCGCAAATTCGTCTACGTGGTCGACAAGGACGGCAAGGCCGAATACCGCACCGTCAAGCTCGGGCCGCTGAACGATGGCCTGCGCGTGGTGCGCGACGGATTGAAGCCAGGCGAGAAGATCGTCGTCAACGGCCTGCAGCGCGTGCGTCCCGGCGCGCCGATCGCCGCGCAGACCGTGCCGATGGTGGCCCCGGCCGCGCCTGCGGCCAAGGATGCCAACGTGGCGCTGGCCGACGTCAAGGAGTAATCGACCATGAACTTTTCCAGATTCTTTGTCGACAAGCCGATCTTCGCGGCGGTGCTGTCGGTGATCATCTTCGTCGGCGGCCTGATTTCGATCCTGCAGCTGCCGATCTCGGAATACCCCGAAGTGGTGCCGCCATCGGTGGTGGTGCGCGCCCAGTATCCGGGCGCGAATCCGAAGGTGATCGCCGAAACCGTGGCCACGCCATTGGAAGAACAGATCAACGGGGTCGAGGACATGCTGTACATGTCTTCGCAAAACACCTCGGACGGCGCGCTGGCGCTGACCGTCACCTTCAAGATCGGCACCAATGTGGATCAGGCCGAGACCGCGGTGCAGAACCGGGTCCAGCGCGCTTTGCCGCGCTTGCCGGAAGAGGTGCGCCAGATCGGCGTGACCACGGTGAAATCGTCGCCCAACCTGACCATGGTGGTGCACCTGAATTCGCCGAACGGCCAGTATGACGACCTGTACCTGCGCAACTACGCGGTGCTGAACGTGAAGGACCAGCTGGCCCGCATCAAGGGCATGGGCGAGGTGCAGCTGTTCGGTTCGGGCGACTACGCGATGCGGGTCTGGCTCGATCCGCAGAAGGTCGCCGCGCGCAACCTGACCGCGGGCGACGTGGTCGATGCGATCCGCGAGCAGAACGTGCAGGTCGCGGCCGGCGTGATCGGCCAGGGACCGGCCAAGGACGCCGACTTCCAGCTGACCGTGAACACCCAGGGCCGCCTGCAGTCCGTCGAGCAATTCGGCGACATCGTCCTCAAGACCAATGCCGACGGCGGCACCACGCTGCTCAAGGACGTGGCGCGCCTGGAACTGGGCTCCAGCTCCTATGCGCTGCGCTCGCTGCTGAACAACAAGTCGGCGGTCGCGGTCCCGGTCTTCGCGGCCCCTGGCGCCAACGACCTGCAACTGTCCGCCGACGTGCGCGCCACCATGGCGACGCTGGCCGAGGACTTCCCGGAGGGCGTGGAATACTCGATCGTGTACGACCCGACCCAGTTCGTGCGCGAGTCGATCGACTCGGTGATCAAGACCCTGCTCGAAGCCGTGGTGCTGGTGGCGCTGGTGGTGATCATCTTCCTGCAGACCTGGCGCGCCTCGATCATCCCGCTGCTGGCGGTGCCGGTCTCGGTGGTCGGCACCTTCGCCGTGATGCTGGCCTTCGGCTTTTCGATCAACACCCTGTCGCTGTTCGGCCTGGTGCTGGCGATCGGCATCGTGGTCGACGACGCCATCGTGGTGGTGGAAAACGTCGAGCGCAACATCGCCAACGGCTTGACGCCGCACGACGCGACCATCCAGGCGATGCGCGAAGTCTCGGGTCCGATCATCGCGATCGCCCTGGTGCTGTGCGCGGTGTTCGTGCCGATCGCCTTCGTGGCGGGCCTGACCGGCCAGTTCTACCGCCAGTTCGCCCTGACCATCGCGATTTCGACCGTGATCTCGGCCTTCGTGTCGCTGACCCTGGCCCCGGCGCTGTCGGCCTCGATCCTGCAGCCGCACGGCGCGCCGAAGGACCGGTTGACGCGCGCGATCGACGCTGTTCTGGGACGCTTCTTCCATGTGTTCAACCGCTTCTTCGCCCGCTCGTCCGAGAAGTACGAAGGCGGCGTGAAGAGCGTCCTGCGCCGCAAGAGCGCCGCCATCGGCGTCTACCTTCTGCTTGCCGTGGGCGCGGTGTTCATGTTCAAGGCGGTGCCGCCGGGCTTCGTGCCGCAGCAGGACAAGGCCTACCTGATCGGCTTCGCCCAGCTGCCCGACGCCGCCTCGCTCGACCGTACCGAGGCCGTGATCCGGGAAATGTCGAAGATCGCCCAGGAGATCCCGGGCGTGGAATCGTCGATCGCCTTCCCGGGCCTGTCGATCAACGGCTTTACCAATGCGCCGAACGCGGGCATCGTGTTCACCAGCCTGAAGCCGTTCAGCGAGCGCAAGGGCAAGGAGATGAGCGCGGACGCCATCGCGGCCGAGATCAACAAGCGCATGGGCTCGGTTGAAGACGCCTTCGTGATGGTGCTGTCGCCGCCGCCGGTCAACGGCCTCGGGACCACGGGCGGCTTCAAGATGATGATCGAAGACCGCGGCAACGTGGGCTACGAAGAACTGTACAAGGCGGTGCAGAACCTGCAGGCCCGCGCCTGGCAAACGCCGGAGTTGGCCGGCGTGTTCTCGGGTTACCAGATCAACGTGCCGCAGCTGTTCGCCGACATCGACCGCGTGAAAGCCAAGCAGCTGGGCGTGTCGCTGTCCGAGATCAACCAGGCCCTGCAGGTCAACCTGGGTTCGGTATATGTGAACGACTTCAACCAGTTCGGCCGCACCTACCAGGTGCGCGTGCAGGCCGACGCCGAGTTCCGCTCGCACCGCGAGCAGATCGACCAGCTGAAGGTGCGTAGCGCCAGCGGCGAGATGATTCCGCTGTCGTCGGTGATGCGCGTGAAGGACACCTATGGTCCTGACCGCGTGACCCGCTACAACGGCTACGTCGCGGCCGAACTGAATGGCGGCGCCGCCCCGGGCATCTCGTCCGGCCAGGCCCAGGCCATCATGGAGCAACTCGCGAAAGAGACGCTGCCCAAGGGCGTGTCGTATGAATGGACCGAGCTGACCTACCAGGACATCCTGTCGGGGAACACCCTGATCTATGTGTTCCCGCTGTGCGTGCTGCTGGTGTTCCTGGTGCTGGCCGCGCAGTACGAAAGCTGGACGTTGCCGCTGTCGGTCATCCTGATCGTGCCGATGTCGATCCTGTGCGCGCTGGCCGGCGTGAAGCTGTCGGGTGGCGACAACAACATCTTCACCCAGATCGCCCTGTTCGTGCTGGTGGGGCTGGCCTCGAAGAACGCGATCCTGATCGTGGAATTCGCGCGCGAGCTGGAGCACGATGGCCGCAGCGTGATCGACGCCGCCCTGGAAGCGAGCCGCCTGCGTCTGCGTCCGATCCTGATGACGTCGATCGCCTTCATCGCCGGCGTGGTGCCGCTGGTGTTCTCGAGCGGCGCCGGCGCCGAGATGCGTCACGCGATCGGCATCGCCGTGTTCTGGGGCATGCTGGGCGTGACCTTCTTCGGCCTGTTCCTGACGCCGCTGTTCTACGTGCTGCTGCGCATGCTGGCCAAGCGCTTTGAAAAACCTGCGAAGGCGCCCGCCGTGGCGCGCAGCGCGGAAGGAGTACATTGAGATGAGTAAGTCAATCACACGCGGCGCGGCTCCTTTCCTGACGCCGCTGCTGGCAGCCTTGTTGTTGACCGCCTGCGCAACGCCTGATTTCGTGCAGCCGCACGTGGCGACCCCGGCCGCCTTCCGCGAAACGCAGGCCCCCAGGGCGGCCGACGTGGAAGTGGCGGGCGCCGACGGCGCGCGCTGGAAGCCGGCGCAGCCGGCCGAAGCCCAGCCGCGCGGCCAGTGGTGGCTGGCCTTCAACGACCCGGCGCTCACCGCGCTGATCGGGGAGGCCGCCGCCAACAACGCCAACCTGGCGGTCGCGGCCAGCCGCGTCAAGCAGGCGCGGGCCATCGCCGGCATCGCCGAAGCCGACCGTATCCCGCAGGTGGGCATTGGCGTCGGCGCCCAGCGCGCACGCCTGTCGCCGCTGGAAGCCGGCCAGGCGCAGGGCGCCGATGCCGAAGCGCGCACCAGCTATACGGCGCGCCTGTCGGCCAGCTACGAGGTCGACCTGTTCGGCCGCGTGGCGGCCGGCGTGTCGGCGGCGCGCGGCGACGCGGCGACCTCCGAGGCGAACTTGCGCTCGGTGCTGCTGGCGCTGCAGGCCGACGTGGCCCAGACCTATTTCAGGCTGCGCGCGCTGGACGCCGAACTCGCGACCGTGGACCAGACCGTACGCCTGCGCGAGGAGAGCGTGAAGGTGACCCAGCGCCGCTTCGAGCTGGGCGACATCGGCGAATTCGACCTGTCGCGCGCCCGCACCGAGCTGGCCACGGCGCGCGCCGAAGCGATCGGCGTGCAGCGCCAGCGCGCCACCACCGAACACGCGCTCGCGGTGTTGCTGGGCAAGCCGGCGGCCGACTACGTGGCCGGTCCGAGCCCGCTGCTCGACGCGAGCCTGATGCCGGCGATCCCCGCCGGCCTGCCGTCGTCGCTGCTGGAGCGCCGGCCCGACATCGTCGCCGCCCAGCGCGCGATGGAAGCGGCCAACGCCCGCATCGGCGTGGCGCGCGGCGCCATGTTCCCGGCACTGATCATCAGCGCCGACGGCGGCAGCGTGGGCGGCGTGTTCTCCGAAGTGTTCAAGTGGAGCAGTCGTTCGTGGGTGGTCGGCGCGCTGGCCTCGATGCCGCTGATCGACGGTGGCCGCAACCGCAACAACGTGGTGCGCAGCGAAGCGGCGCTCGAGGAATCGGTCGGCACTTATCGCCAGAGCGTGCTGGTGGCGTTCGCCGAGGTCGAGGACAACCTGGCTGGCCTGCGCATCCTGGCCGGCCAGTCGGCCCAGATCGACGCCGCCGTGGTCGCGGCGCGCCGCTCGGCCGACCTGGCGCAGAAGCTGTACGACGCCGGCCGCTCGAGCTACCTGGAACTGCTCGACGCCCAGCGCAACCTGGCGGCGGTGGAACGCACCGCGGTGCAGCTACGCGGCGACCGCGCGCTGACGACCGTGGCGCTGATCCGGTCGCTGGGCGGCGGCTGGGATGCGCCGCAGGCGGAAAGTCTTGCCCTGGCGCGGCAATGACCTGATTACGCTGGAACGTTGTTTGCCCTTTGCGGCGGTGCGTGCAAGCGTACCGCCGCTTTTTTATGCAGGTAGCAAAACTACATATTTTATGCGTGTTGAATTGACACGTTTACGGGCCGGGCAGAGACTCACGCTGTCAGCCTCGTCGGAAGAGCGATTCTTGGAACAGAAAGGTAGTTTATCTACCTGATGCGTCGCTCTTGATGAGCGTGACAGGACGATGATTTTTGAAGGAACCCATTCCAACCGAAAAAAATTGGAGGAGACAAATAATGAAGAAGAGCATCATCGCCATGCTGGCGGCGAGCGCCCTGGCCGTCTGCGCCGGCGCCGGCGCCGCCACCCCGCCGGCCCAGTCCGGCAACAGCCAGGCCGTCCTGCTGCAGGGCTTCCACTGGAACTCGTCGGGCTACCGCAGCCCGAACTGGTACAACACCTTGCAGGGCAACGTGGGCGACCTGAAGACGATGGGCTTTACCCACGTCTGGTTCCCGCCGGCGTCCGATTCCGCCGCCTCCCAGGGCTACCTGCCGCGCCAGCTCAATGTGCTCAATTCGAGCTATGGCAGCTCGGCCGAGCTGACCAACGTGGTGCGCGCCTTCACCAACAACGGCATCAGGGCGGTGGCCGACATCGTGGTCAACCACCGCGTCGGCACCACCAACTGGTCGGATTTCACCAATCCCAACTGGACCCTGCACACGATCGTCAATAACGACGAATGCAACTGCGGCCTGGGCAATCCCGACACCGCCCTCGGCTTCGACGGCGGCCGCGACCTCGACCACCGCAACGTGGGCGAAGTCCAGAACGGGATCATCAACTGGCTCAATTACACGCTCAAGCCGGTGGGCTTCAGCGGCATGCGGATCGACTACGTGCGCGGCTTCAGCCCGAGCTATGCCGGCCAGTACGCCAATGCCTTCGGCGCCGAATTCTGCGTCGGCGAGCTGTGGAACGACATGAACCTGAACAATATCGACGCCCACCGCCAGGAAATCATGAACTGGATTAACGGCACGGGCAACAGCTGCGGCGCCTTCGATTTCACCACCAAGGGCCTGCTCAACGATGCGCTCGCCAACGGCAACTACTGGCGCCTGCGCGATGCGTCCGGCAAGCCGCAGGGCGCGCTCGGCTGGTGGCCGGCGATGTCGGTGACCTTCGTCGACAACCACGACACCGGTCCGTCCGAAAGCTGCGGCAACGGCCAGAACTACTGGTCGGTGCCGTGCGGCTCGGTGATGGAAGGGTATGCCTATGTGCTGAGCCATCCGGGCATCCCGACCGTGTACTACCCGCACATCTATAACTGGAACCTGAAGACGCCGATTTCGGCGCTGATGGCGGCGCGCCGCAATGCGGGCGTGCATTCGACGTCGCCGGTGGCGATCCAGCAGGCGACCCAGGGCCTGTATGCGGCGATCATCAGCGGCAATACGCGCCAGCTGGCGATGAAGATCGGGCCGAACAGCTGGAGCCCTGCGGGCAGCGGGTGGACGCTGCAGACGTCGGGGAGTAATTACGCGGTCTGGATCAAGTAACGCCGCTTGCCGTCACCGGCTGCCGTCCATGGCGGCCGGATCGAGCGTGCGCGATGCGATCGGGCGCTAGCCGTGGAAGCCAACGGGGCAATATTGCGCCCCCGTGGTGATGCGCGACGAGGTTTGTCCGGTGTGGATGTCAAACCGACCTGGAAGCCGCGCGCAGTCGCGCTCTGACTCATCTATACAGTTAGAATCTGGAGACGAAGTGTTCATTTCGCACGTCGCTACGTTTAACTTACTACAAGCGAAGTCGTCCCTATGCTAGTTGGCTTGCCTCCCGTTCTTAATCAGCAAACCCGTATTGTTATTCTTGGAAGTTTTCCTGGGGAGGCTTCGCTTTCGGCAAAGCGATACTATGCACATCCAAGGAATCAGTTCTGGCGCCTTTTGTCTGCCGTGACAAACGAGCCTCTTGCGGAGATGGATTACGACGAGCGATTGACTCGCTTGCTCGCTCACCAAATCGGCTTGTGGGACACCATCGCTGCCTGCAAACGCGAAGGAAGCCTGGACGCTGCCATTCGCCAGGCACAGGCCAACGAATTCAGCGTTCTGCTACGGCACAGTCCTCATCTTTTCCGCGTCTGCTTCAACGGTAAGACCTCCGGCAAATCCGAGCAACGCTTCAGCGCGGCAGGGTTCGAGACCCTTGCATTGCCCTCGTCATCGCCAGCCTACGCTCATATGTCTTTTGAAGATAAGCTGGCCGTCTGGAAGAAGATCGTAGAGCCACAATGGTCGCCGCGAGATTGAGGTTCTCGGACCGACTGATCCGATTGTTGCCCGCGCACGGGTGATCCGGATAGCGATCGAAGCGAGCGAAGCGCTGGCACCAATCGCCGCGTACCATCGGGGCTGCAGCCGTTGCTGCCACCCTGGCCTCGATCCATCGATGCTTTCCCGAGTGAGCGTGGAGGATGGGGATGAAGCGCTCCACGGCGTCATTGGGCAGGACGCCAAACGCAAGCCGGAGGCGCGCATGGATCGATAGTCAGGCTCAGCACGGCTTTGCTTGCCTGGGGTCTGCTCAGCGGGTTCACAGGCAGGGGGTCCCTTCCGGCATGGAGCCGAAAGACTCAACGACGTGTATGGTTGTCGACCGTGGGATGTCGACTGTCAGTGATAAGAGGGGAATGATGGGTGTATAACGGACCGGACTGCAGTTGGTTCCTCCTTCGCAGATCCTGGCGCGCACGAAGCGGATGCAGTTAGCTGCGTTTGGATTGTTCATGCAAACCCGCCGGTTCTCTCGAGGACATGTCGGTAGTGAACCTTCTGGAATCTCAGTCAGGGTGAGGCTGCTGCCATCTCTGACCAGCGCCATGTAGTCGATCCGGACACTCTGGTCTGACACGGGAGCCCCGAAAACGAGGGACCCGGGCGAGGTCCTGAAGACCGCGTTCTGGCGAATGCGATTTAGAGCGGCAGTATCCCGATGGCTCACCAAACTGGCTGCGCTGGCTGCTCGCCTGGTCGATTCCTGGACGGTGTTAAAGACATACATCATTCGGGCAGTTTCAATGACGCCGAAGACGACCATGAAGAACACGAGGGCAAGCAAGGCCACCTCGATCGCTGCCACGCCACGTTGATGCCGGTGACCCAATCTCCTAGCCATGGCCGCTCTAGTTGCCGACATAACGCATCTCCGCTACTGCCTGTAGGGGAATTCCATACCGGCCCAGATTGAAGAACCCTGTTGGGTCGAGGAAGTCGACCTGGACAACAACCTTGACTGTCGAGGGCAGGGGGCGAGAACCAACGCCGCTGCTGCAGCTGACGTTGTTGCAGAGAATTTCAACGGCCCGCGTGGACGAGCCCCACCTCAGGTCTGCCAGTTCCTCATTTACGATGGTGCGACCGACGTTGGCCGCGGCCGTGGCAAGAGGTTGGTCGCGCATCTCCTGCGCCGAGATCGTGGACATGTATCGAGCAGTGTCCTGAGCTGCCTTTTGCGTGACCGTATAAGCCCAGAACAGGCGGCCCAAGGTAAGTGGGACGAAGATCAGCAGCACCAATATCGGAAGAATGAATGCTAGCTCGACAGCGGCTGCACCACGTTGCTGCTTGAGGGAGTGGGGAATCGGCTTCATGGATAGAGTGTTACCTGGCCAGGAATAGTGGACTCGTGTGCGATCCCCACAAATTCGGCAAACAAGCTGGTAGGTGTTGCTGGGACCGTCATAAAAAATTTGCCGACAGCTAAGGCAGTGGCGCCAACGTTGGTGCCCGCAGAGACAGGGCACGACAGTAAGGGGATATGTAGTACACGTCGGTTCTGCTCCGAAATTGATAGATGCGTCGAGCGCGGCGCCAAGTACATATTTCCTGAGGTTGCGAAATATGGATTGGAGGAAGGGTAGGATGTTGCGCTCGGCCCGGACGGATAAAGTTTTGACCAGTCTGACGTTGCAAAGCGTGGGTACCCTCCGGTTGGCTCGGCAACCCCTTCCCTGTATGTAGAGAATTTCACTGCCCGTGCATAAGACCAGAGAGGGCCGTACATGCCGGCACTGGCAGGAGCGCTCGAGGAATCGGCGACCGTTTGAAGTCTGGCTCCGTCGACCTGGGGCGCGGCGCTGTGCGATGTCGGCTTGGGATTCATCCACGGAATGCCGTTCGTGACATCATAGGCGTAAGCTTTGATGTTGAAGTCAGGCGGGGCGCCATGCGGATTGCAGCTGCCGCCGCTGTAGTCGTCAAAGCGCGAGTTGAGGTGCTGGTAGAGCGAACCGATTGGAAACGGAGAGGTAACCCTGATGGCCCCTCCCGTCACGCGCGGTGTCCACATGCGACCGGTGCAGATGAAGGGTGCGACTGTGCCAGCGCTGGTGTTGTCGGTAGCGCCCAGTCCTCCTGGCGGAGAGACGGGATCTACCACGAAGTTAACAGGAGTCGTGCCGTTTGGATTCAGTGCCATCAGATCGTAGGTGACACCTCGCCGAAACCCGTACTCGACCAGCTCACTATTACCAGTGGAATTCGTACGTCCAGCGCCAGGAACCGCCGACATGGCGCATACCGCGAAAGGGGTGACGTTGAGTGCGGATCGTCCCGCAACCGCTTTGTCACTAACCTCACCCGATCCGATAGCGCCGTAAATGACCGGCATAAAAATGGTTCCCACTGTTCCTACGGCACTATCCAGTGCTGAGGTGTCGACCTTGACGTAGAAGACTGCGGCCGGCCGCGACCTTGCGGTGGCGTCGCTTATCCATTCTGCACCCGGCCCTGGTGTAGTACTGAACGAAATTGCGCTGTCCAGCCATGGAATGGCCACACCGTAACGGTAGGTATGAGCGCTCGCGGCAGTCCTTCCTGCACCTAATGCCCTGGTGATGCCGTCCGCGGTGCCGTCCAGCTCCCGTACCGCTGCGAGCGCAACCGTCTTGGCAATCCCATGAAGCTCGACCTTCCGGTTGTAGATCATTCCGATATCGATTGCCAGCCCACACATGGCCAGCATGACCAGCATGGCTGGCACGGACATCACGGCAAAAGCCCCCCCCTGGTGTGGCCGATATCGGGGACGGCCCTGAAGTGCGCCGCCGAAGGTGCCAGTCGGCCTGGCGAGATGACGGACAATTCTTTCAGCCAGCGGCGCCATGTTCTCTCCCGTCTAGTCGCGTCACACGCTGTGCGCCATAGGTTCATTCTAGGAAGGGGGCCGTGGGAAACGTTGAGAATTCGCAGCCTTTCCGACTCACGCAGCAGGGAGGCAGTGCTCCTTCATTGATCCACATTTAGCGCTATCCCATCATTTTCCTGCTTCCAAGCTCGTTGGTTCGAGCGGGCGAGTTGGCGGCAACGTCGAGCGACACGCGCGCCCATCATCCTGAAGCTGAATGCCCGGTACTATCACGGCCGGGCGGATCGGCCAAGCGTCATACGGCAGCGGGAAGAGCGATGGCTCGCGCATGCCGCGGCCGACCCGGCGTTCGACGAATGGGAAGCGGTGGTGCTGCAATAAGGCGAGGCATCCTGTGGCGGCCAAATCGGTTCGAGGCGGCGCGCAGCTGTTGCGGTCGATAGACCACGACGCTGTTCGTCAGCCGTTCCTGGGCACTTGGATGAGCCGGCTGGAATCCACTGTGGGAGGAACAGTAACGTGTAGTCCGTGAATCGGACGCTGTTAACGAAACCGTGTCCCCGTCCCCGCCACCTTGCGCAAATGCGCCAGCTTGGCCGAATACACCTCGCGCATATCCCCGCGCGTGCTGTGATCGACCGCCAGCGCGATATGCTCGCGCGCATCGCCCATATGCCCGAGCTTGAAGTGCGCGATCCCCAGCCAGAACCTGAACTCGTCGTTGTACGGCGAGCGTTTCACCTCGCGCCCGAAGTGCGCCACGGCCGCGTCGAAGTCGCCGGCCTCGAGCGCCGCCATGCCCAGGTCGAAGTAGTGATACGGCGGGGTCGGCTCGATCGAGGCGATCCGCCTGGCCAGCGCCTGCGCTTCCAGCGGCCGGCCCAGCGCCAGCAGCAGCAGCTCCAGGTTACGCAGCACCGACAGGTTCTCGGGCTCGCGCGCCAGCGCGGCCTGGAAGGCGCGCTCGGCCAGCGCCAGCTCGCCGTGACGGTGGTAGATCACGGCCAGGGTATTGAGGGTGCTCGCCGTTCCGGGACGCGCCGCCACCGCCGCGCGCGCCCACCAGTAGGCATCGATGATGCGGCCCTGTATCAGCGCTTCGGCGGCGCGGTTGTTCAGGTACAGGGCGACGACGTCCTGTTCGTCCAGCTCGCGGGTGCGCAGGCTCGCGGCTTGCTCGCGCGGGATGAAGTCCACCACCAGCACCCGGTCGGGGTCATGGCCGCGCAGGACGTCGGACGCGTGCTGTCCCAGGCCGATGTTGATGTGGGCGCTCGACAGGTAGATGCCGGCGGTGCGGCTCCAGCTGTCGGCCACCTCCACGCTCTGGAAACGCACCGGCATCCCGAGTTCCTTCGCGAAGGCGGCCGTCATGATGACCAGCGACAGGCAGTTGCCCATGCGCGCTTCGTAGGTTTCGCTGGCGGTGCGCGTGATGCGCGACTCGTATTCGAGCTTCAGGTCGGTCTTGCTGTACAGCGCGTCCACCAGGCCATGGCGCATGCCCTTGGCGTGCAGGCGCTGGGTGAAGGCGGCGCTGTGCAGGTAGTCGCGCATCGCGGGGCTCAGTGCGAACAGGTCCTGCGCGCCGACCGCTTCGGACGGCGGCGCGAAGCGCTCGTCGGCGAACAGCGCCGATGGCGGAACGGAAGAAGGGGAGGGAGAGGTGCTGGCGCAGCCGCCCAGCAGCAGGGACAGCGACAGCAGTCCGGTCACGAGGCGCTTCATGTCTCCTCCCTGTACGCGCGGGTAGTGACTTTCCAGTATCCGCTTGCGTCAGGCAGAAGTCAAAAGGCTTCAATCCTCGTGAAAGGCTTCAGTCTTCGTGGAAGGCTTCCAGCAGTTCGTCGAGGATCTCGGCGGTTTCCTCGCTCGACAAGCCCAGGTAGGCGCAGGCCGCGGCGCCGCCCTTGTTCCACTCGGTCGATTCGGCGTGGCCCTGGTAGCGGCAGATCGCGTTCTCGGCCAGCAGCGACAGCGCCACCAGCGAGCGCACCGGCGAGGCCGTCGACGCGTCGTCGATCACGGCGTAATCGTGGTGGTGCAGGATGGCCCACGACACGTGGTCCGACAGCCCCCAGTTCCGCGCCAGCAGGCAGCCGACGGCGGCGTGGCTGGTGTCGTGGCGTTCTACTTCGAGCGCGGTGAAGGGACGAACCGCTTCGAGCGAGGCCGCGCCATAGGTGACGTTGTAATCCTTGAAGCGCTCCATCAATAGCGGCACGCCGGTATCGCAGAACAGGCCGAAGGTGTGGGCCACGTCCGCCTCGCCCATGCGCAGGCGGCGCGACAGGAACACCATCGCCTGCGCGCGGCGCGTCGAGATGTCCCAGAAGCTGGCCAGGGCCGCGCTGTTGGCCGGAATCGCGCGGCGCGCCAGCAGGCCGGTCATCAGCGCCGCCACCTGGTTAATGCCGAGGAACAGGATGGCCTGCTCGACCGACTTGGCCTTGCGCCGGCCGCCATAGATCGACGAATTGGCAAGTTTCAGGAGGGCGCCGGACATGCCGACGTCGCTCGCCACGATCGTGCCGATGGCATCCAGCGAAGGATCTTCCGCCGTCAGTTCGCGCTGCAGGTCGGCGAGCAGGCTGGGCCGAGGCGGGATGCGGATCGACTTGATCAGGGCATCGACCTGGTCGATCTGCGGAATGGGCTCGACGACGGTGTTCATGGAAGTGGAGGCGCGGATAGGCTTCGCGGAAATACGGAGGACGCTGTCACTATACCCGACTCATTTAGTTATTGCAGCAAGGCAATGCCTTCATTGCTCTGTTCTTGTATCAATTTCACCAAAACGGCGGGTCATGCTGTCCCACGCTAGAATCTTCGCATGGCTATCTCAACCATTGCAGGAATCGATTTCTCAAAGCCGGCGCACCTCGTGGCGCAGCAGCTGATCGGCGTCACGGTGCTGGTCGACGGCGTCGGCGGCCGGATCGTCGAGACGGAAGCCTATGACCACGAAGACCCGGCCTCGCACGCGTATTCCGGGCCGACCGAGCGCAACGCGTCGATGTTCGGCCCGCCCGCGCATGCCTATGTTTACAGATCGTACGGCATCCACTGGTGCCTGAACTTCGTGTGCCAGGAGCCTGGACACGGCGCCGGCGTCCTGATCCGGGCGCTGGAACCGGTGGCGGGACTGGATCGCATGCGCGCGCGGCGCGATGCGCTGGACGCACGTTCGCTGTGTTCCGGGCCGGGCAAGCTGTGCCAGGCGCTGGGCGTGAACCGTGCGCACGACGGCATGGCGTTGGCGCAGCAACCATTCGAACTGCTGCCGGCCGCACCAAGCCTGCCGCTCGTGGCCGGCCCGCGCATCGGCATCTCGAAGGCGGTCGACGTGCCCTGGCGGTTTGGGCTGGCCGGCTCGCGTTTCGTCAGCCGGCCGTTCCGCTAGCCGCGGCGCGCGGAATGGCCGCGCCGGGTCGCGCGTCAGGCGCGCCGCCGCGCGGGCGCCGCGGGCAGGGCGCGCATCGGGCCGCCGCGCATCGCGCTGCCCGAGGCGCGCCGCTCGCCCACGCCCTGGAAGCCCGATTCCGGCGCGTCTTCCGCGATCGTCTCCTGTTGCGTTTCGACGCCCGCCGCGTCGGCGTCCAGGTCTGGCGCAATGCGGAAGATCGCCACCGCCTTGGCCAGGTTCACGGTCTGCTCGTGCAGGCTTTCGGCCGCCGCCGCGGCCTGTTCGACCAGGGCCGCGTTCTGCTGCGTCATGCCATCCATCTGCCCGACCGCGCGATTGACCTCGGCGATGCCGTCGGCCTGCTCGGTGCTGGCGATGCTGATGCGGCCGATGATGTCGTTCACCTGGCGCACCGAGGACACGATGTCGCCCATGCTGGCGCCGGCCTCGCTGACCGAGGCGTTGCCGCGCTCGATGATGTTCACCGAATCGGCGATCAGGCCCTTGATCTCCTTGGCCGCCGCCGCCGAGCGCTGGGCCAGGGTGCGCACCTCGGAGGCCACCACCGCGAAGCCGCGTCCCTGTTCGCCGGCGCGCGCCGCTTCCACCGCCGCGTTCAGGGCCAGGATATTGGTCTGGAACGAGATGCCGTCGATGACGCCGATGATCTCGACGATCTTGCGCGAGCTGGCCTGGATCGATTCCATCGTCGTCACCGCCTGCTGCACCGCCTGGCCACCGCGCGATGCCAGTTGCGCCGCTTCGGCCGCCAGCTCCGACGCCTGGCGCGCATTGCTGGCATTGTCCTTGACCGCCGTGGTCAGGGTTTCCATGGTGCTGGCGGTCTGCTCGAGCGAGCCGGCCTGCATCTCGGTGCGGGTCGACAGGTCGAGGTTGCCGCTGGCGATTTCCTGCGACGCCGTGTCGATCGAACGCACCGCGTTCATCACGCTGTGCAGGGCGGCGTTCAGGCGCGCGATGGTGTGGTCCAGCGCGCGCGCGGTGTCGTCGATCTCGTCGCGGCCTTTCGCGTGCAAGGGCGGCGCGTCGAGCCGGCCCTCGGCCAGTTCGCCGACCGTGCGCGCGATCGCATTGATCCCGCCCAGCATCGAGCGCCGCACCAGCATCGTCACCGCCAGCGACAGCCCGATCGACAGCAGCACCAGGCCGGCCATGCTCAAGCCCAGGCTGCGGAACTCGGCCTTGGCGGCGGCGTGGGCGGCCTCGCTCATCTTCTTCTCGAGCTGGGCCAGGCGCGTCAGTTCGGCGTCGAGGGCGACGAACTGCTGCTCGGCCTTCTGCATCGAATTGGTGGCGATCGACTGGTCGACCGACGCCATTTCGATCGTCTCGCCGACTGCCTTGCGGTAGCGCGCCAGCGCCGCCTGCGAAGCCTCGATCGGCGCGCGCTCGTGCTGTTCGGCGGCCTGCGCGAACTTGTCCAGCTGTTCGCCGATGGCGGCGTGCCTGCGCCCGATATCGGCGGACAGGGCGGCCAACCGGTTCTGGGCGAAGCTGCCATTGACCCAGGCCAGGAACTGGTAGGCGTTGGCATGCGCGAAGCGCGCCTCGCCGGCCACGTCGGCCACCGCCTGCAGGCGCGCGGCGCGCACCTGCACCATGTGTTCGAGCGACGCGTTCTGGCGCACCATGCCGTAGTAGGCGGCCGCCGAAAGCAGGGTCAGCAGGACGAGCACGAGGCCCGGGGCCAGCAACAGTTTCTGGCCGATCCGCAGTTTGTTCAGCATGGGAGTCACTCCTAGAGGCGCGCAGCGTGGACGGCGGCGCCGTCCACGCGACGCGAACCGCAATTATTTCTTATAGATGCCGGCTTCGAGCACCACGTCGTCGACCAGCAGGATATACGTGGTCTTGGGCTCGATCTTGCCGGTGCTCGGATTCTTGTACTGGTAATCGACCCAGCCCTTGCCCTTGGCGGCGGCCAGCTCGATGATCTCGCGCCGGTATTTTTTTCCGTTCGCATCCGGCACGTCGGTCAGATCCTTGCCGACGATCGACGGGTTGTACGGGTGGGCCAGCACGATGCCGGTCTTGACGTCGCGCAGGTCGACATACAGCGAGCCCTGGACGAAGCTCGGATCCTTGGCGTTGATGAGCCTCATCATCTCGGCCTTGCCCTTGGCCTTGATGACAGCGGCGCCGCGCTCGGCCATCGCGATGGCGTCCTTTTCGGTCGGTTCGTTGGCAAAGGCGGTGGGAGCGGCCAGTCCCAGGCAGAGGGCGGCGGCGGTAGCGAACATCTTCATGGGTGGCTTTCCTTTCGGGTGTGTTCAGTAGGATATTTCTCAAGTGCACGACTAATGTACCGAGCCGCGACGGCGCCGGATTGCGTTCGCACAACGACAGAGGTCGCGAGCCCATCGCGTTGTGTCCTTGCGTCACTTCGCCGGACTACATCACAGGTTTGTTTTAAAGCGAGCCGGAGAAGCGATGACGTTGATGGAAGGCAATTCCAGTTGCATACAGGCTCCCTAAGATGAGTGCTTACCGGCAACTTGCCGCCTGTCATCTCACTGGAGAATTCTCGTGACCACGACTGCATCGACGCCTTCCAAGTTCAAACCATATACTCGCCAGTCCATCGTTACAGCGCGCCAATGGGAATGGCTCACGCCCGAGCTGCAGGAAGCCGTGCAGGTGGTATCGCACGTGCTGCCGTTTCGCACCAATGCCTATGTGATGGATGAGCTGATCGACTGGAAGCGCGTGCCCGACGATCCGATCTACCGCCTGACTTTCCCGCACCGCGACATGCTGCCGGCCCACGAATACGAGCAGTTGCGCGATCTGGTGCTGTACAAGAAGGACGACGCCGCGATCGCGCGCCTGGTGCACGACATCCGCATGCGCATGAATCCGCACCCGGCCGGCCAGATGACGCACAACGTCCCGCGCGTGAACGACGCGCCGCTCAAGGGCCTGCAGCACAAGTACAAGGAAACCGTGCTGTTCTTCCCCAGCGCCGGCCAGACCTGCCACGCCTACTGCACCTTCTGCTTCCGCTGGCCGCAGTTCGTCGGCATGGACGAGATGAAGTTCGACGCGCGCGAGTGCGGCGAGCTGGTGAGCTACCTCAAGATGCATCCGGACGTGACCGACGTCCTGATCACCGGCGGCGACCCGATGATCATGAATACGCGCTCGCTCGGCGAGTTCCTCGAACCCCTGCTGGCCCCCGAGCTGGCCCACATCCAGAACATCCGCATCGGCACCAAGTCGGTCGCCTATTGGCCGCAGCGCTTCGTGTCGGACAAGGACAGCGACGACCTGATGCGCCTGTTCGAGAAGGTGGTGGCGAGCGGGAAGAACCTGGCCATCATGGGCCACTACAACCATGCGGTCGAGCTGCGCGCGCCGATCGCCCAGCAGGCGGTCAAGCGCATCGTCGGCACCGGCGCCACCCTGCGCATGCAGGGCCCGCTGATCCGCCACATCAACGAAGACCCGAAGAGCTGGGCCGAACTGTGGACCACCGGGGTGCGCCTGGGCGCCATCCCCTATTACATGTTCGTCGAGCGCGACACCGGCCCGCGCGACTACTTCTCGCTGCCGCTGGCGCGCGCCCACGAGATCTTCCAGGAGGCCTATTCGATGGTCTCGGGCCTGTCGCGCACCGTGCGCGGGCCGTCGATGAGCGCCTTCCCCGGCAAGGTCGTGATCGACGGCGTGGTGACCATCAACGGCGAAAAGCTGTTCGCGCTGCAGTTCCTGCAGGCGCGCAATCCCGAGTGGGTGCGCCGCCCGTTCTTCGCCAGGTTCGACCCCGACGCCACCTGGCTCGATCATTTGAAACCCGCGTTCGGGCGCGACCGCTTCTTCTTCGAAATGGAAAGCGGCGGTCCGCTGCGCGGACCCGGCGGCCGCGTGATCCCGCTGGTGCCAATGGGCCAGCGCGGCGAAGCCCAGCCCGACGCGGCCTGATGCCAGGCGCGGGGCCGATGATGCAGCCGGGCGCCGTGGCTTGCGCGGCGCCCCTGCGCCTGTCCGGCGTGGGGGTGTTCGTCTACGTGTTCCTGCCGTTCGCGCTGGGGCACTTCCTGTCTTCGCTGCTGCGCAACGTGAACGCGGTGCTGGCCTCGCACCTGGTGGGGGCGCTGGCGCTCACGCCGGGCCAGCTCGGGCTGCTCACCAGCGCCTTCTTCTTCGCCTTCGCCCTGGTCCAGCTGCCGGTGGGGATGGCGCTGGACCGCTACGGGCCGCGCCGGGTGCAGGTGGTGCTGCTGCTGCTGGCCTCGTGCGGCGCGCTCCTGTTCGCGAATTGCGACGGCTTTTATGGCCTGCTGGCGGCGCGCGCCATCATGGGCTGCGGCCTGGGCGGCTGCTTCATGGCGGCGGTCAAGGCGATTTCCACCTGGATCGCGCCGAACCGGCTGCCGTCGGTGCACGGCTACCTGATCGCGGTCGGCGGCATGGGCGCCGCCAGCGCCACCATGCCGGTGCGCGCCGTGCTGGAATACACCGACTGGCGCGGCCTGTTCTGCCTGCTGGCGGCGCTGGTGGCCTGCACTGGCCTACTGATCGCGCTGCTGTATCCAAAGGCCACCGGCGCGGTCGCGCAGCGCGGCCCGCTGTTGCCGGCCCTGCGCGAAGTCTGGCGCGCGCCGAGCTTTCGCGCGGTCGCCTCGCTGGTGCTGATCCCGCATGCGGTGTTCTTCGGCGTGCAGGGCCTGTGGATCGGGCGCTGGCTGCTCGACGTCGGCCGCTATTCCGAGCCCGCGGTCGCCTATCTGCTCTACCTGGGGATGGCGGCGGTGGTGTTCGGCGCGATCGCGGTCGGCATGGTCACCGAATGGGCCGGGCGGCGCGGCATGCCGCCGCTCGACGTGGCGGCCGCCGGCATCACCTTCTTCGTGCTGGTGCAGGCCGCCATGGTCATCGGTTACCGGCCCAGCTTCGCGATGCTGTCGGTGATGTTCACGCTGGTGGGCACGATCACCGGCATCGAGTACGCCATCGTGGCGCAATCGATGCCGCGCGAACTGACGGGACGCGCCGCGACTTTCCTGAACCTCTTGATCTTCATCGGCGCCTTCCTGGTGCAGGCCGGCTTCGGGCTGGTGATCGGCCTGTGGGAGCCCGACCTGCTCGGCCGCGCGCCGCCCGAAGCCTACCGCGCCGCTTTTGCCCTGCTGGTGGCGATCCAGCTGCCCGGCCTGTGGCGTTTCGCGCGCCGGCGCACGGCCCTTGGGACTTCTCAGCCGTGACATACACGGTCGCGTTGTCATATACACTTCCCCCATTCTATTTTTGGGGGAAGTCATGCATCAACCACTGCCGTTCATGGTCGCCGGCGCCGCCGTGCTCCTGCTGGCCGCCTGCGGCGACAAGTCGACCTTGCCGGCCGGCGCCGACATGGGGTCGCAGCCGACCCTGACGGAGCCGAACAAGACGCTGGTTCCGACCGTCCACATCGCCCCGGCCAGGAGCTGGCCGGCGAACACGGCGCCGGTCGCGGCGCCGGGCCTGGCGGTCAACGCCTTCGCCACGGCGCTCGACCATCCGCGCTGGGTGTATGTGCTGCCCAATGGCGACGTGCTGGTGGCCGAGACCAACGCGCCGGAGCGTCCCGCCAAGAGCGGCATCGGCAACTGGGTGACGAGCAAGGTGATGGCGCGCGCCGGCGCCGGCGTGCCGAGCGCGAACCGCATCAGCCTGCTGCGCGACGCCGACGGCGACGGCGTGGCCGAGCTGAAACGCGTGTTCCTGAAAGACCTGAATTCGCCGTTCGGCATGGCGCTGGTGGGCGACACGCTGTACGTGGCCAATACCGACGCGGTGGTGCGCTTTCCGTACCAGGAGGGCGCGACCGAGATCCTGGATAAACCGCAGCAGGTGGCGCCGCTGCCGGGCGGTCCGCTGAACCACCACTGGACCAAGAACATCATCGCCAGCAAGGACGGCAGCAAGCTGTACGCGACCACGGGCTCGAACAGCAACGTCGCCGAGAATGGCATGGACGAGGAAAAGGACCGGGCCGCGATCCTGGAGATCGACGTCGCCAGCGGCCAGACGCGGGTGTTCGCGTCGGGCCTGCGTAATCCCAACGGCATGGCCTGGAATCCCGAGACCGGCGCCTTGTGGACCGTGGTGAACGAGCGCGACCTGATCGGCAGCGACCTGGTGCCGGACTACCTGACCTCGGTGAAGGATGGCGGCTTCTATGGCTGGCCGTACAGCTACTTCGGCAAGAACGTCGACACGCGCGTCAAGCCGCCGCGTCCCGACCTGGTGGAAAAGGCGATCGTGCCGGATTATGCGCTGGGCGCCCACGTGGCGGCGCTGGGCCTGGCCTTCTACGAAGGCTCGCTGCTGCCGGCGCAGTACAGGAACGGCGCCATCATCGGCAACCACGGCTCCTGGAACCGCAAGCCGCGTTCGGGCTACAACGTGGTGTTCGTGCCGTTCAAGGATGGACGGCCGGCGGGCAAGCCGGTGGAAATGCTGACCGGTTTCGTCAATCAGGATGGCGAGGCCCATGGCCGGCCGGTGGGCGTTGCGGTCGACCGCAAGGGCGCGGTGCTGGTGGCCGACGACGTCGGCAACGTGATCTGGCGCCTGGTGCCGGAGCCGGGTTAATTCGTAGGGTTGGCGGCTTTGCCGCCGACGCGGTGATAGCTGGCGTCAAGATCACCCGGCGCGAAACCGGGATCGTGATCGATCACCGCGTCGGCGGCGTAGCCGCCAACCCTACGCACAACCCGCCACTAACAGGACTGGAATCCCGGTCCACGCGATTGCCACGAACGCCAGCACGGAGCTGGCCGCGGCCACGTAATCCACGAATTCGGTCGACCCCTGCCGCAGTCGCTTGCCGCCGGCGGCGCCGCTCCATGCGCAGGCGGCCAGCGCCAGCAGCGTGGCGCCGCCCAGCAGCCAGGGATTCGGCCCTTCGGGCCGCCAGGCGCCCGGCGTGCACTGGGCCGCGGCCACGATATAGCTGAAGCCGAAGTGCGCGGCCCAGATCAGGAGGGGAAGCGAGGCGCGCGTGGCGCGCTGGAAGAAGCGGTCGTCCATATTCAATCCATCACCAGCAGCAGGCCGCGGATCACCACCATGGCGGTGATGCCCTGCAGGGTCACGTAATGCCAGATCAGCGCGATGTTGTCGCGCGTGGCGCGGTTTTCCGGCTTGACCAGGCCGCGCCAGGCGCGCACGCACAGGTAGGGCGCCGCGAGCAGCAGCACGAACACCATCACGCCCTGGAAGCCGAGCATGATCGAGATCGAGGCGCTCCACGCGTCGCGGGTAGAGTCCAGGTGCACCAGGCGCCAGCTGTGCACGTCGAGCAGGAAGGCGGCCGTGGTGCAGGCCAGCGCCGCAAGCGTGGTCCAGGCCATGCCGTGGCCCTTCAGGCGGCCGCTGAACCAGACCAGGACGGACCCCGCCAGCAGCAGGGCGGCGGCGCCGATGGTGTACATCCCATCGGGCAACGACGCGCCCGGCGGCGGGCAGATCTCGAGCCGCATCGACGTATGGATATAGGTGTAGGCGAACGACCAGAAGATCGCGTAGAGCACGATCAGCATGATGAAGGTGCCCCACCACGAATGCGAGGCAGTGCCGACCGCGCCGATCGGCAGCTTGATGCCGCCGCCGATCGACGCATGCGTCATGTTGACGCTGCGGTCCGATTCCCACAGCCAGCTGATGATGCAGACGATCGCGATGAAGCCGCAGATGAAGGCCGGCACCACCGCCTTCACGGTCAGCAGCAGGAAGAAGCCGGCCGTGCCGGCGGCGCCGATCACGGTCAGCCAGCTGTCGCCGGGCAGGATCATCAGGTAGTTGGGCTTCGCGGCGACCGGGCTGGTGGAGATCGTCTCGCGGCGGCCGGTGACGGTATTGGGCAGGTAATGGCGGCCTTCCGCCACTTCCTTCGACAGGGTCGGCTGGTCCCACAACGGGTCGTCGGACGTGACGATCGGGATGCTGCGGTTGCCGTAGTCCTCGGACGGCAGCCATTCGAGCGTGGCCGCGTTCCATGGATTGCCCACTTCTTTGGCCGGGCGGCGCAGGGTGCGGGTGGCGTCGACGATCATGGCCACGATGCCGAGGGCGAACATGAAGGCGCCGACGGTCGAGAGCATATTGAGCCAGTCCCAGCCCATCTCGTGCGAGTAGGTATAGACGCGCCGCGGCATGCCGTACAGGCCGGTGATGTGCATCGGGAAGAACGTGAGGTTGAAGCCGCCGAACAGCAGCCAGAAGATCCACTTGGCCCAGCGCTCCGACATCTGGTTGCCGTTGACGAGCGGCAGCCAGTAATAGATGGCGGCGAATACCGGGAACACCATGCCGCCGATCAGCACGTAATGCAGGTGGGCGACGATGAAATAGGTGTCGTGCACCTGCCAGTCGAACGGGACCACGGCCACCATCACGCCGGTCAGCCCGCCCAGCACGAAGATGAACATGAAGCCGAGCATGAACAGAGTCGGCGCATTCATCCTGATGCGCCCGCTCCATAATGTGGCGATCCAGCCGAACACCTGGATGCCGGTGGGGATCGCGACCGCCATGCTGGCCGCCGAGATCAGGCTCATCTCGAGCACGCCCAGGCCGGCGGTGAACATGTGGTGGGCCCACAGGCCGAAGCTGAAGATGCCGACGCCGACCAGCGCCACCACGATCACGCGCCGTCCCACCAGGCGGTTCTGGGCGATGGTCGGGATCATGGTCGAGATCATGCCGGCCGCCGGCAGGAAGATGATGTAGACCTCGGGGTGGCCGAAGAACCAGAACAGGTGCTGCCAGATCAGCGGGTCGCCGCCGCGCTCCGGATCGAAGAACGGCATGTCGAATGCGCGCTCGAGTTCGAGCAGCGTGGTGCCGGCGATCACGGCCGGGAAGGCGATGATGATCATCACGCCCACCACCAGCATCGCCCAGGCGTAGACGGGCATGCGGCGCAGGGTCATGCCCGGCGCGCGGGTGAACAGGATGCCGACGATCAGCTCGATGGCGCCGGCGATCGCCGAGATCTCGATGAAGCCGATCCCCAGCAGCCAGAAGTCGGCGTTCAGGCCGGGCGAATACTTTATGCTGGTCAGCGGCGGATACATGAACCAGCCGCCGTCCGGCGCCAGGCCCCAGAACAGGGTGCAGAAGAAGGCCAGGCCGCCGAAGGCATAGGCCCAGAAGGCGTAGGCCGACAATCGGGGGAAAGGCAGATCGCGCGCCCCCAGCATGTTCGGCAACAGGTAGACCGCGATCGCCTCGACGATCGGGATCGCGAACAGGAACATCATCACGGTGCCGTGCATCGTGAAGATCTGGTTGTAGGTATTGGCGGCCACCAGGTCGTTGTCCGGCACCGCCAGCTGCACCCGCATGATCAGGGCCAGGATGCCGGCCAGGATGAAGAACAGGATCGCCGTGCCGATGTACAGCAGGCCGATATTGGTGTTGTTGACCGACTTGAAGAAGCGCCAGCCGCTGGGGGTCTCCCAGATCTTTTCGAGGCGGGCCAGCTCCAGCGGTGGGCGCGGCAGCGGGTTGGGCAGTGTGTCGTCGTTCAGGGTAGCGTCGCGCGTCGTCATTTCAGGTGCTCGAGGTAAGTGGCCAGTGCGCGCAGGGTTTCGCCGTCCAGGTCTTGGGAAGGCGGCATGAACACGCCCGGCTTGATGGCTTGCGGGTCGGCGATCCAGCCGGCCAGCGTGCCGCGGTGGTTGCGCAAGGTGCCGGCCGCGATCTCGCGGCGGCTGCCGACGTGGGTCAGGTCGGGCCCGAGGCGCGAGGTGTCGGCGATCCTGGCCTGTTCCGAGAACGGCGGCACGTCGGTGACGCCGCGGATCGTGTGGCAGGCCTGGCATTGCTGCGCCAGGAAGGCGTCGCGGCCGCGTTGCAGCACCGTGGTGTCGGCCGGCAGGCTTGGCGCCGCCTGGCGCGCCAGCCAGGCGTCGAATTCGGGGCGCGGCAGGGCGATCACGTGGAAGGCCATGCGCGCGTGCTGCTCGCCGCAGTATTCGGCGCACTGGCCGCGGTACACGCCCGGCTTGTCGGCGCGCAGGGTCAGGCCGGTGACGCGGCCCGGGATCATGTCGCGCTTGCCGGCCAGCGCCGGCACCCACAGGCTGTGGATCACGTCGGACGCGCTCAAGCCAAGGTAGACCGACTCGCCGACCGGGATATGGATTTCGTTGGCGCTGATGATCTCGCGGTTGGTCGCCGGGTCGCGGTAGCGCACTTCCCACCACCACATCTTGCCGGTGACCGAGATCGTCATCGCACCGTGCGAGGTCTGCGGCGCCAGCTGCGCGCTGCGCCAGGTGCTCCAGGCGAGAAGGGCGGTGAGCACCACGACCGGGAAGGCGATCCCGGCGCCGAAGATCCAGACGGCGGGCCGGATCGGGCGCGCCTGGCGCCGCATGGCCAGCGTCAGCAAGGCCATCACGACGAGGAAGATCAGCGTGCCGCCGACGAACAGCACCCAGGTGAACTGGTGGATGATGGCGGCGTCGGCGCCTGCCGGGTGGAGGACGGATTGCAGATCGTTCATTTCAGCCGCTTCATCGCAACGTGTACATGAAGGCGGCCATGTGGCGCGCCTCTTCTTCGGAAATGCCAAGCGCCGGCATCAGGGTGCCGGGCTTGACCGCGGGCGGGTTGCGCAGGAAGCGAACCATGTTCTCGGGCTGGTTCGGGATGCTGCCCGCGATATAGCTCAGGCGGCCCATGGTTTGCAGCGACGGGCCGGCGTCGCCGTTCGTGCCCTGCACTTCCGGAATGAAATGGCAGGCTGCGCACTGGTATTGCTGGGTCAGCAGGCGGCCACGCTCCGGATCGCCGCCTTCGACGCGGCCGGGCTGGTCCTGGCTGCCACAGGCGCTCGCCAGCGCGGCGCACAGCAGCATGGCGCCGGCGCGCAACAGGTGGGGGAGGCCGTCTTGACAGGTATTCTTGCGCACGGTTGATTTTTCGTAAAAAGGCTGTGGCTTTTATAATACAAGAAATCAGATGTCATTTTTTTAACTGAACGCCCTAGGTTATGCTATCCAATCGCACACGACTTATCGTCAAGACCATGGTGCTGACCCTTGCGGGGGCAGGGCTGATCGGCGCCGTCATCGGTGCGATCGTCCTGCGCGGCGGGTTCTACAACATCGCCGCCACCCAGCAGCACTACCCGTTGATCTATACCGTGTTCGAGGAAGGCTTGCAGTACTCGGTGCAGAACCATGCGCGCGACATCCAGGTGCCGGAGGGGCTGGGCGCGCCCGAGCAGGTGCTGCGCGGCGCCGCCGTCTACCAGGCCAACTGCATCCAGTGCCATGGCGGGCCGGGCGTGGCGCCGCTCAGGCAGGGCATGAGCATGCAGCCGGTGCCGGGGCCCCTGGTCGACGCCGACGTCAACTGGGAGACGCGCGAGCTGTACTGGATCACCCGCAACGGCATCAAGATGAGCGGCATGCCGGCCTGGGAATACCACCTGAGCGACGGCGACATCTGGGACGTGGTGGCGTTCGTGTCGGCCCTGCCGACCATGACGTCGCAAGATTTTCGGCGCATGACCGCCCGCGAGGACGGCGCGCGCTCCGCAACACGAGAGGAGGCGCCATGAGCACGGCACGCATCACCGCATTGACGGCGCTGGCCATGCTGCTGGCGGCCTGCGGTCCGACACGGCCGGCGCCCGGCATCCAGGGCGATCCCGAGCGCGGCAAGATCGCGCTGACCCAGTACGCCTGCCATTCCTGCCATGCGGTGCCGAGCATCGCCGGCTCGCAGGTCTTCGTCGGCCGTCCGCTCGCCGACATGGCGGAGCGCCGCTACATCGCCGGCAAGGTGCCCAACACCCAGGCCAACCTGGTGCGCTGGATCATGGACCCGCAGGCGATCGACCCGGGCAACGCGATGCCGGCCATGGGCGTGAGCGAGCGCGATGCGATCGACATCAGCGCCTATCTTCTGAGCCGCTAGCCGATCCTTGGTATCATCGCCGGTTTGATGCGGGCCGCCAGCGGCCCCACGTTCACGACGAGGAAGACCACAATGAGATTGGTGCGCTATGGCCGCCCGGGCAAAGAGAAGCCGGGCCTGTTCGACGAAGAAGGCCGCCTGCGCGACCTGTCCGGCATCATCGACGACATCGACGCGTCGCAGCTGTCGGACAAGGCGCTGCGCAAGCTGGCGAAGATCGACCACAAGACCCTGCCGCTGGTGCGCGGCAATCCGCGCCTGGGCGTGCCGGTCAAGGGCGTCGGCAAATTCATCGGCATCGGCATGAACTACGCCGACCACGTCGCCGAAACCAAATCCGCGATGCCGACCGAGCCGGTGTTCTTCACCAAGGCGATCAGCTCCCTGAACGGCCCGGACGATGCGATCCTGCTGCCGAAAGGCGCGAAGAAGACCGACTGGGAAGTCGAGCTGGGCGTGATCATCGGCGCGCGCGCACAGTACGTGAGCGAAGAAGAAGCGCTGAAATACGTGGCCGGTTACTGCGTGGTCAACGACGTCTCCGAGCGCGCCTTCCAGTTCGAGATGGGCTCGCAGTGGGACAAGGGCAAGGGCTGCGACACCTTCGGCCCGGTCGGCCCGTTCCTGGTCACGCGCGACGACATCCATGACGTGCAGGACCTCGACCTCTACCTGGAGCTGAATGGCAAGCGCATGCAGACCGGGAACACGGGCAGCATGATCTTCAGCGTGGCGCAGATCGTCAGCTACGTGTCGCGCTTCATGACCCTGGAGCCGGGTGACATCATCACCACCGGCACCCCGCCGGGCGTGGGCATGGGCCGCTCGCCGCAGCGCTTCCTGAAAAAGGGCGACAAGCTGCGCCTGGGGATCGCGGGGCTGGGTGAGCAGCAGGCCGAGGTGGTCGCGTTTCCCAAGTAAGCCAATAGCACGTCGCTCCCGCGAAGGCGGGAGCCCAAGTTCGGGCCTCAATCCGGCATGCGCCAGTCGCCCTCTGCGGGCACGCTGGTGCGCGCCGTGTTCATCACCATCGCCAGCAGCGTGTAGTAGCCGTTGATCCCGATGAGGTCGACCACGCCGTGCGCGCCGAACAGCGCGAGCGCGTCGGCGTACACCTGGTCCGACACCGCCTTGCGCTGGTGCAGCTCGACGCAGAAGTCGTGCACCACCGCCTCGTCCACCAGCATGTCGCCAGGCCGTTCGCGCGCCGCGATGGCCGCGATGACCGACGACGGAATGCCCACCTGGGCCGCGATCGGCGCATGGATCGCCCACTCCACCTGCTGGTCCCACTGGCGCGCCGTGACCAGGATCGCCAGCTCCGACAGCCGTGCCCCGATCGCGCTGCGGTAGCGCAGGTACTCGCCCATGCGCTGCGCATGACGCATCAGCTCGGGGCTGCGCAGCAGCGGCACGAAGGGGCCGTAGACGGCGCCGCGCGGGCCGGCGATGATCTCCTGCGCGGCGGCGCGCTGGGCGTCGCTCAGTTCATGATCGGGGATGGGGCCAAGGCGCTCGCTTATTTGCTCAGTCATGTGCGCACTCATCTGTTGCTCCAATAGTGATCCCAAGAAAATATTCGCACGGCCCGCGCTAAAAATCAAAGAAAGCCGACGCATGCGCGCTTATCGTCAAGTGTCGTCCCTATCGGAGATCGGAGAAGCGTCCATGAGCCACATCATCCATCGCAGCCTGCGCCAGGTGCCGCCTCTCGCGGCCGGCGGCGAGGGCATCCTGCTGCGCGACAGCAACGGCAAGACCTACATCGACGCCAGCAGCGGCGCCGCCGTCTCTTCGCTCGGCCACGGCCACCCGGACGTGATCGCCGCCATGCACCGCCAGATCGACCGCTGCGCCTACGCCCACACGGCGTTCTTCACCACCGACGTGGCCGAGCAGCTGGCCAATCGCCTGGTCGAGGGCGCGCCGGAGGGCATGGGGGGCGTGTATTTCGTCTCCGGCGGCTCCGAGGCGATGGAGACCGCGCTCAAGCTGGCGCGCCAGTACTGGGTCGAGATGGGCGAGCCGCAGCGCACCTGCTTCCTGGCGCGGCGCCAGAGCTACCACGGCAACACGCTGGGCGCGCTGGGCGTGGGCGGCAACGAATGGAGAAGGCGCGCCTTCGCGCCGCTATTGAAGGATGCGCTGCGGGTGTCGGCCTGCTACGAGTACCGCGGCCGCGCCCAAGGCGTCAGCGTCGACGACTACACCGCCGCGCTGCTGGACGAACTGGAGACGACCATCCTGCGCGCCGGGCCCGAGAACATCATCGCGTTCGTGGCCGAGCCGGTGGTGGGGGCGACCGGCGGCGCGATCCCGCCCACGCCGGGCTACTTCCAGGGCGTGCGCGAGATCTGCGACCGGCACCGCATCCTGTTCATCGCCGACGAGGTCATGTGCGGCATGGGCCGCACCGGCACCATGTACGCGATCGAGCAGGACGGCGTGGCGCCCGACATCGTGGCCGTGGCCAAGGGCCTGGGCGCCGGCTACCAGCCGATCGGCGCGGTGCTGGCGCACGAGGCGATCGTCGAATGCCTGCGCAGCCGCAGCGGCATGTTCCAGCACGGGCACACCTATATCGGCCATCCGGTGGCGGCCAGCGCCGCGCTGGCGGTGCAGCAGGTGATCGAGCGCGACGACCTGCTGGCGCGGGTGCGCAGCCGCGGCGCGACGCTGCGCCGCATGCTGGGCGACGTGTTCGGGGTGCACGAGCACGTGGGCGACATCCGCGGACGCGGGCTGCTGCTGGCGCTGGAATTCGTGCGCGACCGCGAGACCCGGGAGCCGTTCGTGCCGGAGCGCAAGCTGCATGCGGCGATCAAGGCCGAGGCGATGGCGCGCGGGCTGCTGGTCTATCCGATGGGGGGCACGATCGATGGGCAGCGCGGCGACCATGTGCTGCTGGCGCCGCCGTTCATCGCGACGCCGGCGGATCTGTCCGAGATCGTGTCGCGCCTGAGCGATGCGGTGGAGGCGGCGCTTGCGAATTGAGGCGATCGTGGTGGGTTGAAAAGCTTAGGTTCCCGCCTTCGCGGGAACGACGTGCTAATGCTGCCGGCTACTGGAGCTTTCTACTGCCACCGCCATCGATCCGTCGTTCCCGCGAAGGCGGGAACCCAAGTCAGCCAGCAAATCAGTACCGCAAAATTACGCGACGACCTTGCGAATCCACTTGGCGATGTCCTGCACCTCTTCCAGGCACAGCGTGTGCTGCATCTGGTAGGCATGCCACTCGACCTGGTAGCCGAGCGACTCGAGCACCTTGCGCGAATCCTCGGCGCGCGCGAACGGCACCACCGGATCCTGCACGCCATGCGCCATGAAGATCGGCGTGGCCAGGCTGGCTTCATGGCGCTCGGCGCCGGCCACGCCCGCCAGCGGCAGGTAGCCCGACAGGCACATCATGCCGGCCAGCGGTTCCGGGTGGCGCAGGCCCGTCTGCAGGGTCATCGCGCAGCCCTGCGAGAAGCCGGCCAGGATGATGCGCGAAGCCGGGATGCCGCGCGCCTTTTCGCGCGCGATCAGCGCCTCCACCTGCAGCTGCGAGGCGCGCAGGCCGGCTTCGTCCTCGCGCCGCACCAGGTCGGTGGCGACGATGTCGTACCAGGAGCGCATCACGTAGCCGCCGTTGATCGTCACCGGCATCGTGTTCGCATGCGGGAACACGAAGCGGATGCCCGGCAGGCCGGCCAGGTCCAGTTCGCGCACGATCGGCACGAAGTCGTTGCCGTCGGCGCCCAGGCCGTGCAGCCAGATGATGGCGATCTCCGGGTTCGGTGCGGTGTCGATTTCGATGTTCTCAAGCAGCTGGCTCATGGCTTCCTTCAGTTAGGCGACGGGTGGACGCAATGCCGATTTGGGGCGGAAAGTCTTGCTCACGGCCGGATCGGTTTCCATGTAGGGGCCGCCGATCAGGTCGATGCAGTAGGGAACGGCGGCAAAAATGCCGCCGACGACCGTGTTGCCGGCGTCGTCCTTGAGACCCTCGAGGGTTTCCCTGATCGACTTCGGCTGGCCCGGCAGGTTCATGATCAGGGCCGCGTGACCGCCGGCGTCGTCCTGTACTTCGCGAATGACGGCGGTCTGGCGCGACAGGATCGCGGTCGGCACGAAGCGCAGGCTGATCTGGCGCATCTGCTCGCCGAAGCCGGGCATCTCCTTGGTGGCGACGGCCAGCGTGGCCTCGGGCGTGACGTCGCGCCGCGCCGGACCGGTGCCGCCGGTGGTCAGCACCAGGTGGCAGCGCGCGCCATCCACCAGTTCGACCAGGGTCGCCTCGATGGCGGCGCGCTCGTCGGGGATCAAGCGCGTCTCGACCCGAAATGGCGTGGTGATCGCTCCCGCCAGCCACTCGTTCAGCGCCGGGATGCCCTTGTCTTCGTAGACGCCGCCGCTGGCGCGGTCGGACACCGACACCAGGCCGATGACCAGCTCATGCGCCGGCATCGCTTCAAGCGTCGTCGGATTCGTCATCGTTGCCTTCTTCTTCAGGGTCGGCGTCGGCTTTCTTCTTCTTCTTGTTCAGGTCCTTCAGGATCTGGAAGATCTCGCGGTAGGCCTTCGGCGGCTTGGATTCCGCCACTTCCTTGCGCGCGTTGCGGATCAGGGTGCGCAGGTGCTGGACGTCGAGCTCGGGATTTTCTTCGAGCAGGACGGTCAGGGCCTTGTCGTCGGCCAGCAGCTTCTCGCGGCGGCGCTCGAGCGCGTGCAGGGCGGCGGTCTCGGACTTCGACGCGCCTTTCCAGCTGTCGATCGCGCGCTGGATGGCGGCGACTTCTTCCTCGTCCAGGGTGCGCATCTTCTTGCCCACGAATTGCATGGCGCGGCGGCGGCCTTCGTGGTTGGTGATGGTCTGGGTTTCGAGGATGACATCGCGCACGTCCTCCGGCATCGGCACGCGCTTGACGCGGTCGCGCGGCGCCTCGACCAGTTGCTCGCCGAGCTTTTGCAGCTCGTTCGACTGGCGCTTGAGCTCCGATTTGGAAGGGCGGTCGTATTCGGGTTCGAACTCGTTCGACTGGAAGCCGACCGAGCCGCGATTTGGATTAGGCATGATATGAATGATTTGATTGGCGCAGGGCCGATCAGTGAAAACTGTAAACGGCTGCTATGATAACTGTTTTAGGGCCTGCCAAGAAAAACACCTATGAACGACAACGCTTTTATCCACACCCAGGATCAGCTCAAACAGCTGGCGCGCGACGTGCTTGCGTTCGCCCGCGAGCAGGGCGCGACCGACGCTTCGGTCGAGATCAGCGAAGGGAGTGGTCTGTCGGTTTCTGTGCGTAAAGGCAACATCGAGACGATCGAGCAAAACAAGGACAAGGGCCTTGGCGTCACCGTCTACGTGGGCCAGCGCCGCGGCAATGCCAGCACCTCCGATTTCTCGACCGTCTCGCTCAAGGCCACCGTCGAGGCGGCCGCCAACATCGCCCGCTTCACCGCCGAGGACGATTGCGCCGGCCTGCCCGACGCCGACCTGCTGGAGCTCGCGCCGCGTGACCTGCGCCTGTTCTACCCATGGCAGATCAGCACCGAAGAAGCGGTGGAGCTGGCCAAGCGCTGCGAAAACGCCGCCTTCGAGGTCGACAAGCGCATCACCAACAGCGAAGGCGCCAGCGTCTACGTCCAGCAATCGCATTTCGTCGGCGCCAACTCGCGCGGCTTCATCGGCGGCTATCCGTTCTCGCGCCACACGCTCTCGGTGGCGCCGATCGCCGGCAAGGGCAACCAGATGCAGCGCGACGACTGGTACACCTCGTCGCGCAATCCCAAGGAACTGGCCAAGCCCGAGAAAGTGGGCCGCTACGCCGCCGAGCGCGCGCTGGCGCGCCTGAATGCGCGCAAGCTGGACACCCGCACCTGTCCGGTGCTGTTCGAAGCGCCGCTGGCCGCCGGCCTGATAGGCGCCTTCGTGCAAGCCGTGTCGGGCGGCGCGCTGTACCGCAAATCCACGTTCCTGCTCGACACGCTGGGCAAGCAGGTATTCCCGTCGCATATCCAGATCGTCGAAGACCCGCACCTGATCGGCGCGGTCGGCTCGGCGCCGTTCGACGAAGAGGGCGTCAAGACCGTGCGCCGCAAGGTGATCGCCGATGGCGTGCTGCAGGGCTACTTCCTGTCCTCGTATTCGGCACGCAAGCTGGGCATGCAAACCACCGGCAATGCCGGCGGCTCGCACAATCTCGAGATCGTCTCCAAGGACACCCGCCGCGGCGACGATTTCGAAGGCATGCTGCGCAAACTCGGCACGGGCCTCTTGGTCACCGAACTGATGGGTCAGGGCGTCAACTACGTGACCGGCGACTATTCGCGCGGCGCGTCGGGCTACTGGGTCGAGAACGGCGTCATCCAGTATCCGGTCGAAGAGATCACCATCGCCGGCAATATGCGTGAGATGTTCCAGCAAATCGTTGCCGTCGGTAACGATACCCTTGTACGCGGTAACAAGACCACCGGCTCGATCCTGATCGAAAAGATGGTCGTGGCCGGAAACTGAAACAGGAGCGCGCCATGGGCCGATTCGTCCGCATCGACAAGGAAACCAGCCCCAAGACGGTGCTGCTCAATCTCGACCTGGTGGCCACCGTCGAGCTGGCCCCGCAGTCCGACCTGCTCAGCTCGGGCGCGGACAGCCGCAAGGTGTACGCCACTTTCCTGGCGCACGATAAAACCGCGATCGCGACCCTGCATTTCGACAGCAGCGCGGATGCGAATGCCTGGGTCAACACCCACCTGGGCGTCCAGCTCTGAACGCGGCAGCCGCCGGAGCGGCGACTCAAGAGGCGGCCTGAACCTGGCGCGCCACTACCACCACCACCAACACCAGCAACAACAACAACAACAACGCCCCGCATGCGGGGCGTTGTCGCGACAGCGGAGCGTGCTTACCGTGCTTACCTGACCGCGCGGATCGCGTTCAGCACCGGCTGCAGCACCGCCGCGCCCAGGCGCGCGCTGCGCGCGCCGTCCCAGCCGACTTGCGGGTCCGGGTCGTTGGCATTGTCCTTGAACGGCAGTTCCAGCGTGAGCGACAGGCAGCCGAAGGCGTGGGTGACGTGCGGCGAACCCATGGTCAGGGTCTCGTCGGTGTACGGGGTGGCGCCGTAGCCGTGCGCGTCCTGGAAGTCCGGGCTGGCGATCTTGAAGTCGGCGATGAAGCGGTCTTGCGCTTGGCGCTGCTCGGTGGTGAAGTTCGGCAGGGATTCGCTGCCGGCCACGAACACATAGGGCAGGCCCTCGTCGCCGTGCACGTCCAGGCACAGGTCGACCCCTGTCTCGTGCATCTTCTGCAGCACCAGGAACACCTCGGGGCTGCGCTCCATGCTCGGATTGAGCCACTCGCGGTTCAGGTTCGCGCCGGCCGCGTTGGTGCGCAGGTTGCCGCGCACCGAGCCGTCCGGGTTCATGTTCGGCACCACATAGAACACCGACTCTTTCAATAGCTGGCGCCCGAACGGGTGGGCCGGATCGAGCAGCGCGTCGAGCATGCCTTCGACGAACCATTCGGCCATCGTCTCGCCCGGGTGCTGGCGCGCGATCACCCACACCTTCTTTTTACCCTCGGCCGGCTCGCCGATCACCAGCATGTTCAGGTCGCGGCCATCGACGGTCGAGCCCAGGTCGAGCATGCGCACGTTTTCCGACATCTGGGCGCGGTCCAGCAGCTCCAGGTGGCGTTCCCACGAATACGGCTCGAAATAGGCGTAGTAGACGCTGTCCATGCCCGGCGTGTGCTCGATGGTGAGCACCTGGCCGTCGTAGCTGGTCGGCACGCGGAACCAGTTCACGCGGTCGTAGCTCGCCATCGCCTGGTAGCCTTCCCAGCCGGCCGGATAGGCGGCCTGGCCGGCGTTGAGCAGGCGGATCGAGCAGGCTTCGCCCTGCGCGCCCTGCAGGCGGAAGTAGAACCACTGGATGATGTCGGCGTGCGAGTCCTTGCGGATGTTCAGGTCGATGGCGTTGGCGCTGGTGGCGTTCACGACCTCGATGGCGCCAGCGTCGAATTGGCTGCTGATCTTGATAGACATGGTGTTGTCCTGTGTTGAGAGGGTACGTTGAAGCAGCGATGATACCCGTTTTCGGTTAGAAGCTATCCCGATAGGCAAGGCCTGAGTCACCCTTCCAGGCCGCCGAAGCGGCCGTAATAAGCGGCGTCGGCTTCCGGCGTCGCCGCGTCTTCCTTGCGCAGCATCGCCAGCACGTGCTCCTGGGCGCGCGCGTGGCACAGGCGGTAGATGGCGCGCGCCAGCGCGTAGGCGTCGGTCCCTGGCCACGGCTGCGGCAACAGGGAGAGCGGCAGCATCGGGTCGTCCAGCTGCACCCGGCGGTAGGCGTGGATCAGCAGGGTACGGATCGCGAACGCATGCTCGGGCGTCACGTCGCCCTTGCCCAGCATGTCGGGCAAGGGCGCGAAGCGGTCGATGAAGCCGCGATAGGCATTGACCACCGCTTCCAGGCTCCAGCAGTCGCCCACCAGCTCGGGCAGCGGCCGCGTGCCCATGCCGGGCAGCGCGTCGGCCTGGCACACGAATACCTTGTCGGTGGCGTCGGCGCGCGCCAGGATCTCGCGCAGCGTGTCGCGCTCGGGCGCCGGATGCGCCATCACGCCGGTGGCCAGCATCGCGAAGCCCTCCCACTCGAGTTCCTTGCGCAGCAGGGCGCGCAGCTCGGCGTCGATGCCGGCGCCCTTGCCATGCGGGGCCAGCACGAAGGTCCAGCGCCCGTCCCAGTCCAGGCCCGGCGCCGAATAGATGCGGCGGTTGGCGCGCTCGAAGCGCGGCAGCGCCTTCGGCTCGATCGCATAGCGGCTGCGCCGGCCCTCGCGGCTGGCCGTCAGCCAGCCTTCCTGCACCAGCCGGAACACGCTGGTGCGCACCAGCCGGTCGCCCACGCCGAGCGGGCCCACCAGGTCGATCATGCTGCCCAGCCAGAAGGCGCCGCCGTGCGGGGCAATGGTGTCGCCGCACACGGTCACCACCAGCGACTTGTGGCGCGGCGGATCGAGGGCCAGGTCGTGGGCGATCCACTCAGCGCTGGACAGTCGTTTCATGATTAAGGTCAAGTTTTAGTGATGCAATATGATTCAAAATTATTGTGTACATCAAGTTTTTTGTATCGTATTATGATTTGGACGGGTTTGCAATTGTAGAGAACCACGGGGGAAGCGATGTACGCACAGATGGTGGAGACCGGCCTCAAGAAAGTCCGCACAGAACAGGACATGAGCGCCGAAGAGCAGGCGTTCCAGGCGCGCATCGACGCCGGGATCAAGATCGAACCGCAGGACTGGATGCCGGAAGCGTACCGCAAGACGCTGGTCCGCCAGATTTCGCAGCACGCGCATTCCGAGATCGTCGGCCAACTCCCGGAGGGCAACTGGGTGACGCGCGCGCCGACCCTGCAGCGCAAGTCGGTCCTGCTGGCCAAGATCCAGGACGAGGCCGGCCACGGCCTGTACCTGTACAGCGCCGCCGAGACGCTGGGCGTCTCGCGCGACGAGCTGCTGGCGGCCCTGCACGCCGGCAAGGCCAAGTACTCGAGCATCTTCAACTATCCGACCCTGAGCTGGGCCGACATGGGCGCGATCGGCTGGCTGGTGGACGGCTCGGCCATCATCAACCAGATCCCGCTGTGCCGCTGCTCGTACGGCCCGTACGCCCGCGCCATGGTGCGCGTCTGCAAGGAAGAATCCTTCCACGCGCGCCAGGGCTACGACATCATGATGGCGCTGGCCAGGGGCACGCCGGAGCAGAAGGCGATGGCCCAGGATGCGCTGAATCGCTGGTGGTGGCCGTCCCTGATGATGTTCGGCCCGTCGGATGCCGAATCGGTCAACAGCGCGCAATCGACGGCCTGGCGCATCAAGCTGTTCTCGAACGACGAGCTGCGCCAGCGCATGGTCGACCAGACCGTGCCGCAAGCCGAGTATCTGGGCCTGACGATTCCCGATCCCGACCTCAAGTGGAATGAGGCGCGCGGCTCCTACGATTTCGGCGCGATCGACTGGTCCGAGTTTCATAACGTCCTGAAGGGCAACGGCCCCTGCAACCGCGAGCGCCTGCGCACGCGCGTCAAGGCATGGGACGACGGCGAATGGTTCCGCGACGCCCTCGTCGCCCACGCCGACAAGCAAGCCGCCAAACAAGCCGCCGCATAAGAACAGCCTGAAATCCGTGGGGTGGACGGCTCCGCCGTCCACGCGTTCAATCCACGCCGGCGCACCGCACTAACGGAGACAGCAACATGAGCAAAGAATGGCCCCTGTGGGAAATCTTCATCCGCAGCCAGCACGGCCTCGCCCACAAGCACGTCGGCAGCCTGCACGCCCCTGACGCCGAGATGGCGATCAACAACGCGCGCGACGTCTACACCCGCCGCAACGAAGGCGTGTCAATCTGGGCGGTGCGCGCCGCCGACATCGTCGCCAGCAGCCCGCTTGATAAGGAAGCGCTGTTCGAGCCGGCCAACAGCAAGGTCTACCGCCACCCGACCTTCTTCCCGATGCCGGAAGAAGTCAAGAACCTGTGAGCGCGCCTGGAGGCCGATGAGATGGACGCGAAGTACGAATACCTGCTGCGCCAGGGCGACAACGCCCTGATCCTGTCCCAGCAGCTGTGCCAGCTGGTGGGCAAGGGCCCCGCGCTCGAAGAAGACATGGCCTTGTCCAACGTCGCGCTCGACCTGCTGGGCCAGACCCGCATGTGGCTGACGTATGCGGGCGAACTCGAAGGCAAGGGCCGCGACGAAGACCGCCTGGCCTTCCTGCGCGATGCCATCGAGTACCGCAACTGCCTGCTGGTCGAGCAGCCCAACGGCAGCTATGCCGACACCCTGATGCGCCAGTTCCTGTTCGACACCGGGCACTATTTTCTGATGGACGGCCTGACCCGCTCGAGCGACGAGCGCATCCGCGAGATCGCCGCCAAGTCGGTCAAGGAAGTCACCTACCACCTGCGCCGCAGCGGCGACCTGGTGGTGCGCCTGGGCGACGGCACCGACAAGAGCCGCGCCATGATGCAGACGGCGCTCGACGAGCTGTGGATGTACAGCGGCGAGATGTTCCTCTATGACGAGATCGACGATGCGATGGTGGCGCAGGGCGTGGCGCCGCCGGCCGACGCGCTGCGCAAGGAGTGCCTCGACCACATGGCCGACATCTTCAACGACGCCACCTTGAGCATGCCGCCGCCGGACGCCTGGATGCAGCGCGGCGGCAAGCAGGGCCGCCACAGCGAGCGCCTCGGCTTCATCCTGGCCGAGATGCAGTTCCTGCAGCGCGCCTATCCGGGGTCGACCTGGTAATGACCGCCTTGGACGTCAGCCTCGACCAGGTCTGGAGCTGGCTCGGCGAAGTCGCCGACCCGGAGATCCCGGTCATCTCGGTGGTCGATCTCGGCATCGTGCGCGCCGTGCGCCTGGAGGGTGAGGAATGCGTGGTCACGATCACGCCGACGTATTCCGGCTGTCCTGCGATGCAGGTGATCTCGGATTCTGTCAGCGAAGCCCTGCACGCGCATGGCCTCGAGCAGGTCCGCATCGAGCGCCGCCTGTCCCCCGCCTGGACCACCGACTGGATGAGCGCGGCCGGCAAGGCGGCATTGAAGGGCTACGGCATCGCGCCGCCGGTGCAGCAGGCGATCGACGTCAGCGGCCTGCACGCCGGCATCCGCCGCCGCGCCGCGCCCGACGTCGCCTGCCCGCACTGCGGCTCGCCCCACACCCGACTGACCAGCGAATTCGGCTCGACCCCGTGCAAGGCGCTGTACAAGTGCCTCGACTGCCGCGAGCCGTTCGACTATTTCAAATGCCACTAAGTTGTCACTAAGTTGCTACTAAATTGCCACTGAGGCCGCAATGACCAGGTTCTATCCACTGACCGTCGCGAAGGTGAAGCACGAGACGCGCGACGCCATCGCCGTCACCTTCGACGTCCCGCCCGAGCTGAAGGACGCCTTCGCCTACCGCCAGGGCCAGTACCTGACCCTGCGCGCCACCATCGATGGCGAGGACGTGCGCCGCTCGTATTCGATCTGCTCGGCCGTGCAGGACGCGCAGCTGCGGGTGGCGATCAAGCGCTGCAGCGGCGGGCTGTTTTCCAGCTGGGCCAACGACAGCCTGCAACCCGGCGCCACGCTGGAAGTGATGCCGCCGGCCGGCAACTTCAACGTGCCGCTCGACGCGGCCAGCAGCCGCCATTACCTGGCGTTCGCCGCCGGCAGCGGCATCACGCCGATCCTGTCGATCGTGAAGACCACGCTGCAGGCCGAACCCGAGAGCCGCTTCACCATCGTCTACGGCAACCGCGCCTCGTCGAGCGTGATCTTCCGCGATGAATTGACCGACCTGAAGGACCAGTACATGGAGCGCCTGCGGCTGGTGTACGTGATGAGCCGCGAGCAGCAGGACATCGCGCTGTTCAACGGCCGCATCACCGAAGACAAGTGCCGCCAGTTCCTGCGCCACTGGATCGATATCCGGGACATCGACGTCGCCTTCATCTGCGGCCCGGAAGACATGATGCACGGCGTCTCGCGCGCGCTGCAGGCGGCCGGCCTGCCGAAGGAGCGGATCCGGATCGAACTCTTTGCCGCCAGCGCGCCGGCGCGCGCGCGCATGCCGCGCGCCGTGCAACCGGCAGCGCGAAGCCTGACCGAAGTGACCGTGATCATGGACGGCAGCGCCGCCAGCTTCACAATGGACAAGGACAAGGAGTCGCTGCTGGAGGCCGGCCTGCGCGCCGGGCTCGACATGCGCTACTCATGCAAGGGCGGCGTCTGCTCGACCTGCCGCTGCAAGGTGCTCGATGGCGAAGTCGAGATGGACGTGAGCTACGCGCTCGAAGACTACGAAGTCGCGCGCGGCTTCGTGCTGAGCTGCCAGAGCTTTCCGGTCACCGACAAGGTCGTCGTCGATTTCGACATCCACGAGTGAGCGAATCGATCGATAGCCCGTAGCCCGTAGCCAAAAGACGACGTGCGAGCGATAACGAAAATAGTGGAGACAACAATGACCTACGAATCCATACAGTTCAAGATCGAGAACGGCATCGCGCTCCTGACGCTGAGCCGCCCCGAGCGCCTGAACAGCTTCACCCGGGCCATGCACCTCGAAGTGCGCGACGCCCTGGGCAAGGTGCAGGCCGACCGATCCGTCCGGGTGCTGGTCCTGACCGGCGCCGGCCGCGGCTTTTGCGCCGGCCAGGACTTGCTCGATCGCGCCGTCGACCCGGGCGAGCCCGGCGTCGACCTGGGCGAATCGGTCGAGCAGTTCTACGCTCCGCTGGTGCTCACCCTGAAGAACCTGCCGCTGCCGGTGATCTGCGCCGTCAACGGCGTGGCCGCCGGCGCCGGCGCCAACCTGGCGCTGGCCTGCGACATCGTGCTGGCCGCCAAATCGGCCAGCTTCATCGAAGCCTTCAGCAAGCTGGGCCTGATTCCGGACACCGGCGGCACCTGGCACCTGCCGCGCCTGATCGGCCATGCGCGCGCCATGGGGCTGGCCATGCTGGGCGAAAAGCTCAGCGCCGAGAAAGCCGAGGAGTGGGGCCTGATCTGGCGCTGCGTGCCCGACGAAGCCCTGATGATCGAAGCGATGGCGATGGCCGAACACTTCGCCGCCGCGCCGACGAAGGGGCTGGCCTTCACCAAGAAGGCGTTCCAGGCCAGTTACGCCAACTCACTCGAAGACCAGCTGCAGCTCGAGGCCGGCATGATGCGCGAACTCGGCTACAGCCACGATTACCGCGAAGGCGTGTCCGCCTTCGTGGCCAAGCGCACGCCGCATTTCAAGGGAGAGTGAGCATGTACGCCATCCCTCCAGGCAGCACGGTCGCCGTGATCGGCAGCGGGGCCATGGGCGCCGGCATCGCCCAGGTGGCGGCCACCGCCGGCCACCAGGTTCTGCTGTTCGATACCCGGCTTGATGCCGCCGACAAGGCCATCCTCGAGATCGGCAAAACCTACGCGAAGCTGGTCGCGAAGGGCCGCATGGGTGCGGTCGAATCCGACCTGGCGCGCGAACGCCTCAAGCGCATCGCGTCGCTGCGCGAAACCGCCGGCGCCGACCTCGTGATCGAGGCCATCGTCGAGGACCTGGACGCCAAGCGCGCCCTGTTCGCCGAACTGGAAGGCATCGTCGGCCGGCACTGCATCCTGGCCACCAATACCTCGTCGATCTCGGTCACGGCGATCGGCGCGCCACTGCGGCATCCCGAGCGCCTGGTGGGCATGCACTTCTTCAATCCGGTGCCGCTGATGGCGCTGGTCGAAGTGGTCGAAGGCCTGGCGACCAGCGGCGATGTCGCGAACCTCGTCCACGACCTTGCCGAACGCTGGGGCAAGAGCCCAGTGCGTGCGAAGTCGACGCCCGGCTTCATCGTCAACCGTGTGGCCCGGCCGTACTACGCCGAAGCCCTGCGCCTGCTGCTGGAACAGGCCGCCGACGTGGCGACGCTGGATGCCGTGATGCGCGACTGCGGAGGCTTTCGCATGGGCCCGTTCGAGCTGATGGACCTGATCGGCCACGACGTGAATTTCTCGGTCACCAAGTCGGTGTTCGCCGCCTTTTACAACGACCCGCGCTTCACGCCCTCGATCCTGCAGCAGGAACTCGTCAGCGCCGGCTTCCTGGGCCGCAAGACCGGACGCGGTTTCTACCGCTACGACGACGCCGCCGCCACGCCGGCGCCGCACACCGAAGCGGCCAGCCAGACCCCGCCGGCGCTGCGCCATGCGGGTGGCCTTGGTGCGGTCGACGCGATCGTCGAACGCCTGCGCGGCGCCGGGTTCGATCCGGTCGCCATCGAGGCCGCGCCCGGCCTGTACTGCGACGGCGCCGCGATCTACCTGACCGACGGCCGCAGCGCCACCGAGCGCGCCGAGGCGGACGGCCACCGCGACACGGTCCTGTTCGACCTGCTGCTCGACCCCGCAGGCGCCGCCCGCATCGCGCTGGCGCGCGCCGACCAGTGCGGCGACGGCGCCTGGCAGGCCGCGGTCGGGCTGTTCCAGGCCGCGGGCTTTGCCGTGACGCGCCTGGACGACGTGCCCGGCATGGCGGTGATGCGCACCTTGGCGATGCTGGCCAACGAGGCGGCCGACGCCGTCAACCAGGGCGTGTGCAGCGCACGCGCGGTCGACATCGCGATGCAGAAGGGTGTGAACTATCCGCGCGGCCCACTGGCCTGGGCCGACGCGGTCGGCCTGCGCCATGTCGTCGCCGTGCTGGCCAACCTGGCCGCCGCCTATGGCGAAGATCGCTACCGCGTGTCGCCGCTGCTGCGCCGCAAGCTGGCGGCCAATCCGCAGGGAGCGCGTTTCCATGCCCGATAGCGCGCAACGGCTGGCCGAACTGGCCGGCCGCACGATGTACGAACGCGATCCGGCCAGCCGGGGCCTGGGCATGCAGCTGCTCGAGATCCGTCCCGGCTATGCGCGCATGTCGATGACGGTGAGGGACGACATGCTCAACGGCCACGCCACCTGCCACGGCGGCTACATCTTCATGCTGGCCGACAGCGCCTTCGCCTTCGCCTGCAACTCGCACAACTTCAATACCGTCGGCGCCGGCTGCACGATCGACTACCTCGCGCCCGGCCGTCCCGGCGACCTGCTGGTGGCCGAGGCGATCGAGCAGGCGCTGCAGGGCAAGACCGGCATCTATGACGTCGCCGTGACGGACCAGGACGGGCGCACGATCGCGCTGTTGCGCGGCAAGTCGCACCGCGTCGCCGGCACCGTGGTGCCGATGGACGCGTGCGTCGACACGTAAGAAGGAGATCGAGATGGTGCAACGCATTCCCGCCGGCGACGAGCTGGAACCGATCGAACGCGCCAGCCGCGACGAGCTGCAGGCGCTTCAGCTGCGGCGCCTGCAATGGACGCTCCAGCATGCCTACGACAACGTCCCGCACTACCGCGCCGCATTCGACGAAGCGGGCGTGCACCCGAGCGACCTGAAGACCTTGGCCGACCTGGCGAAGTTTCCGTTCACCGAGAAAAAGACGCTGCGCGACAACTACCCGTTCGGCCTGTTCGCCGTGCCGCGCGAGCAGGTGGTGCGCGTGCACGCTTCGTCGGGCACCACCGGCAAGCCGACCGTGGTCGGCTACACCCGCAACGATATCGACACCTGGGCCGACGTCGTGGCGCGCTCGATCCGCGCCGCTGGTGGCCGCAAGGGCGACCTGGTGCAGGTCTCCTACGGCTATGGCCTGTTCACCGGCGGCCTGGGCGCCCACTACGGCGCCGAGCGCCTGGGCTGCACCGTGATTCCGATGTCGGGCGGCCAGACCGAAAAGCAGGTGCAGCTGATCCAGGACTTCAAGCCGTCGATCATCATGGTCACGCCCTCGTACATGCTCAATATCGTCGAGGAGTTCATGCACCAGGGTCTCGATCCGGCCCGGTCGTCGCTGAAGGTGGGCATCTTCGGCGCCGAGCCGTGGACCGACGCGATGCGGCGCGAGATCGAGGCGCGCGCCGGCATCGATGCGGTCGACATCTACGGCCTGTCCGAAGTGATGGGGCCGGGCGTGGCCAGCGAATGCATCGAGAGCAAGGACGGTCCCGTGATCTGGGAAGACCATTTCTACCCCGAGATCATCGACCCCGACACCGGCGCGGTGCTGCCGGACGGCGCGGAGGGCGAGCTGGTGTTTACCTCGCTCACCAAGGAAGCGCTGCCGATCATCCGCTACCGCACGCGCGACCTGACCCGCTTGTTGCCTCCGACCTCGCGCGCGATGCGCCGCATGGGCCGCATCACCGGCCGCTCGGACGATATGCTGATCATTCGCGGGGTGAACGTGTTCCCGAGCCAGATCGAGGAACTGATCCTCGGGATGCCGGCGCTGGCGCCGCAGTACCAGCTGGTGGTGGCGCGTGACGGCCACCTCGACACGCTCGAGGTGCTGTGCGAACTACGCGATGCCAGCACGCCGCCGGACAGCGTGGACGCGCTGCGCCGCGAGCTCCAGCACTGCATCAAGACCCATGTCGGCGTGACCACCGGCGTGACCTTGCTGGCGCCGCAGGGCATCGAGCGCACCCTGACCGGCAAGGCCCGGCGCGTGGTCGACCGTCGTCCCAAACAAAAATAGGAGATTTTCCATGATCGACGCATTCATCGTTGATGCCGTCCGCACTCCCTTCGGCCGCTACGGCGGCGCCTTGTCCAGCATCCGTGCCGACGACCTGGCCGCGCTGCCGATCGCGGCGCTGATGGCCCGCAACAAGAGTCTCGACTGGGCGGCGGTCGACGATCTGTTCTACGGCTGCGCCAACCAGGCCGGCGAAGACAACCGCAACGTCGGCCGCATGGCCGCGCTGCTGGCCGGGCTGCCGCAGGGCGTGCCGGCCAACACCATCAACCGCCTGTGCGGCTCGGGCATGGATGCCGTGGGCACCGCCGCGCGCGCCATCAAGGCCGGCGAAGCGCAGCTCGTGATCGCCGGCGGCGTCGAAAGCATGACCCGTGCGCCGTTCGTGATGGGCAAGGCCGACAGCGCTTTTTCGCGCGCGGCCAGGGTCGAGGATACGACCCTGGGCTGGCGCTTCGTCAATCCGGCCATGAAGGCGCAGTATGGCGTCGATTCGATGCCCGAAACCGCCGAGAACGTGGCGCGCGAGTTCGGCATCGCCCGCGCCGACCAGGATGCGTTCGCCCTGCGCAGCCAGCAGCGCTGGGCGCGCGCGAACGAAGCAGGCTTCTTCAGGGACGAGATCGTTCCGGTGACGGTGCAAGGCAGGAAAGGGGAAGCGCGCGTGGTCGACACCGACGAGCAGCCGCGCCCCGACACCAGCCTCGACGCGCTGGCCAGGCTCAAGGGCGTGGTCACGCCGGATGGTTCGGTCAGCGCCGGCAACGCCTCGAGCCTGAACGACGGCGCCTGCGCGCTGCTGCTGGCGTCCAGCGAAGCCGTCGTTCGCTACGGCTTGGGTCCGCGCGCAAGCGTGGTCGGCATGGCCACCGCCGGCCTGGCGCCGCGCATCATGGGCTTCGGCCCGACGCCGGCCGTGAAGAAGTTGCTGGCCCGGACCGGCCTCACGCTCGACCAGATGGACGTGATCGAGCTGAACGAAGCCTTCGCCGCCCAGGGGCTGGCCGTCACGCGCGCCCTCGGCCTGGCGGACGACGACCCCCGCGTCAACCCGAACGGCGGCGCGATCGCCATCGGCCATCCGCTGGGCGCCTCCGGCGCGCGCCTGGTCACGACGGCCGTGAACCAGCTGCACCGCACGGGCGGACGCTACGCCCTGTGCACGATGTGCATCGGCGTCGGCCAGGGCATCGCCCTGATCGTCGAGCGAGTGTAGAGGAATGGTGAAGGTCTACGAGATCGACGGCGTGCGGCCGGTCGTGCATCCGAGCGCCTACGTCCACCCGTCGGCGGTATTGATCGGCGACGTGATCGTCGGCCCGCGCTGCTACGTCGGCCCCTGCGCCAGCCTGCGCGGCGATTTCGGCCGCCTGATCCTGGAACAGGGCGCCAACCTGCAGGACACCTGCGTGATGCACGGCTTCCCGGGCGAAGATACCGTGGTCGAAGTCGACGGCCATATCGGCCACGGCGCCGTGCTGCACGGCTGCCGCGTGAAGCGCAACGCGATGGTCGGCATGAACGCGGTGGTGATGGACAAGGCGGTGGTCGGCGAAGCGTCGATCGTGGCCGCGATGAGTTTCGTGAAGGCCGGCATGGTGATTCCGCCGCGCTCGATGGTGATGGGCACGCCGGCCAGGGTGATGCGCGAGCTCACCGATGAAGAAGTGCGATGGAAAGGCGTCGGCACCCGCCAGTACCACGAACTGAACGTGCGCTCGCTGCAGACCATGCGCGAAGTCGAGGCGGATACCGAAGTCGCGCCGGCCAGAGAGCGCATCGCATTCGACGCCGACGGCATGCACAAGCCGAAAGCCTGAAGAGAAAACCTGAGGAGACGACGATATGGGTGACATCCCGACCCTGCAAAGCCTGATCGCCGGCCGCTGGCACGGCCAGCAAGCGCACACCGCGCTGCACAGCGCGCTCGACAACGCGCTGATCTATCACACGCACCTCGAGCCGATCGATTTCGACGAAGCCTTGAGCTTTGCCCGCAAGACCGGCATCAAGAGCCTGATGCGTCTCGACTTCCAGCAGCGCGCGCAGTGCCTGAAGGCGCTGGCGCTGTACCTCATGGAGCGCAAGGAAGCGCTGTATGAAATCTCGCACCTGACCGGCGCCACGCGCCAGGACAGCTGGGTCGACGTCGAGGGCGGCATCGGCACCCTGTTCGCGTATGCCAGCATGGGCTCGCGCGAGCTGCCATCGTCGAACGTGCTGCATGAGGGCCCGGCCATGGCGCTGGGCAAGCGCGGCGGCTTCGCCGGCACCCATATCCTGGTGCCGCGCGGCGGCGTGGCGGTGCACATCAACGCCTTCAACTTCCCGATCTGGGGCCTGCTCGAGAAATTCGCGCCGAGCTTCCTGGCGGCCATGCCCTGCATCGCCAAGCCGGCCACCGCCACCAGCTACCTGACCCATGCCGTGGTCAGGATGATGGTGGAGTCGACGCTGCTGCCCGATGGCGCGCTGCAGCTCGTGATCGGCAGCACCGGCGACCTGCTCGATCGCATGACGGGCTTCGATGCGGTCACCTTCACCGGCTCGGCCGACACCGCCGCCCGGCTGCGTTCGAACCAGAACCTGATCCGCGCCTCGGTGCCGTTCACGGCCGAAGCCGATTCGCTCAACTGCGCGATCCTGGCGCCGGACGTCACGCTCGAGGACCCCGAATTCGACCTGTTCGTGAAGGAAGTGGCGCGCGAGATGACCGGCAAGGCCGGCCAGAAGTGCACCGCGATCCGCCGCGTGATCGTGCCGGAAACGCTGGTCGATGCGGTCGGAGAACGGCTGCGCGCGCGCCTGGCGGGCATCACGGTCGGCAATCCGAAAGTGGAGGGTGTGCGCATGGGCGCGCTGGCCTCAAAAGACCAGCAGCGCGACGTCAGTGAGCGGGTCGAACTGCTCGCGCGCGGCAACGAGGTGCTGTTCAGCGCGCGCGACGGCTTCAGTCCGGTCGGCGACAACGTCGCCAGCGGCGCCTTCTTCTCGCCCACCTTGCTGCTGTGCCGCAACGCCATGGACAACGACGCCGTGCACGACGTGGAAGCCTTCGGCCCGGTCAGCACCCTGATGACCTACCGCGACATCGACGAGGCCCTGGCGCTGGCCGCGCGCGGCAAGGGCAGCCTGGTGACGACGCTCGCCACCAAAGACCCTGCGATTGCGGCCTATGCCGTGCCGGTGGCGGCGGCCTCGCACGGCCGCGTGCTGATCCTGGACCGCGAAGCCGCGGTGGACAATACCGGCCACGGCTCGCCGCTGCCGCAACTCAAGCACGGCGGCCCGGGCCGCGCCGGTGGTGGCGAGGAGCTGGGCGGCATCCGCGCCGTCAAGCACTTCCTGCAGCGCGCGGCGGTGCAGGGCTCGCCCACCATGCTCGGGGCGGTCACTGGCGAATACGTGCGCGGCGGCGCCGTCAAGGAAAGCGAGATCCACCCATTCCGCCGCTACTTCGACGACCTGGAGATCGGGCATTCTCTGTTGACGCACCGCCGCACGGTGAGCGAAGCCGACATCGTCAATTTCGGCGGCGTCTCGGGCGACTATTTCTACATGCACTTCGACGAGATCGCGGCGAAAGACACGCAGTTCGGCCAGCGCATCGCGCACGGCTACTTCGTGCTGTCGGCGGCGGCCGGCCTGTTCGTGTCGCCGGCGCCGGGGCCGGTGCTGGCCAACTATGGCCTGGACAACCTGCGCTTCGTGGCGCCGGTGGCGATCGGCGACACCATCCGCGCGCGCCTGACCTGCAAGCGCAAGGTCGACCGCAACCGCGCCGACGAGCAGGGAAGGGGACAGGGCGTGGTGGCGTGGGACGTGCAGGTGACCAACCAGCGCGACGAGCTGGTGGCCAGTTACGATATCCTGACGCTGGTGCTGAAGCGCGCCTGACCCGGCGCTTCACTCATCCAGGGCAACCGAAAGGGGCATGCGATGCCGAGACTCGATCTGAGCAGTATTCCGGTGTTGAGCGGCACCGGCTATCCGGCGCCGTTCCATGAGGCGGTGGACGGCCGCACGCGCCAGGCGCTGGGCGATGCGGGCGGCCTGACCCAGTTCGGCGTCAACCTGGTCGAACTGCAGCCTGGCGCCGCATCGTCGCAGCGCCACTGGCACTCGCACGAGGACGAATTCGTCACGGTCGTCTCGGGCGAGCTGGTGCTCATTACGGACGAGGGCGAGACCCTGATGCGCGCCGGCGACCACGCCGCGTTCCCGGCCGGGCGACCCGACGGCCACCAGCTGGTCAACCGCGGCTGGGGGCCGGGCGTGTTTCTCGTGATCGGTTCGCGCAACAAGGACGACGTGGTGACCTATGCCGACATCGACATGCGCTACGAGCAGGCGTCCAACAGCTACCTGCACAGGGACGGGACGCCTTATCCGCAACGGGACGCCTAGCCCGGCTTCACGCCAGCTTGCGCGCGTAACATTCGCGCACATGCTGGCTGATGTAGGTGGCCAACCCTTGGCCTTCGCGCGCCAGCTCGCGCATCCGCGCGATATGGTCGGCGCCGGTGCTGTCCGCGGTGTACAGGTAGCGCTCGCCCCCCGTGAATGTCACCGTGATCGAGCCGGCCCCGAGTTCATAGGCGACGACGCCGGAATGGCCGCTGCGATTTGCATAGCGCTGCATGATCGATCTCCACAATGCGGTTGGTCCCGTATGGGACCATGTCCGGCATCATGCGGGAGCACGATTCAGGAGCGAAATTCAGGAGCACGATTCAGGACCGAGATTCAGGACCGCGTGCGCTGTAGCCGCAGCAGGCCTTCCGGCGTGCGGATGGCGCGCAGCTCGTCGTAGTCCGGCACGCCGGTCACGTTCGTCTCGAGCGGCTCGTGGTGGGTGGCGGTGACGACGATGCTGTCCATTCCGGCCGCCTCGGCCGCTTGCAGGCCGGCCAGCGTATCCTCGAACACCAGGCAGTCCTGCGCGCGCATGCCCAGCTTTTCGGCGCCCAGCAGGAACGGATCCGGCGCTGGTTTACCGCGCTGGACGTCTTCGGCGGCCACCATCACCGGCGGCGTCGGGAGTCCGGCCGCGGCGATGCGCGCCTCGGCCAGCGCGCGCGGGGCCGACGTGACGATGGCCCAGCGGTCGGCCGGCAGGGTGGCGAGAAACGCCGCCACGCCGGCGATCGCCTCGATGCCCTCGACGTCCTCGATCTCGGCCTGCGTGATGCGCTGCGCTTCGGCCTCCGGGTCGATATCGGGCAGGCCGACGCCGCGCACCGTGTCGATGCTGCGCTTGCCGTGGATGGTCGGCAGGAAGACGTCGACGTCCAGGCCATGGCCGCGCGCCCAGGCGGCCCAGACGCGCTCGGCGGCGATGATCGAAGTGAGGATGGTGCCGTCCATGTCGAACAGGAAGGCGGCGTAGTCGCGTGCGGGCAGGGCTGTCATGGATTCGTTGCTGTAGAAAGGTGAACAGAGGGGAGTGGGGCCTTGGGCGAGGCCCCAGATACGTCGTTCCCGCGCAGGCGGGAGCCCAAGTATGTCGCGTAACGACGATGCTGGCAGTACTTGGGTCCCCGCCTTCGCGGGGAGTCGTTACCTCCAGTGGAGGTAACGACAAATAGCTTACCCGGCCAGCTGCTGGCGCACGCGCACGATTGCCGCGCGCACCTGGTTCGGGGCGGTGCCGCCCACGTGGTCGCGCGCCGCCACCGAACCCTCGAGGGTCAGCACCTCGAACACTTCCTGTTCGATCAGCGGCGAGAAGCCCTGCAGCGTCTCGAGCGACATCCCGGACAGGTCGCAGCCCGCCTGGTCGCAGGCGCGCACCGCATGCGCCACCGCTTCGTGGGCATCGCGGAACGGCAGGCCCTTCTTGACCAGGTAGTCGGCCAGGTCGGTCGCGGTGGCATAGCCCTGCAGCGCCGCGGCGCGCATGTTTTCATGCTTGACCGTGATGCCCGAGGCCATGTCGGTGAAGATGCGCAGCGTGTCGGTGACCGTATCGATGGTGTCGAACAGCGGTTCCTTGTCTTCCTGGTTGTCCTTGTTGTAGGCCAGCGGCTGGCCTTTCATCAGGGTCAGGAGGCCGGTCAGGTGACCATAGACGCGGCCGGTCTTGCCGCGCGCCAGTTCCGGCACGTCCGGGTTCTTCTTTTGCGGCATGATCGACGAGCCGGTGCAGAAGCGGTCGGCGATGTCGATGAAGCCGATGCGCGGGCTGATCCACATCACCAGCTCTTCCGAGAAGCGCGAGACGTGCATCATCAGGATCGAGGCGGCGGCGGTGAATTCGATGGCGAAGTCGCGGTCGGACACGGCGTCGAGCGAATTGTGGCAGACGTCGTCGAAGCCCAGCGTCCTGGCCACGCGCAGGCGGTCGATCGGGAAGGTGGTGCCGGCCAGGGCGGCGGCGCCCAGCGGCAGGCGGTTGACGCGGCGGCGTGCATCCTGCATGCGCTCGGCGTCGCGGCCGAACATCTCGACGTAGGCCAGCATGTGGTGGCCGAAGGTGATCGGCTGCGCCACCTGCAGGTGGGTGAAGCCCGGCATGATGGTGTCGGCGTGGCGTTCGGCGAGATCCGTCAGGGCGCCGCGCAGGCCGTTGAGCAGGACCAGGATGTCGTCGATGGCGGCGCGCACGTACAGGCGGATGTCGGTGGCGACCTGGTCGTTGCGCGAGCGGCCGGTGTGCAGGCGCTTGCCGGCGTCGCCGACCAGTTCGGTCAGGCGCTTCTCGATGTTCAGGTGCACGTCTTCCAGGTCGAGCAGCCACTCGAAGCTGCCGGCCTCGATCTCGGACCGGATCTGGGCCATGCCGCGCTCGATCTCGGCGCGATCGTGCTCGCTGATGATGCCCTGGGCCGCCAGCATCTCGGCGTGCGCCAGCGAGCCCTGGATGTCGTATGGCGCCAGGCGCTTGTCGAAGAACACGGATGCGGTGTAGCGCTTGACGAGATCGGATACCGGTTCGGAGAAGCGGGCCGACCAGGCTTCGGCTTTTTTGGAGAATTGTTCGGTCATGGTGGAATTCCGGTTGGGGATCCGACGATTATAAACCGCGTTGCCCGATGTCTTCCGATAGGAAGATTACCCGGAGAAAGCTCGCGAAAAAAAGCTCCCTGCCGAGCGCAATCGCGAGCAGTACGCAGGCCAATCGGCGCTAGAATGGTTTTTTTGCCAGCATTGCAAGCCCAATGATTACGAATGATTCCAGCTTCCAGGTCAGTACCGACCAATCCCGGCTCGACATCCCGATGATCTACCGCTTCCTCAGTGAACAGTCGACCTGGGCCGTGGGCATTTCCCGTCCAATCGTCGAGCGCGCGATCGAGAATTCGCTGTGCTTCGGCGGTTACCTCGACGGCCGCCAGATCGCGTTCGCGCGTGTGATCACCGACTACGCCACCTTTGCCAACCTGGTGGACGTGTTCGTCGTGCCCGAGTACCGCGGCAACGGCTATGGCAAGCAGCTGATCGGCGTCGTGCTGCGCCACCCCAGCCTGCAGAAACTGCGCCGCTTCATCCTGTCCACCACCGACTCGCACGACCTCTACGCGCGCTTCGGGTTTACCCCGCCGTTGCATCCAGAGACATTGATGGAGCGGTATTTCCCCAACATCTATTTGTCCTGAGCGGACTCAACATGGCGACGTGAATCTGGAATCAGGCTTACTCTGATGGCTCATCAGAGGAAGTCTTATGCTCCAGATCGTCGTCCATGCCATTCTCGCGTTGGCATTGCTGGCGAGCAGTGCCAGCCATGCCGCCGACGTGGAACCCAAGTCACCGAAAGGCTCGCTCGTCATCATCGGCGGCGCCCTGCGTGCCGACAATGATGCGGTATGGGAACGCATTGTCGCGCTCGCGGGTGGCAAAGGCGCCCGCATCGCCGTGTTCGCCTCCGCCTCGGCAAGTCCCGAACGGGCCGGCAATTATCTCGTCGAGCGCTTGAACCGCTATGGCGCCGACGCGTTCTTCGTCCCGGTCGCCGAGCGCCTGGATGGCGCCGACGGGCGCGCGGCGGCCGACGACCCCCGGCTGGCCGAGGCGGTGCGCACGGCCGGCGGCGCCTATTTCTCGGGCGGTGACCAGGGACGCATCACGCGCGTGCTGCGCCGGTCCGACGGCAGCAATACGCAGGTGCTCGACGCCCTGTGGGACATGTACCGGCGCGGCGGCGTGATCGCCGGCTCGAGCGCCGGCGCCGCCATCATGAGCAGCACCATGTTCGGCCACCCGCGCTCGATCCTGTCCACCCTCCAGCATGGCGTCGACGACGGCCGCCAGATCACGCGCGGGTTGGGCTTCATCGGCGACGACGTCTTCATCGACCAGCACCTGCTGGTGCGCGGACGCTTCGCGCGCATGCTGCCGGCCATGCTGGCCAAGGGCTACAAGATCGGCCTGGGGATCGACGAGAACACGGCGATGGTGGTCAATGCCAAGCGCGACGTCGAGGTGATCGGCTACCGCGGCGCGCTGCTGGTCGACCTGAGCGAGGCCGCCACCCGCGACGGCAGCTTCAATCTCGCCAACGGGCGCCTCAGTTACCTCGACAATGGCGACCGCTTCAACCTGGCCACCAAGACCTTCACGCCGGCGCCCGAAAAGGCGCACGGCAAGGTCGACCCCAAGAAGCCGTACTGGCGTGGCCCGCTGTTCTCGGCCGACATCCTCGGCAACGGCACGGTGGTCGACCTGATGGCCAAGCTGATCGACAGCGACCAGGTCGACGCGATCGGCCTGTCGCTGGACAGCCCCAACGCCGAACGGCCCGACCTCGGCTTCGAGTTCAAGCTTAGTCGCGTCGATGAGAGCGTCGGCTACCAGTCGGCATTCAGCGAAGCCTATTCGGTGTATAACGTGCGGCTCGATATCCGGCCGATCGTGGTGCAAAGGCCGCTGTATCAGTATCGATGAGCTTAGAATAGCGCGATCTCTGATTGCCGAGGAATCGCGATGCGCCGTCTCCTGATCCAGTCCTTTGCCGCGCTGCTGCTGGGCGCGACGTTCCTGCCGAAGGTAGAGGCCGCCCAGCCTGCCACGGTTCGTCTCGACTACACCCACAGCGGCAACGCGCTACAGGACAGTTACGCCATCGAGCGCGTGGTGATCGAACCGCTTCCTTGGCCGGGCAGCATGGCGCGCAACCTCGACGACACCAACCGCGGCCAGAACCGCGTGGAGGTCGTCGATGCGAAAACCGGCGACTTGCTGTACTCGCGCGGCTTCTCGACCGTGTTCGGCGAATGGCGCAGCACCGGGGAGGCGAACCGCATCAGCCGTTCGTTCCAGGAATCGGTGCGGTTCCCGCAATTTGAACAGCCGGTGCGGGTGCGCATCCTCGAGCGCGACGAGCGCAACGATTTCTCGGTGGCCTGGAGCGTCGAGGTCGATCCGACTGCGCAGGACGTCGTCAGGCGCCAGCCGCCGCCCCTGGCGACACCGGTCGCGATCCACGCCAGCGGCCCATCTCCCGACAAGGTCGACCTGTTGATCCTGGGCGACGGCTACACCCGGAAGGACATCAAGAAGTTCGAACAGGATGCGCGGCGCCTGACGAAACACCTGTTCTCGGTGTCGCCGTTTCGCGAACGCGCCGGGGATTTCAATGTATGGGCGATGGCGGTGCCGACCGAGCGATCCGGCATCAGCCGGCCGTCGACCGGCGTGCATCATCCGTCCGCGCTGGGCACGCGTTACGACATCTTCGGCAGCGAACGCTACGTGCTCACGCTCGACAACCGCGCGCTGCGCGACATCGCCCAGCACGCGCCGTATGAGTTCATCGAGATCCTGGTGAACAACGACACCTATGGCGGAGGCGGCATCTTCGGCCAGTTCAGCACCGCGGCGGCGGGCAACGACTGGGCCGATTACCTGTTCGTGCACGAATTCGGGCACCATTTCGCGGGCCTGGCCGACGAGTACTACACGTCGCCCGTGGCATACCAGCCGGCCAGCGGCCGCATGGAACCGTGGGAGCCGAACGTCACGGCGCTGCGCGACCCCGCCAAGCTCAAATGGAAGCGCCACGTGAAGGACGGCACGCCGCTGCCGACGCCGTGGCCCAAGGCCGAATACGAGGAAGCGGCGCGCGTCTTCCAGAAGAAGCGCGCCGCGCTGCGCGCAGGGAATCGTCCGGAATCCGAGATGAGCGCCTTGTTCCATGAAGACCTGAAGCGCACCAATGCATTGTTCGCGCAGCAGCCGCACCGCCATGCAATCGGCGCCTTCGAAGGCGCGAACTATGAAGCCAGCGGTTACTACCGTCCGGCCATGCAATGCCTGATGTTCGACCGTAGCGACTCGTTCTGCCCGGTGTGCCAGGACGGTGTCACAGACATCATCGATCTGTATGCGGGCCCGTTGCAGCGGTAATCTTTGCTTACAACTCTGACAATTTGACTGTGGGCTGACTAACAGACCCGGCAAAGCGATCGGCCTATTCTGGAATCACTGAACAACAACAACGACTGCACAGGCAACCCGACCCGTGCAGCGACCCACCAGAAAGGAAATACATCATGAACAAACTGATCGCTACCCTCATCGCCGGCCTGATGGCTACCGCTGCTCACGCTCAAACCACGTCGGCAACCGTCGCCGCAGACAGCCGCATTGTCAAGGCGGAAGCCAATGCCGAAAAAGACGTGATCAAGGCAGAACAGAAAGAAATCAAGACCGCCATCAAAGCGGACGAAAAAGTGAACAAGACCATGGCCAAGGCCGCCGAGACCAAGTCGAAGGCCCACGCCAACCTGGTCGAGTCGCACACCGACGCGGCTGCGAACGTGGCCAAGGCCGATCCGGAAGACCGCGCCAAGGCGATGGCCAAGGCCGAAGAGAAGGTGGCCGACGCCAACCTGAAAGCCGAAAAGAAAATGATCAAGGCCGACGAAAAAGTGCTGAAGGCACAAGTCGATGCGGCAGCCGACAAGGCCACCGCTGCGGCCAAGACCGAGCAGGTGCGTGCTGAAGCGCAAGCCGACGTGCACAAGGCTGCCGCCCGCAACTAAGCCCCGAGGTTGACACGATAATGCCGGCGCGAGCCATAATGCGGTTAAGTTAAACTGCTGAGCTAGCCGCCAAATACGTCGTCCCCGCGCAGGCGGGGACCCAAGTTGTGCAAACGTCGTCGAAACGCTTGCAAGATTGGGTCCCCACCTTCGTGGGGACGACGTTTTTACGCTAACTCAAGAAGACTTTCGCCTTCACTTAACCTCATTATGGCTCGCGCCGGCATTTTTTGTCTGAACGTCGGGAACGTTCGGGATTACGACGCGTCGGTCGCCCTCATCGCCAAATCCTGCGCTTTCAACCTCGCCGACAACGCCTTGCCCTTGCGCGCCCGCTTGCCAAAGTGCGGCTCGAGTCCCGACGCGAACAGCTCGACGGTCCGCGCCTTGTCACCAGCCCAGGTGCCGACCACATTCACACCCTTCTGCGTGATCGGTTGCGCCGCCAGCATCTTCTCCTTCGGCTCCAGCTCCATCAGGATCACGCCGCGCCCGCCATTGGTCAGCACCTTCATCTCGTCGATGCCGAACACCAGCACGCGGCCCTTTTCCGACAGGCAGGCAATCGCGCCGGCGGTGTCGGTCACGACCCGCGGCGGCAATGGCGCCGCGCCGTCGTTCAGGGTAATGAACGACTTGCCGCCCTTCAGGCGGCTGACCATGTCGCCGGCCTTGGTGATGAAACCAAAGGCATCCGAGGTCGAGATCAGCAGGCGCGTCTCCGGATTGCCCGCGAAGTAATGCAGCAGACGTACAGGCTTACCTTGCACGCCGCCCGACAGATCGACCAGCGTGGTGATCGGCACGCCGTCGCCGCGCGACCCGGGCAGCGCATTGACCGGCACCGAATACACCTTGCCGTTGTCGCCGATGCCCAGCAGATGATCCACCGTGCGGCACTCGAAGGCTTTGTACAGCGAGTCGCCGGCCTTGAAGGTGAACTGCGCCGGATCGTGTCCGATGCCGGTACGCGCGCGCACCCAGCCTTTTTCCGACACGATCACGGTCACCGGCTCGTCGATGACCTTCTGCTCGGCCACCGCGCGCTGCGCTTCCTCGATGATCGTGCGGCGCTCGTCGCCGTACTGCTTGGTGTCCGCTTCGATCTCGCGGATGATCAGGCGCTTCATCGACGACGGGTTCTCGAGGATGTCCTCGAGCTTCTCCTTGTCGCTGCGCAGTTCGGCCAGCTCTTGCTGGATCTTGATCGCTTCCAGGCGCGCCAGCTGGCGCAGGCGGATCTCGAGGATGTCCTCGGCCTGGCGTTCGCTCAAGTTGAATTCCTCGATCAGCGCCGCCTTCGGCTCATCCGAATTGCGGATGATGGCGATCACCTTGTCGATGTTCAGCAGGACCGTCTCGCGGCCTTCCAGGATGTGGATGCGGTCGTTGACCTTGCCCAGCTTGAATTCGGTGCGGCGGCGGACGGTAGTGAACCGATAGTCGACCCATTCCTGCAGGATCGCCGTCAAGCCCTTCTGGCGCGGACGGCCGTCGCCACCGATCATCACCAGGTTGATCGGCGCCGAACTCTCGAGCGAGGTATGCGCCAGCAGCATCAGCATGAACTCGCCCTGGTCGACGTTCTTCGACTTCGGCTCGAACACCAGGCGCACCGGGGCCTCGCGGCCCGATTCGTCGCGCACCGCGTCGAGCGCGCCCAGGATCGTGTTCTTTAGGGCCAGCTGTTCCGGCAGCAGCGCTTTCTTGCCGGGCTTGACCTTTGGATTGGTCAGTTCTTCGATTTCTTCCAGCACGCGTTGCGACGAGCAGCCCGGCGGCAGTTCATGGACCACCGCCTGCCACTGGCCGCGCGCCAGCTCTTCGATCTTCCAGCGCGCGCGCACCTTCATCGAGCCGCGACCGACCGCGTACATGTCGGCGATCAATGATGCCGGGGTGATGATCTGGCCGCCGCCCGGGAAGTCCGGGCCGGGAATGTGGGTCATCAGCTCGGCGTGGGTGATCTTGGGGTTGCGGATCATCGCTACCGCCGCCGCCGCGACTTCGCGCAGATTGTGCGACGGGATCTCGGTGGCCAGGCCCACCGCGATGCCCGAGGCGCCGTTGAGCAGCACCATCGGCAGGCGCGCCGGCAGCGTGCGCGGCTCAAGGGTCGAGCCGTCGTAGTTCGGCTGGTAGTCGACCGTGCCCATGTCGATCTCGTCCATCAACAGGCGCGAGATCGGCGTCAGGCGGGCTTCGGTATACCGCATCGCCGCGGCGCCGTCGCCGTCGCGCGAGCCGAAGTTGCCCTGGCCGTCGATCAGCGGGTAGCGCAGCGAAAAGTCCTGCGCCATGCGCACCAGCGCGTCGTACACCGACTGGTCGCCGTGCGGGTGCAGTTTGCCCAGCACGTCGCCGACGACGGCAGCCGACTTGCGCGGCTTGGCGGTCGGGCCCAGTCCCAGTTCGTTCATCGCGTACAGGATGCGGCGCTGGACCGGCTTCTGGCCGTCCGACACGTCCGGCAACGCGCGGCCCTTGACCACCGAGACGGCGTAGTCGAGGTAGGCGCGCTCGGCGAAGGTGGACAGGGTGAGCGTCTCGACGTCCGAGGGCTCGTGTTGTTGCTCAAAAAGGCTAGGTTGATTCGTCATGGTGATTATTCGTGTTCTGGCGGGCGTTGGAGGCTGCGGTGCCACACTTGGGTTCCCGCCTGCGCGGGAACGACGGTCTTCTGGCCAGTGGCCCAGGCACGTCGTCCCCGCGCAGGCGGGGACCCAAGTCATCTAGCAGGCTACATCCTCATCAGATATCCGCCTCCGTCTCGTTCCCGTGTTCCTCGATCCAGGCGCGGCGTGCGGCGGCTTCGCCTTTGCCCATCAGCATATTGAAGCGCGATGCCGACTCGGCCATGTCGTACTGGCCGAACGACACCGGCAGCAGGCGGCGCGTGTCCGGGTTCATCGTGGTTTCCCACAGCTGCTCGGCGTTCATCTCGCCCAGGCCCTTGAAGCGCGAGATGCTCCACACGCCTTCCTTCAGGCCCTCTTTCTTGAGCTTGTCCTCGATCGCCAGCAGCTCGCCGTCGTCCAGCGCGTACAGCTTCTGGATCGGCTTCTTGCCGCGCGCCGGCACGTCGACACGGTACAAAGGCGGACGCGCGATGCAGATGTTTCCGTTGTGGAACAGGGCCGGGAAGTGCTTGAAGAACAGCGTCAACAGCAGCACCTGGATGTGCGAGCCGTCGACGTCCGCATCGGACAGGATGCAGATCTTCCCGTAGCGCAGGCTGGAAAGGTCGGGCGCATCGTTCGGTCCATGCGGATCGACGCCGATCGCCACCGAGATATCGTGGATCTCGTTGTTGGCGAACAGGCGGTCGCGGTCGGTTTCCCAGGAGTTGAGCACCTTGCCGCGCAGCGGCAGGATGGCCTGGAACTCCTTGTCGCGGCCCATCTTGGCCGAACCGCCGGCCGAGTCGCCCTCGACCAGGAACAGCTCGTTGCGCGTGATGTCGGTCGATTCGCAATCGGTCAGCTTGCCCGGCAATACCGCCACGCCGGACGATTTCTTTTTCTCGACCTTTTGCAGTGAACGCAGGCGCGACTGGGCCTGCTTGATGACGAGTTCGGCCAGCTTCTTGCCGTATTCGACGTGCTGGTTCAGCCACAGCTCGAGCGGCGGCTTGGTGAAGGTCGACACCAGCTTGAGCGCGTCGCGCGAATTCAGGCGTTCCTTGGTCTGTCCCTGGAATTGCGGGTCCAGCACCTTGGCCGACAGCACGAACGAGACGCGCGCGAACACGTCTTCGGGCAGCAGCTTGACGCCTTTCGGCAGCAGGCCGTGCAGCTCGACGAAGTTCTTCACCGCGCCGAACAGGCCGTCGCGCAGGCCCGCTTCGTGGGTGCCGCCGCTCACGGTCGGAATCAGGTTGACGTACGACTCGCGCACCACGCCGCCTTCCTCGGTCCAGGCCACCACCCAGTCGGCGCCTTCGCCTTCGGCGAAGCTGTCGTCGCCTGCGGCGGCAAATTGCGCGCCTTCGAATAGCGGGATCAGGGTTTCGCCGCTCGAGCTCTGGGCCAGCGCTTCGTTCAGGTAGCCGCGCAGGCCTTCGTCGTAGCGCCAGGTCTGGACGTCACCGGTCTTGCCGTTGGTGAGCGTGACGGTCACGCCCGGCAGCAACACCGCCTTCGAGCGCAGCAGGCGCTGCAGATCGCCGAGCGGAATGTTCGGGGAATCGAAATACTTGCCGTCCGGCCACGCGGTGACGCGGGTGCCGTTCTTCTTGCCGCCTCGTTCGGCGGGGCCGGACGTGAGCGGCTCGATCACATCGCCGTCGGCGAATACCAGGCGGTGCTGGCCGTTGCCCTGGTCGTCACGGCGCCACACCTCGATCTCGAGGCGCTTCGACAGCGCATTGGTGACCGAGACGCCGACCCCGTGCAGGCCGCCCGAGAAGGCATAGGCGCCGCCCGAGCCCTTGTCGAACTTGCCGCCGGCGTGCAGGCGGGTGAACACGATCTCGACCGTGGACACGCCTTCTTCCGGGTGGATGCCCACCGGGATGCCGCGGCCGTCGTCCTCGACCGTGATCGAACCGTCCGGGTTCAGGGTCACGCCGATGTTCTTGCAGTGACCGCCCAGCGCTTCGTCGGAAGCGTTGTCGATCACTTCCTGGATGATGTGGAGCGGATTCTCCGTCCGGGTGTACATGCCCGGACGCTGTTTCACAGGTTCGAGTCCCTTGAGGACGCGGATGGATGATTCGCTGTAGTCTGGAGCGGGTTTCTTGGAGGCCATCTTGGAGGTTGTTTGTCGAATGCTTCGGCATTCTAACTTGTCGGTAGGAAAAGGTTTGGCTTTTTTACTGTTTAAATATACAGTAGTTTTCGCCGTGACGTGCTTTTCGCTTCGCACGTTTGTGCTAGATTAAGCTGGATAACCACGGCAATGCCAAAGAGGGGCATTAATGATGCACCCGTCCAGCTATCCGTTGTCCGTACGCCTGCTCGGGTTCACGCCTGGCGAATGCGTGCGGATGAGCGCCCTGCTGGCGCGGGCGCCGGGCGCGGGGCCGCCGTATTCTTGCCTGCATGACGACAGTTTGCAAGAGCCGGACCTGTATATCGCCAACGGCGACAGCCCGACCGCGCTGACCCGGCTCGGCTGCCTGCCGCCCGCATCGTTGCAGCCGGCGCTCGTGATCGGCGACGACCCCGGCAACCCCGGCGCCGGACCCTGGCGCACCCTGACTCGGCCGGTCGACCCCCTGCAACTGCATGAAGCCCTGGCCGACCTGCTCGAGACCCGGGTCCAGGTGCTGGTGCAGCAGAGTTGCCGCACCACCCGGCGCGTGCTGGCCGAGCGGCGCCGCCGTCCGCGCCTGGCGCCAGACTGCGAAACGCCGGCATTCTACACGCGCCTGCGTCGTGGGCCGGTAGATGGGGCGGTCCTGATCATCGACAAGGAATGCGGGCTGCGTAACCAGGTGGCGCGCGTGCTCGACCCGCGCCGGGTGCCGGTGGAATGGACCGACAGCCTGTGCGCGGCGGTGCGCCTGTGCGACGAAACGAAGGTGGCGCTGGTGCTGATCAACACGGCGGCGGTCGGCATCGAACCGTATAGGGTGTGCAGTTCGATCAAGTCGCAGGACGGGGCGCAGCGCACGCCAGTGGTGTTCCTGGTCGAGCATTCCTTTCACTACGACAGCGTGCGTGCGCGCCACGCCGGGGCGCGCGGCCTGCTCACGACGCCGGTCGCCGGCCGCCACTGGATGCTGACCTTCCAGAAGCTGCTCGACCTTCCGGTATAGCTTGCCGGTGTCGGCGGAACGCGACGTTTTGTAACAACTTTTTATTGTGCGCGACAGTGGCGAAGTTATATTAATAACCATGGCTGAAGACGATCAAATCAAGCGCAACGACGATCCGGCGGCGGACGTGGACGAGCGCCGCGAGACCCGCGTGCGGGTGCCCGAACGCCGCGCCAGCGGCGCCCAGTCGCGCGGTCCCGCCCGCTACCTGCGCGATGGCGACAATGCCGTCGCCCTGGCCGGCCGTGTCATTACCTCGCGTTTTCGCTCGCTGCGCGAGCGCTTCAACCGCGACTTCATGCAGCGCACGCTGCACATCGGCGTCTCGGCCCGCATTTTCCATCCGGAAGCCGGCGCCAAGGGCCTGCTCAGCAAGAACCTGCAGTACCTCGAGGAATCGATCGCGCAGTGGGTGATGTCGCGCGACGTGCTGGTGTTTATGATCCCCACCGTGAATACCAACGGCCTGCTACACCCCAGTAATATTACCCTGCGCCACTATGCGCGCCATCTCGACGGCCTGGTGCTGCAGGGCGGGGCCGACGTGGCGCCGCAAACCTATTCCGAAACGCCCACCCGTCCCGAATGGAGCGGCGACCGCGCGCGCGACGTCTACGAACTCGAACTGCTGCACGAATTCGTCGACGCCGGCAAGCCAGTGCTGGGCGTCTGCCGCGGCTGCCAGCTGATCAACGTCGCCTTCGGCGGCACCCTGCACCAGGACGTCGCCACCGACATGCCAGAGGCCCTGGCCCACGTGCACGACATGTACGACGCGCACCGCCACGCCATCGTGTTCCCGAAGGGCTCGTCGCTGGGCCGCATGTTCCCCAAGGTCGAGCGGGCGATGGTCAATTCGATCCACCACCAGGCGGTCAAGGATCTCGGGCGCGACATCCGCGTCGAAGCCATGTCCGAGCCGGACGGCATCATCGAGGCGATCCGCTACCAGCGCGCCAATTTCGTCATGGGCTTGCAGTGGCACCCCGAATTCCACCGCGCCGGCGGCGTCGACCTGCTCGACTGCACGCCGGTGCTCGATGAATTCCTGCGCGCGGCGCGTGAAACCCGCCTGTAACGTCCTAATGACGTCAAGTTAAGGCGAAAGTCTTCTTGAGTTAGCGTAAAAACGTCGTCCCCACGAAGGTGGGGGCCCAATCTTGCAAGCGTTTCGACAACGTTTGCAGAACTTGGGTCCCCGCCTGCGCGGGGACGACGTAGTTGACGGTTAGCTCAGCGGCTTAACTTAACGGCATTCGCTGTAACGTCCCGCATTATTGTCGCTAGGAATCATTCGTCACCCGTGTGCGTCCGGACTATGTCCATTTCCGAAAACGCTTGCTTTCGCCGCGCGACGCGTGAATAATAAATGAGAATCATTCGCATTTGTTGCGAATGCCGATATCGAATGCCGATATTCCCACGCCGGATCGTTGCCGATCGTAGCGCTACCCGGCTATTTTGGAGACGCTTGCATGACCATGTCCACCTCCCACACCACGCCGTCGGAACCGCGCAGCCCGGATACGCTGCTGGTTGCTTCGCTGTTGCACCTGATGTCCAACTACACCGCGCGCGGCGACGGCGAGCAGCCATGCGTCAAGCTGGCGTCGGTGATCGAGCGCCACCTGTGCGCGCTGTCGCGCCTGCCGAACATCGATCCGGTGCTGCGCGCCACCTGCGAACAGCTGGCCGACCAGTGGGCGGTCGTGGTCGACGCCAAGTTGCCGCCGCCGGCGCCTGCACGCCAGCCCTTGCTGGCGCGCTTCATGAAAGGCGGCTGGGCCGGCAAGGCCGCGCCGCTGGCCGGCTGACGCTGCGCCTAGCTCGTGCTGCCGCCACGGAAGTGCTGAATCGCCGCATTGACCATGCCCTCGACGCTGCCTTCGCGCTCCACGTGGCGGCGCAGGATGGTGGCGTCGCTGCCGTCGTGCACCGCCGCCGCCAGGTGCTTCAAGGCGTCCACGCTGCCCAGCGCCTCGGCATGCGGCAGCATGGCTTCGAGCGTCGCCAGGATGTCTTCGCGCATCGGCACGTTGTCGTAGGTCTTCGGATGCGTGATGCTGCCTTCCAGGCCGAAGCGGCAGGCCTGGAAGCGGTTGTAGTTGTAGACCAGGTAGTCGTCCTCTACAGGCATCTCTTCCACCGGCGCTCCTTCCTTGCGCTCCAGCAGATGGCGGCACAGCGCCTGCAGGTAGCCGGCCAGCGCCGCCGCCCGCTCCACCGTGAGCGGCGTGTCGCACACGCGCAGCTCGATGGTGCCGTACTCCGGCTTGGGCCTCAAGTCCCAGTAAAAATCCTTCATGCTCTTGACGATGTTGGTGCGTTCCATCTTGGCGAAGTAGACGTCGGTGAACTCCTGCCAGGAGAGCATGAACGGCGCCCGGCCGCTCATCGGGAAGGCGAACACGGAATTCAGGCGCGCCGATTCGAACAGGCTGTCGTGGCCCTGCACATAGGGAGAGGATGCCGACAGCGCGATGAAGTGCGGCAGGTAGCGGTTCAGCGCGTGCAGCAGGTAGAGCGCGTCGTCGCCGTTGGCGCAGCCGATGTGCACGTGCTGGCCGAACACCGTGAACTGCTTGGCCAGGTAGCCGTATAGCTGCGACAGGTATTCGTAGCGAGGCTTGGCCGAAATGCGCTGGTCGGACCAGTGCTGGAACGGATGCGTGCCGCCGCCGGCGATGCCGATATTGAGCACGTCGCTGGCCGCCACCAGGGTGTCGCGGATTTCGGTCAGTTCCGCCAGCAGCGGCGCGTAACCCGTGTGCACGCTCGAGTTAATCTCGATCATGCTCTCGGTGATCTCGGGCGTGACGTTGCCCGGGAACGGTTTACGTTTCAACAGGTGCATCAAGTCGGGACTGGCCGCGGTCAGGTTGAAATCCGACAGGCTGACCAGTTGCAGTTCGAGCTCGACCCCGAAGGTGAGCGGCTGCGAGGCGTTGAAGGCTTCAAGCGACATGGTTCGACTCCGGTGCTTCGCGCGCCCAGATCAGCGCGCGCTGGATGATGATCGGGCCGAAGACTTCGAGCAGCATCGTCACGGCCGCCATCGCATACAGTTCTTCGACCACTTTCAGGCCGGCATAGCGCGCGTGCTCGAGCAGCAGGATCACGAACACGGCCAGCGGCGCCAGCCCGAGGCCGGTGAGCGCGCCCTTGCGCCAGGTGACGCCCGACAGGTGGGCGAACGCCGTCACCCCGGCCACCTTGGCGACCATGCGCGCCAGCACCACGCTGATGGCGAGCAGCGCGCCGGCGGTGACCAGGCGCCAGTCGAGGGTCGAGGCGGCGTACACGAACAGCAGCACGGTCAGCACCTCGCCCAGCGCGCCGAAGTTGCGCTGGGTTTGGGTAAAGGCGACGCGCCGGTAGCGCACCGTCAGGCCGAAGGCCAGCGCCGCCACCACCGGCGTCAGGCCGGCGCTGTCGCATACGGCCACCAGCAGGATGATCGCCAGGGCGAAGGCGACGGTGGTGTCCTGCTGCGGATTGCCGATCGCGCGCAGCAGGGCCGGCACGATTACGCCGAAGATGGCCCCGATCAGGATCGAGGCGGCCAGCATCACCAGGCTTTGCCACAGCGCTTCGCCCACCGCGTCATAGGTGCGGAACAGCCAGATGCCGATGATGGCGTTGAAGGCGAACACCGACAGCACGCAGTTCAGGGCCGACAGGTGCAGCACCCGCTCCGTCATCTGGCCCGAGCTTTTCTGTTCATTGACCACCCGCACCACGGTGGCGGGCGAGGTCGCCATCGACAGCGCCGCCATCAACAGGGCCGTCAGGCGGCCGACGCCGAAGGCGCTGGTGACGGCATACACGAGGATGAAGGTCAGCGCCGCCTCCACCAGGCCGGCCACGCCGATCCAGGGATTGTTGACCAGCCAGCGCAGGTTGATGCGGTTGCCCAGCTCGAACAGGATCAGGCCGAAGGCGACGTTGGCCAGCAGCGAGACCGGCCCCATGTCGGGGGCGGGCAGGGCGCCGATCTGGGTGCTGCCGAGGGCGAAGCCGACCAGGCCATAGAAGCTGATGCGCGGCAGGCCGGTCCAGCGCTGGCCGAATTCGCCGGCCAGCCAGGCCAGCGCGATCGCCAGCGGCCATGCGAGGCTCGTCAACAAGGACAGCAGGTCTGGCATTCGTCTTCCCCTCTATTCTTTTATTCGGTGCGCTTGGCCCCGGCGTCCGCGGATTCTACAAGCGGACGTGGCGCGCACGATTGTTCTGGCTCGCCCGTCCACGCGCCTTGTGTTGAGGCACGGCGAGCGGCGGGCGAGTGGTTCGATCATAGCGATTCCTGCCCGGCTGTCCGTGTCCGCACTAACACAGTGCGTAAAGACATGAGTTGTTGACGGGAATTACTTGCTGAGCAGGCGCATCGCCCGTTCCAGGCCGTCCAGCGTGATCGGGAACATGCGGTTGTTCACGATCTGGCGGATGAGGGCGATCGACTGCCGGTACTGCCACAAATGTTCCGGCTCCGGATTGAGCCAGGCAAAATGGGGAAAGGTGGACACGAAGCGCGCCAGCCAGGCCGCGCCCGGCTCTTCGTTGTTGTACTCGACCGAGCCGCCCGGCGCCATCACCTCGTAGGGACTCATGGTGGCGTCGCCGACGAAGATCAGGCGGGTGTCGGGCGGATACTTGCGCAGCACGTCCCAGGTGTCGAAACGCTCGCTGTGGCGGCGGCGGTTGTTCTTCCACAGGTAGTCGTAGACGCAGTTGTGAAAGTAATAGAACTCCATGTTCTTGAACTCGCTGCTGGCGGCCGAGAACAGTTCTTCGGTGCGCTCGACGTGGTCGTCCATCGAGCCGCCCACGTCGAGCAGCATCACCACCTTGATCCGGTTCTTGCGCTCGGGCCGCATGCGGATGTCGAGCCAGCCGGCATTGCTGGCGGTGGCGCGGATGGTGTCGTCCAGCGCCAGCTCGTCTGCCGCACCCTGGCGCGCGAAGCGGCGCAGGCGGCGCAGCGCGACTTTCAGATTGCGCGTGCCCAGCTCGCGCTCGTCGTCGTAGTCGCGGAAGGTGCGCTGTTCCCATACCTTGACCGCGCTGCGGTTGCGGCCCGTTCCACCGATGCGGATGCCTTCCGGATTGGTGCCGCCGTGCCCGAAGGGCGAGGTGCCGCCGGTGCCGATCCACTTGCTGCCACCGGCGTGGCGTTCCTTCTGCTCTTTCAGCAGCTCTTGCAGGCGCTGCTGCAGCTTGTCGTAGCCGAATTTTTCCAGCTGGGCCTTCTGTTCCGGCGTCAGCTCGCGCTCGAAGCGCTTGATCAGCCACTCCAGCGGAATCTCTGCCTTCTCGTCGAACACCGCGTCGACCCCCTTGAACCACAGGCCGAACACGCGATCGAACTTGTCGAAGTGGGCTTCATCCTTCACCAGCGTCAGGCGCGCCAGGTAATAGAACTCGTCGAGCGAGGGCAGGATCACCTGGCGCTGCAGGGCTTCGAGCAGGGTCAGGAATTCGCGGATCGAGACCGGGACCTTGGCCTCGCGCAGGGCGCGGAAGAAGTCGATCAGCATCGCTTATCCTCCGGCGTGATGCGCGAGGCGCGCCTCCAGGTGCGCCTTCACGCGCGGCGCGACCGTGATCATCGCCGGTTCCGCGCCATGGCCATCAGGCGGTCGAACAGCGCGACGTCCTGTTCGTTCTTGAGCAGGGCGCCGTGCAGCGGCGGCGCCGCGTTTTCCGCGCGCAGCGCTTCGGCCGGCACGCCTTCGGCCAGCAGCAGCTTGAGCCAGTCGAGAAATTCCGAGGTCGACGGCTTCTTCTTGATGCCGGGGACGTCGCGCAGCGCATAGAAGCTTTGCAGCGCGGCCGCCAGCAGGTCTTGCCTGAGCGTCGGGAAGTGCACGCCCACGATGTCGGCCATCGTCTCGCGGTCCGGGAACTGGATGTAATGGAAGAAGCAGCGGCGCAGGAAGGCGTCGGGCAGTTCCTTCTCGTTGTTGGAAGTGATGATCACCAGCGGGCGGTGCCTGGCCACCACCATCTCGCGCGTCTCGTAGACGTAGAACTCCATGCGGTCGAGTTCGCGCAGCAGGTCGTTCGGGAACTCGATGTCGGCCTTGTCGACTTCGTCGATCAGCAGCACGACCGGCTCGGGCGAGGTAAACGCCTGCCACAGCACGCCCTTGACGATGTAGTTCTGGATGTCGCGCACGCGCTCGTCGCCCAGCTGCGAATCGCGCAGGCGCGAGACGGCGTCGTATTCGTACAGGCCCTGCTGGGCCTTGGTGGTCGACTTCACGTGCCACTGCAGCAGCGGCATGTTCAGCGCGCTTGCCACCTCTTCGGCCAGCATGGTCTTGCCGGTGCCCGGTTCGCCCTTGATCAGGAGCGGGCGGCCCAGCGTGAGCGCGGCGTTGACGGCCAGTTTCAGGTCGGGAGTCGCGACGTAGTTGTCGCTGCCTTCGAAGCGTGAAGAAGCATGCATGGCGGGTGGGGGCGAAATCGAAGAAGATGGGCCGAGTATATGACAAAAATGTGCGCCTGCAGCCGGTCCCGCGCCGGACGCCGGTTTGTAGACTGGTATCAAGTCTTCGGATAGAATCGGCCAGTTGGTAAGCCTTTGCTAAGTTTTTGTGCGGTTGCGATTTTCGACATATAACTAACGAGACGCCCATGAAAAAAACTCTGGTACCACTGGCGCTGGCGCTCCTTGCCGGCGCCGCCGGCAGCGCATCCGCCGCGGAAGTGGTCGGTAATCCCCAGGCGGCCACCGCCAAGATCGAGATGTGCATCGGCTGCCACGCCATCCCGGGCGGCTACAAGACGGCATTTCCCGAGGTGTACCGTGTGCCGATGATCGGCGGCCAGTCGGCCAAGTACATCGAATCCGCACTCAAGGCCTATCGCAAGGGCGACCGCAAGCATCCTTCCATGACCGGCATCGCGCGCTCGATGAGCGACCAGGACATCGCCGACGTGGCGGCCTATTATTCCCAGCAATCGTCGGTCCAGGCGACCGCCAAGCGATGAGGACCGCCATGAAGAACACGATGCTCCTGCTGGTCCTCGGCGCCGCGTCGCTCGGCGCGTCCGCCAACGACGTCAAGCGCGGCGAAGCCCTGGCCCAGAAATACAACTGCGCCTCCTGCCACGGCGCCGACTACAACAAGCCGATCGACCCGACCTATCCGAAGCTGGCCGGCCAGCATGCGGACTATCTCACGCATGCGCTGCGCGCCTACAAGCGCGGGGCCGGCGCCAACGGCCGCGTCAACCCGATCATGGCCGGCATCGCGCAGCCGCTGTCGAATCAGGACATGGCCGACCTCGGCGCCTATCTGGCCAGCCTGCCGTCGCAGCTGGTGGTCAAGAAGTAGCGGGGCCAGTAGCAGGGCCGCCACACGCCCGTGGGCGTCAGCTGGTAACATGCGAACCCCTTTGTTGCAGCGCAGCGAGGGGATCGTCATCTTGCCGCTGGAGCCGCCGTGCCGTCGTTTACCCCCGCTTACCTGAAGATCAACCTGCTGGCCGGCCTCACCGTCGCGCTGGCGCTGGTGCCCGAGGCGATCGCCTTCGCCCTGGTCGCCCATCTGTCCCCGCTCACCGGCCTGTACGCGGCGGTGATCGTCGCCTTCATCACGGCAAGCTTCTGCGGCCGGCCCGGCATGATCTCGGCCGCCGCCGGCTCGCTGGCGGTGGTGATGGTGGCGCTGGTGGTCCAGCATGGCGCGCAATACCTGCTGGCCGCCGTGGTGCTGATGGGCGTGCTGCAACTGCTGTTCGCCGCCGCGCGCCTGGGCAAATTCATCCGCATGGTGCCGCATCCGGTGATGCTCGGCTTCGTCAACGGCCTGGCGCTGGTGATCTTCCTGGCCCAGTTCAACCACTTCAAGGAGGCGGGCCCGGATGGGGCGCCAGCGTGGATGGCCGCTTCCGAACTGGCGGTCATGGCCGGCATCATCGTGGTCACGATGGCGGTGATCTACCTGACGCCGCGCCTGACGAAAGCGGTGCCGTCGACGCTGGTCGGCATCCTGGTGGCCAGCGTCGGCTGCGCGCTGCTCGGCATCGAGACCAGGACCGTGGGCGACCTGGGGTCGATCGCCGGCGGCCTGCCGGGCTTCGCGCTGCCGGACGTGCCGTGGAACCTGGAAACGCTGCGCATCGTCTTCCCCTATTCACTGGTGCTGGCCGGGGTCGGCCTGATCGAATCGCTGCTGACCCTGACCCTGATCGACGAGATCACCGACACCCGCGGCCAGCCGAACCGCGAGTCGCTGGCGCTGGGCGCGGCCAACGTCGCGGCCGGCCTGTTCGGCGGCATGGGCGGCTGCGCACTGATCGGCCAGAGCATGATCAACGTGAACAGCGGCGCCACCGGCCGCCTGTCGGGCATCGCGGCCGCGCTGTTCCTGCTCGCCTTCATCCTGTTCGGTGCGCGCTGGATCGAGGCGATCCCGCTGGCGGCGCTGGTCGGCGTGATGTTCGTGGTGTGCGAAAAGACCTTCGAGTGGGGCACGTTCCGCCTGGTTGGAAAAGTGCCGCGCGCCGACCTGTTCGTGATCGTGCTGGTGGCGGGCATCACCCTGGTCTACGACCTGGCGCTGGCGGTGATCGCGGGCGTGATTGTGTCGGCGCTGGTGTTCGCCTGGCAGCACGCCAAGCAGGTCCGGGCCGCGGTCTCGCACGACGAGCAGGGCCGCAAGATCTATACGCTGGAGGGCACGCTGTTCTTCGCCTCGGTGACGCCGTTCCAGGCGCTGTTCGCGCCGAAGGACGATCCGCAGGACGTCATCATCGACTTCCTGCAGGCACGGGTGGTCGACCATTCGGCGATCCAGGCGATCGACGCGCTGGCCGAGCGCTATCGCCTGCTGGGAAAGCGCCTGCACCTGCGCCACCTGGGCCCGGACTGCCGCGCGCTGCTGGACAAGGCGCTGGCGTCGTCGTAGGGTGGACGGCTCGGCCGTCCACGCGGTGATGGTTGGCAGCCAGATCATCCGGCACGAAATCGGGGCCGGTAACTATCACCGCGTGGACGGCGTAGCCGTCCACCCTGCGCATTGCATGAATTACGCGAATGCGCGCCGGCGCACGCAGTCGATATAGGCCTCGGTATCCGGCGGCACGCCGTTTCGCTGCGAGGCCCAGATCATCTCGCCCAGGCATTCCATGATCTCGTGGTGGGCGTCGTGCGCGCCGCGCCGGGCCACCAGGGCGTCATGGGCGGCGCGGATGCCGCGCGGCTGGTCGATCGAGATCTGCTCGGCGATCGACAGGTGCATCGACAGGTGCAGGAAGGGATTCGCCTTGCCGCCCTCGACCGAATAGTCGGCCGCGATCGCCGCCTCGACGTCCTCGAACTGGCCGTGGTACTCGGGATGCTGGACGATCCAGTCGGCCGCGATCGCGTCCATCGGGGTCAGGATCTCGCCGTTGCGGTGCTTGCGGTAGGCTTCGCAGAAAAAGCGGCGCACGTCGTGCGAGGACGGAGTGAACATGGCGGAATGCGGCAGGAAGGGAAGGGAGCCGGCATTGTAGCGCGATGCCGGCCTGGCGTCACAGCGCCGTGTCCGTGCCTGCGTCCTGGTACCGCTCACGGATCGCCTTGCAATCCTTGGGCAGGGCGACGCTGGCCGGCTTGCCAAGTATTTCCGCGTGCAGCCTGGCCAGGTTGGCGGCGAAGCAGGCGCGTCCCGGGGTAACGGCCGCCGCCAGCAGCGCGTCGCCGTCGATCTTGTCCAGGAAATAATCGACCACCGGACGTGGCCAGTCGCTGCGCTCCCTGAATGGCGCTTCCAGTTCGGCGCGGGCCTGCGGGTCGCCGGCGCGCAGCCGGGCCAGGTAGAGCCAGAGGGCGCCATTGCGGCCGGTGTGCCCCTCTCCCAGGCTGGCCCGCAAGAACGTGGCCGCCTGCTCCGGCTTGCCCTGCACCAGCATCCGCACGCCCAGCGACAGGCTCGCCTCGCGCTGGCCCAGCGCTGCCGCCCGCTCCAGATAAGCGATCGCGGCCGCCGGATCCTTGCGCGTGCTGCGCTCCGAAGTCGCCATGCCCGCCATCGTGTACCAGGCGTCGGCATTGCCGGCTTCGGCCTCCTGGCGCATCCAGGGCCTGACCTCGCGCCGCGAGTCGAACGGCTGGCCGCCGAGGTACGATACGTACAGCTTGCCCTGGCTCATGGCGAACAGCACGCGGTGCGCGCGCAGGAAGTCGACGCCCAGCAGCACGTCGACGTTCAGCTGGCTGTCGATCACGTCGAACTCGGGATCGTGCACGGTGGCGTCGCCGATCCTGAAGGTGTCCGCCCTGGCGATCCAGGCGTCCACCGACTGCCTGCCGACGCCGTGGGCATTGGCCACGCGCTGCGCGCGCGGGCCATCGAGGTCGATGCCGGCGCGATGCGCCGCGCGCCTGGTGACGGTCGTGACCGATGCGCCGCTGTCGATCATGGCGGTCAGGCGCGTGCCGTTGATGTGGACGAAGAACTGCGGATTCGCCGTCAGTTCATCGTGCTGGCGGAACGGGATCACGCTCGCGTCTTTGTCCCAGTAGGCCAGCCAGGTGCTGCCGCAGCGTTGCGGGCGGAAAAAGCGCAGTTCCTTGGTGGCCAGCGAGAATTCGAGGTCGCTTTGCAGCAGGAAGGCGGCGCCGACGATGGCGTCGAACGGCGGCGTAAACGAGGTTTCGCCGACGACCGACAGGTACAGGTCGCGGGCGCGCACCGGCCCGATGACGAACTCCGTCACCTTGGCGTCGTACAGACGCGACTTGCCGGCGATGCCCTGGACGTAGCTGCCGGTGGGCCGCTGGGTCAGGCCATGGCGCTCGACCCCGGTGCGGGTCAGGTAAGTGATCCCGGATCCGGTATCGGGCAGCATGGTGGCGCGCTTGCCATTGATCTCGCCGGTCATCGTCAACCCCAGACCCGAGCCGGCATAGTGCAGCGGCACCTGCGCCACCTGCAGGAACTGGCACGCCGTTTGCGCCGCGGCATGCAGAGGCAGGAGAAAGAGGAGGGGAGCGAGAAACACGCTCAGCACTGGGGCAATGAAAGTCATGCCCCATTCTACTGGCTGGAGTTGCCTGCGAGGCAATGCTTTGCGCATGAAATGACGCGCGGGAGAAATCCGGCGGAAACGGGGGCGCAGGCCACCGTTTCCGTACAGACAAAATTACTTGTTTCGCGCCAACGCCAGCGATTCCGGCCCCGCCGGACCGGCGCCGCTTGCCGCAGCCACCATGTCCTGGGCCGGCTTGGCGCCTTGCGACCTGCCATGCGGCTGGCGCAGGTAGCGCGCGCTGTGGCGCCGCTCGCCTTGCTGGCCCCGGGCAGGCCAGGTGACGAAGCGCGACAGTTCCTGCAGGGCGCGCTGGTAGACGTCGCGCTTGAACTCGATCACGACGTCCAGCGGCACCCAGTAATCGTGCCAGCGCCAGGCATCGAATTCCGGGTGGTCGGTCAGGCGCAGGTTGACGTCGTTGTCGCGCGCAATCATGCGCAACAGGAACCAGATCTGCTTCTGGCCGCGGTAGTGGCCGCGGATCTCGCGCTTGATGAAGTGGTCGGGCACCTCGTAGCGCAGCCAGTCGCGGGTTCGCCCCATGATCTTGACGTGCTCCTGGCGCAGGCCGATTTCTTCCTCGAGCTCGCGGTACATTGCCTGTTCTGGCGTCTCCCCGTACTTGATACCCCCTTGCGGGAATTGCCATGAGTGCTCGCGCACCCGCTTGCCCCACCAGACCTCGTTGTTAGCGTTCAGCAGGATGATGCCGACGTTGGGCCGAAACCCTTCACGGTCGAGCATAAGTGCACCTCGATACTTTCTGCCGGCGGATCGTCCCTTGTGGGCACGTGTCCTTATGTTTTTACCTACAAATTCTGTACGCCCGCGGGGTGTCGGCGCCGTTTGTACGGCGCATGCTGCTGGTTCCGGACCCTGTTTGTAGAAAGATTGGACGCATCAGCCGGCTAATCCTTTAAAATTAGGTCGATTATAACCCTCTCTTTTTAAAAAGAATTCACTGATATGCGCGCCTCACGATTTTTTATTTCAACTCTTAAAGAAGCGCCTTCCGATGCCGAGATCGTCAGCCATAAGCTGATGATGCGCGCCGGAATGATCAAGCGCCTGGGTTCCGGCATCTATACCTATATGCCGGTCGGGTTGCGCGTCATCCGCAAGGTCGAGGCGATTGTCCGTGAAGAAATGAACCGCGCGGGCGCGATCGAACTCCTGATGCCGCTGGTGCAGCCGGCCGAGCTGTGGCAAGAGACGGGCCGCTGGGACAAGATGGGCGACGAGTTGATGCGCGTCAAGGATCGTCACGGCCGCGATTTCGCGATCCAGCCGACCTCCGAGGAAGTGGTCACCGACGTCGTGCGCAGTGAAATCAAATCGTACCGCCAGCTGCCGATCAACTTCTATCACATCCAGACCAAGTTCCGCGACGAGCGCCGTCCGCGCTTCGGCCTGATGCGCGGCCGCGAATTCACCATGAAGGACGCCTATTCGTTCGACCGCGACCTGGAAGGCATGCAGAAGTCCTACCAGACCATGTTCGACGCCTATACCCGGATCTTCAACCGCTTCGGCCTGAAGTTCCGTGCGGTGGCGGCCGACAACGGCGCCATCGGCGGCACCGGCTCGCATGAATTCCACGTCATCGCCAGCACCGGCGAAGACGCGCTGGTGTACTGCCCGACGTCGAGCTATGCCGCCAATATCGAAGCGGCCGAAGCGCTGGCCACCGGCGCCCGCGGCGCGGCGACCCAGGCGTTGACGAAGGTCCCGACCCCAGGCAAGACCAAGTGCGAGAGCGTGGCCGAGCTCCTGAAGCTGCCGCTGTCGCAGACCGTCAAGACCATCGCCCTGACCGTCGAGAACGAAGGCAAGAAGCAGTACTGGGTGCTGCTGCTGCGCGGCGACCACGAGCTCAACGAGATCAAGGTGTCGAAGGTCGCCGGCCTGAAGGACTTCCGCTTCTCGACGGAAGCCGAAATCCTCGAGGTGTTCGGCACCGTGCCGGGCTATCTGGGTCCAATCAATACCAGGCTGCCGGTCAACGTCGTTGCCGACCGCACCGTCGCCAACATGGCCGACTTCGTGTGCGGCGCCAACGAGGCGGACTTCCACTACATGGGCGCCAACTGGGGCCGGGATATGCCGGAACCATTGGTGGCCGACCTGCGCAACGTGGTCGAGGGCGACGCTTCGCCGGACGGCCAGGGCGTGCTGGCGATCGAGCGCGGCATCGAGGTGGGCCACGTGTTCCAGCTCGGCACCGCGTATTCGGAAGCGATGGGCGCGACCTTCCTGGACGAAGCCGGCAAGCCGGCGCCGCTGCAGATGGGCTGCTACGGCATCGGCGTGACCCGCATCCTGGGCGCGGCGATCGAGCAGAACTTCGACGACAAGGGCATCGTGTGGCCCGATTCGATCGCTCCGTTCGAGCTGGTGCTGTGCCCGATGGGCCTGGACCGCAGCGAGATGGTCAAAGCCGCCACCGAAACGCTGTACGACGAGCTGCTGGCGGCGGGTGTCGACGTGATCGTCGACGATCGCGGCCTGCGTCCGGGCGCGATGTTCGCCGACTGGGAACTGATCGGCGTGCCGCACCGCGTCGTGATCGGCGAGCGTGGCCTGAAGGAAGGCAACCTCGAATACCAGGGCCGTCGCGACGAAGCGGCGAGCAGCGTGCCGGTGGCCGACATGGTCGCCTTCATCAAAGGCAAGCTGGGCAAGTGATGCGGATGCGCCTCGCCCCCTGGCTGGGCGGCGCCGTGCTCGCGTGCGCCTTCGGCCTGGGTGGGGGCGAGGCGTTCGCCGGCAACCAGAAGGAAGAAGCGCTGTCGGATTCGGTGCGCCTGGCCCTGGCCAACGCCATCGCCGACGCGCGCCCGCCGCGGCCGACTTTCCGTACCGAGCAGGCGCGGGCGCGCTATCAAGGCTGGCTCGACGCCATGTCGGGCCGGCTCGCCAAGCGCATGCCCGACGTCCAGACCCGCACCGAGTTCCTCGAGACGGTGTGGTACGAATCGACCCGCGCCGGACTCGATCCGGCGCTGGTGCTGGGCCTGATCCAGGTCGAATCGGCCTATCGCAAGTACGCGATCTCGATCGCCGGCGCGCGCGGCTACATGCAGGTGATGCCATTCTGGACCAGGGTGATCGGCGACGGCGACCGCCGTCGCCTGTTCCACATGCAGACCAATCTGCGCTACGGCTGCGCGATCCTGCGCATGTATATCGACATGGAGCGCGGCGACCTGTACCTGGCGCTGGGCCGCTACAACGGCAGCCGGGGCAAGCCGAAGTATCCGAACGCGGTGCTGGCGGCGTGGAAGAAGTGGGAATTCACGCCGGCGACGAATGCGCGTGCGCAGGGTAGTCCTGCGTCGACGGAACGCGTCGGCAGCATAGCTGCCAACCCTGCGTAGGGTCGGCAGATTTCTGCCGACGCGTTCAACCTACGCCTGAAGACCCCGCTCCCGCTGTACAAAATCTCAACATATCAGTTCACCAACGCGTCACGTTAGCAGTGTAGACTTTCCGCTTTCCCAAGCAGAGGACTGCATGCGACCGACCACTCTTGCCTTCGCCGCGCTGCTGGCGGCACTCGCCGGCTGCGCGACGCCGCCGCCCGCGTCAAACCCATCCGCCGCCGTCGCGCCAGGCGCCGCCGCCGCCAATCCCATCGACCAGCGCGCGAAGAACGTCATCTTCTTCCTCGGCGACGGCCTGGGGATCAACACCCTGACCGCGGCGCGCATCTTCGCCGCCGGCGAAGACGGCGAGCTGGCGATCGACAAGCTGCCCGAGTCGGCCTTCGTGAAGACCTTCTCGAACGATGCCCAGGTCACCGACAGTGCCGCCGCGATGGCGGCCTACATGACCGGCGTGAAGCACAATAACGGCGTGGTCTCGATGTCCTTCGGCACCCGCTCGATCGCCCCTGGCAAGGACGCCAACGGCAACGCCCTGGTCAGCCGCTGCGAGGAAGGCCAGAGCGGCGCCGCCGCCGTCACCTTGCTCGAACTGGCCAAGCGCCGCGGCATGGCGGTCGGCGTGGTCACCAACACCAGCGTCACCGACGCCACTCCGGCCGCGACTTATGCCCACGCCTGCCACCGCAGGCTGGAAACCGATATCGCCGCCAGCCTGGTGCCGGGCGGCGCCGGCTACAACGCGGCGCTCGGCGCGCGCGGCCTGGACGTGCTGTTCGGCGGCGGCGCCCGGAATTTCACGCCGTTCGACCGCGGCGGCAAGCGCGCCGACAACCGCGACCTGCTGGCCGAGTTGCAGGCCAGGGGCTTTCGCGTGGTGAACGACACCGCGCAATTGAACGCCTTGACCCCGGGCCAGCCGGCGGTCGGCCTGTTCGCACCGAACCACATGGACTTCGACGCCGTGCGCGACGCCAGCCGCCAGCCGGCGCTGGCGGCGATGGCGAGCAAGGCGATCGAGCTCCTGGCGCCGAACCCGAACGGCTTCTTCCTGATGGTCGAGGGCGGCCTGATCGACCACGCCCTGCACGCGACGCTCGGCAAGCGCGCGCTGCAAGAAGCGGTGACCTACGACGCGGCGCTGCAGGCGGCGATCGAGCGCATGGAAGCGCTCGACCCGGGCTTGAAGCACACCCTGATCGTCGCCACCGCCGACCATGACCACACCCTGGTCCTGAACGGCTACGCGGCCCGCACCGGCAAGACCACGCCGTCCAACCCCGGCGTGATCGGCCTGGTGCGCACCGCCGACGGCAAGCCGACGCTGGACGGCAAGGGCCAGCCGTATACGATCATCGGCTTCGGCACCGGCGAGCAGCGCCACGCGGGCAATCGCAGTGCGCCCTTGACCGACGAGATCGTGACGCGCGACGACTACCACCAGGAAGCCGTGGTGCGCACCCGCGCGGGCGCCGAGACCCATGGCGGCAGCGACGTCTACCTGGGCGCGACCGGCGCCAACGCCGAACTGTTCCGCGGAACCATCGACAACACCCGCGTGTTCAATCTGATCAAGACCGCCGCCGGCCTGTAAGCCGCGACCAGGAGCCACCATGACTTTCCCCCGTTTTACTCCACTGCTGCTGGCCGCCGCATGTATTCCAGCCCTTGCCGCTGCTTTCGCCACGCCTGCCATTGCCCAGCAAAAGGCGAAGAACATCCTCTTCTTCCTGGGCGACGGCATGGGCCCGTCCGTCATCACCGCAGCCCGCATTCACCGCGGCGGCGAGGACAGCCTGCTGCACTTCGAGCGCCTGATGGAGCGCACCGCGCGCATCAAGACCTATTCGCTCGACTACCAGACCACCGACAGCGCGCCGTCGATGGGCGCCTACATGACCGGCCTGAAGTTGAACAACGACGTCATCTCGCATGCCGGCGCGCGACCGATCGAGCCGGGCAAGGACGGCGTCGACCGCTGCGGCCAGGACAACGGCACGCCGGCGGTGACGATCCTGGAACTGGCCAAGGCCCAGGGCAAGGCGACCGGCGCCGTCACCACCACCGAACTGACCCACGCCACGCCGGCATCGACCTTCGCGCACAGCTGCAGCCGCGACGCGGTGTATGCGATCGCGCAGCAGATCGTGCCCGGCGGCGCCGGCTACAACAAGGCGCTGGGCGACGGCGTGGACGTGCTGATGGGAGGAGGGCGCAACCATTTCACCCCGCGCGACCCCGCCACCAATCCAAGGGGCCGCCCCGACGGGCGCGACCTGCTGGCCGAATTCGCCGGCGCCGGCTACTACGTGGCCGGCACCCGCGCCGGCATGATGTCCGCCAGGGAAGGCCGCAAGTTCGTGGGCATTTTCAGTGCCACGAGCCACCTCGACTACGCCTACCAGCGCCGTCCCGAGCAGCCGACCCTGGCCGAGATGACCGGCAAGGCGATCGACCTGCTGTCGAAGAATCCGAATGGTTTCTTTTTGATGGTCGAAGGCGGCAAGATCGACCACGCCCTGCACGACACCCGCGCCAAGCATGCGCTGGAAGAGACGGTGGCCTTCGACGACGCCCTGCAGCTGGCGATCGAGCGCATGCGCGCCATCGATCCGGGCCTGCAGAACACGCTGATCGTGCTGACCGCCGACCATGACCACACGATGCAGATCAACGGTTACCCGAAGCGCGGCAATCCGATCACCGACATCGTGCGCGACTATGCGTCGGGCGAGCCGAAGAAGGATGCGGACGGCAAGACCTTCACGACCCTGGTGTTCGGCAACGGTCCGAACCGCCCGGACGTGCGCGCCGACGTCGACAGCGTGGTGGCGCAAGGCGACGATTATCATCAAGAAACCGGCGTGCACAAGTCGTCGGAAACCCATGGCGGCGGCGACGTGAAACTGTATGCGACCGGGGCCGGATCGGCGTCTTTCAAGGGTACGATCGAGAATACCCAGGTGTTTCATCTGATGAAAGCGGCAGCGGGCTTGTAATGGATCCGGATCGGCGCGCCGCGCCGATCCCGGCATTCATTAACCACTTGCCACTAGTATTTACAGCTAAATAACAAAAGCCCCGGTTTTGAAACCGGGGCTTTTGTTTAAGCTGAAGCTTTTAAAATAAAGCTTGGCTTATTTCAGGTGATCCGAAATGAGCTTGGTCATTTCGAACATCGAGACTTGTGCCTTGCCGCCGAAAACTGCTTTCAGCTTGTCGTCGGCATTGATCATGCGGCGATTTGCTGCGTCTTGCAGGTCTTTCGACTTGATGTATTCCCAGACCTTCTTGGTCACCTCGGTGCGCGGCAGCGGCTTGTCGCCGACGACGGCAGCCAGCGTGGCGGACGGGGTCATTGCTTTCATGAAAGCAGCATTCGGCTTGCGCGCGGCTGCCGGCTTATCGGCCGATTTCGCTGCTGGAGCTGCCTTTTTTGCTGCCGGCTTGGCCGCTGCAGCAGGCTTGGCAGCGGCTTTTTTTGCTGGCGCTGCGGTGGTTTTTTTGGCTGTTGCCATCTTCGAGCCTCCTAAAACGAACACGTGGAAAAGTGCGTAATTTATCGCACGCCTATATTGGTAGCGTTTTACGGAACGTGCAAGTCTTTTTCAGAACTTTTTCACTCGTAAAACTCGCCAAATGGGCGTTATCGCACACAACAACGCATGAGAACGAAAAAACGCTGACAAGCGGCGAAAAAAAACCGCGCAAAGCGATACTTTGCGCGGTGCTCGCCGATTGGGATGCGGATTAGCGCATGCCGGGCATCATTCCCTTCATCCCGCGCATCATCTTCATCAGGCCGCCGCCCTTGAGCTTTTTCATCATGGTCTGCATCTGGTCGTACTGGTTCAGCATGCGGTTTACTTCCTGCACCTGCACGCCGGCGCCGGTTGCGATGCGGCGCTTGCGGTTGGCCTTGATCAGCTCGGGCTTGGCGCGCTCCGCCGGGGTCATCGAATCGATGATGCCGACCATGCGGCGCACCGATTTCTCGGCCTGGTCCATATTGGCGCCGCTCGCGGCCTGCTGGAACTGGGCCGGGAGTTTATCCATCAGGCCGGCCATGCCGCCCATTTTCTTCATTTGCGTCAGCTGCGCCTTGAAGTCGTTCATGTCGAAGCGGCCGCCGACCTTGATCTTGTTGGCCAGTTCGGCCGCCGCCTCGGCGTCGACGCCCTTGCGCGCTTCTTCGACCAGCGCCAGGATGTCGCCCATGCCCAGCACGCGGTTGGCCATGCGGGTGGGGTCGAACGCTTCGAGGCCATCGAGTTTTTCGGACACGCCGGCGAACTTGATTGGTTTACCGGTCACGTGACGCACCGACAGCGCCGCGCCGCCGCGCGAATCGCCATCGAGCTTGGTCAGCACGATGCCGGTCAGGGGCAGGGCGTCGTTGAAGGCCTTGGCGGTGTTGATCGCATCCTGGCCCAGCATGGCGTCGACCACGAACAGGGTCTCGACCGGATTGACGGCGCTGTGCACGGCGGCGATCTCTTGCATCATCGCTTCGTCGATGCCCAGGCGGCCGGCGGTGTCGATGATCAGGACGTCGTGGTAATGCTTTTTGGCCCAGTCCAGCGCGTTGCGGGCAATGTCGACCGGCTTGTCGGTGGCGCTGGATGGGAAGAAGTCGGCGCCCACCTGCCTGGTCACCGATTCGAGCTGGGCGATCGCGGCGGGACGATAGACGTCGGCCGAGACGGTCAGGACTTTTTTCTTCTTTTGTTCCTTGAGGTACTTGGCCAGTTTGCCGGTGGTGGTGGTCTTGCCGACACCCTGCAAGCCGGCCATCAGGATGATCGCGGGCGGCTGCTGGGCGAACGAGAGCTGGGTCGCCTCGGGGCCGAGGTCGGCGCCCATCAGGGCGGCCAGCTCTTTCTGCACCACGCCGACCAGGGCCTGGCCCGGCGACAGCGAGCCCACGACTTCTTCGCCCAGGGCTTTTTCCTTGACCTTGGCGATGAATTCGCGCACCGCCGGCAGCGCCACGTCCGCCTCGAGCAGGGCCATGCGCACTTCGCGCAGCATTTCCGCGGTGTTCGCCTCGGTCAGGCGGGCCTCGCCGCGCATGGTCTTGACGACCTTGGCAAGGCGTTGGGTGAGGTTATCTAGCATGTCGACCTAATAGAAAGAAGCAGAAAGAAGCGCAATTCGCGTTGGCGCAGGTTCGCCAACGCGCCATTTTACCTCGCAGCGCCGCCTCCCGGCACAGCACATCGCGCCGAACCAGGCCTGTCCCGACCAATTTTCGCCAACGGCGTCGCCTTTTGGCATAGCGCAAACATGACGCGCGGCCCGCATGGTGTATTGCCTACTCGCCTTTCCGGCAAGCATTAATCTTAGAAATCGAGCCAAGGAGAAAACGCATGAGGAAGATGTTCGGCAAGACATTGATCGCTTTGCTGCTCGTGGGCGCGGGTGGCACGACCGCGGCCCAGGACGTCGTGCGGCTGGGGAACCTGAAGCTGGCGCACTTCGGCGCGGTGTCCTATATCAAGGAAATCGCCCCGAGCTGCGGCATCCGGGTCGAGGAAAAAATGTTCGCCAAGGGGCTGGACATCATGCAGGCCATCATCGCCGGCGAGCTGGACGTGGGGGCCACCGCGTCCGAGGCCGCGATCCAGGGCCGCGCCGGCGGCGCCCCGGTGGTGGTGGTGGCCGGCTTCGCGCGCGGCGGGGCGCGGCTGGTGGCGCGGCCCGAACAGAAGATCTCGTCCGTCCTCCAGCTCAAGGGCAAACGCGTGGGCGTCACCCGCGGCGGCATCCAGGAAGTGCTCCTGATGGCCGAGCTGGCGCGCAACAAGCTGAGCGCCGACACCAGCGGCCGCAAGGACGTGCAGCTGGTGTACCTGTCCTATCCGGAGCTGAACCAGGCGCTGCTGGGCCGGCACATCGACGCGATGATGCAATCCGAGCCGCAATCGTCGCAGGCGATCAACATGGGCTTCGGGGTGGAGGTCATGAAGCCCTACGGGACGCCGATCGGCGAGCCGGTGCGCACCATGGTCATGACCGAGAAGTTCTACCGCGAGCGCCGGCCGCTGGCCGAGAAGTTCATGCGCTGCTTCGTCCAGGCCACGCGCACCTTCATCGACCGGCCCGACATCGCCGAACACTACGTGCGCCAGTCGATGTTCAAGGGCCAGATCACGGTGGCCGACTTCCGCGCGGCGATGGCCAATTCGCCGTACTCCTACGACATCACGCCGCAGCACATTCAGGTCACGACCGACGTCATGGCGCAGACCGGGGTGGGGCGCATGGCGCGTCCGCCGCTGGCCAGCGACTGGGTCCGCACCGACCTGCTGGCCTCGGCCAAGAAAAGCCTGAACATCAAGTAGGGGAGCATTGATCATGGAACGCATTGAACGACGCAAGGGGCCGCGCACGTCGCGCCAGGGAGCGCGCAATCAGCGACTGCGATGGAACGACGCGGCCACCGGCCTGGTGGTGCCGGTGCTGGCGATCGCCCTCTGGCAATGGGTGGCGGCCAGCGGCCTGGTCGACCGCCAGGTGCTGCCGGAGCCGCTGGACGTGTGGCGCAAGTGGGTCGACTACCTGCTGCCACTGGAGCCGTTCGCGCAGTACACCGACGGCGGCTGGCTCGCATGGGCGCTGTCCGGCGAATTGCCGCTCGACGTCGTCGCCAGCCTGTACCGGGTGGTGGTGGGCTTCGCCATCGGCGCCGGGCTGGCGCTGCCGCTCGGGCTGGCGATGGGGGCCAGCCAGCGCGTGCACGCCTGGATGAACCCCCTGGTGCAGGTGCTGCGGCCGATTCCGCCGATCGCCTACATCCCGCTGGCGATGCTGTGGTTCGGGCTCGGCGATCCGCCGGCGGTGTTCCTGATCGCGATCGGCGCTTTCTTTCCGGTCCTGATGAACACGGTCGCCGGCGTGCGCCAGGTCGACGGCATCTATTTGCGCGCGGCGCGCAACCTCGGCGCCGGCAAGCTGACGATGTTCCTGCGCGTGATCCTGCCGGCGGCGGTGCCCTACATCCTGTCCGGCGTGCGGATCGGGATCGGCACCGCCTTCATCGTCGTGATCGTGGCCGAGATGATCGCCGTAAACAGCGGCCTGGGTTTCCGCATCTCGGAGGCGCGCGAGTATTTCTGGTCCGACAAGGTCATCGCCGGGATGATCAGCATCGGCGTGCTGGGCCTCCTGATCGACATCGGCGTCAACCGCCTGAACAACCATCTGCTGCGCTGGCACCGCGGCCTGGAGCATTGACATGGACGATATCCACATCCGCATCGAAGGCGTCAACAAGGTGTTCGGCGCCGAAGACCATGAGGTGGTGGCCTTGCAGGACATCGACCTGGACATCCCGCGCGGGCAGTTCACCTGCCTGCTCGGCCCGTCGGGCTGCGGCAAGTCGACCCTGCTGGGCGCGGTGGCCGGCTTCGCGCCGCCGTCTTCCGGGTCGATCCTGGTCGACGGCCGCCCGGTCACCGGACCGGGGCCGCAGCGCGGCATGGTCTTCCAGGAGTATGCGCTGTTTCCCTGGATGACGGTCGAGCAGAACATCCGCTTCGGCCTCGAGATCAAGCGCATGCGCGCTCCGGAGATCGCGCGCCGGGTGGACGACCTGCTCGGGCTGCTGTCGCTGGCCGACTTTCGCGCCCGCTACCCGAAGGACCTGTCCGGCGGCATGCGCCAGCGGGTGGCGATCGCGCGCGTGCTGGCGCTCGATTCGCCGATCCTGCTGATGGACGAGCCGTTCGGCGCGCTCGACGCGCTGACCCGGCGCAACCTGCAGGACGAGCTGCTGCGGCTGTGGGCCGAGCTCAAAAAGACGATCCTGTTCGTCACCCACAGCATCGAGGAAGCGATCTACCTGGCCGACCGCATCGTCGTGATGACGTACCGGCCGGGCACGATCAAGCGCGATCTGCTGGTCGAGATCGCGCGCCCGCGCGACCCGGCGGCGCCGGAATTCAACCTGCTCAAGCGCGAGCTGGGGCTGATGGTGATGGAAGAGCAGGAGCGGCATCACAACGACGAGTTGCGGATGGCGGCAGTGGATTGATCTATATATGTAGGGTTGGCGGCTCTGCCGCCGACGCGTCGATCGGTAACCGTCTGCACCATCGTGCCGGATGATCTCGCCGCCAACCATCACCACCGGGCGGCAGAGCCGGCTGCGCGCCCCGGCCCAGCCTACGTCTACACCATTGGCCGCGGCCAATGGTGTAGACTCTTATTATGCAGAATTCCCTCTTCCTTGCCGCTGCCTTCCTGTACGCGGTATGCGCCCTGCTGCCGTCGCGGCTGGGCGCCGTCATCTCGGGCGTGACCGCCGCGGCCTGGATCCTGCATGGCGTCGCGCTCGGCATGGACGTGATGGTGCCGGGACGGCTGCGGGTCGGCTTCGCCATCATGATTTCCAGCGCCCTGTGGGTGTCGGTGGCCGCCTACTGGGTCGAGAACCGCAATTTCGCCCTCGACAGCCTGCGCCGCCTGGTGATGCCGTTCGCGGCGGCGGCCACCCTGTTGCCGCTGCTGTTCCCGGGCACCCTGACGCCGCTGGCCGGCAAGACCGCCGCCTTCGGCTGGCATATCGCGGTCGCGGTGCTGGCCTACAGCACCCTGACCATCGCCGCTTTCCACGCCGTGCTGATGGCGCTGCAGGAAACGCGGCTGCATACCCGCAACGCCGGCGGCGGCTGGTTTGGCTCCGCGCTCGACCAGCTCCCGGCGTTGCTCACCATGGAAAAACTGTTGTTCCGTGTGATCTGGATCGGCTTCGTCTTGCTCAGCCTGACGGTATTGTCGGGCTTCGTGTTCTCCGAACAGGTGTTCGGCCGGCCGCTGCTGCTCGACCACAAGAGCGTGTTCGCGCTGCTCTCGTGGGCGCTGTTCGCGGCGCTGCTGGCCGGGCGCAAGTGGCAGGGCTGGCGCGGCAAGACCGCGCTGCGCTTCACGCTGGCAGGCTTCGCCACCCTGGCGCTGGCCTACGTCGGTAGTCGCTTCGTGCTCGAGGTCGTCCTGCACCGGGGAGTCTACTGATGCGTATCTTGTTCTGGATTGCCCTCATCGTCCTCATCGTTTTCGCCGTGCGCAGCAAGCTGCGCGCGCTGGCAAAACGCCATGGGGTTCCGCCCGATATGGGGCGCGGCCCGGCCGCGCCGACCGGCCAGATCGAGGCCATGGCCCAGTGCGCCCATTGCGGCGTATATTTCCCGGCGTCCGAATCGGTGCACGCCGACGGCCAGGACTACTGCTCGCCAGGCCACGTGCGCCTGCCGCCCAAGTAGTTGAAGTCCGCGCCCGGCAGGCTGTCGGCGGGAGCGCGCGTGACCCTGTGGCGTTCGCTCCAGACCTTCACCGTCACCCGCATCGTCATTGCGCTGGTGCTGCTGCTGTACCTGGGCGTCGACCTGGAAAGCGGACAGCTGCGCCCGGACCCGGTCAACACCGAAACCTGCGTCGTCTATGTGCTGGCGGCGGCGCTGTTCGCGCTGGCGGCGCGCTGGCAGCAACGCTTCCTGATCCAGCTCGGGCTGCAGATCGCGGTCGATCTGCTGGTGATTTCGCTGCTTTACCTGGCCGCCGGCGGCATGCGCAGCGGCCTGGGCATCCTGTATCTGTTCCCGCTGGCCGGCGCCGCGATCCTGGCGCCGCTGTTGCTGGCGCTGTTCGCGGCGGCGGTCGCGACGCTGTTCCTGCTCGGGCTGAACGTCTGGCAGCTGGTGGTCGAGGGGCGCAACCCGCCCCTGATGCAGGCCGGCCTGTTCGGCGCCGCCTTCTTCGCCGGCGTGCTGATGGTCAACCGCCTGGCGGCGCGCCTGCTCAAGCAAGAAGAACTGGCGGCCCAGCGCGGCGCCGACCTGCGCATCCAGCAGGCGATCAACGAGATCGTGATCGCCGACGTCGGCGACGGCATCCTGGTGGTGGGGGCGGACGGCGCCGTGTTCACCGGCAACCCGGCGGCGCGGCGCATGCTGGGCCTGGCCGACACCTCGGCGTTTTCGCTGCGCGCGGCGCCCGCCTTCGATCCGGTGGCGCTCGCCTTCGATGCCTGGCTGGCCGTGCCCGGCAACGACAAGGCCTTCGTCACCCTGAAACCTTATCGCGAAGGCAACGGCGCCGGCGACGTGCGCGGCCGGCGCGACCAGCCGGTGCACCTCAAGCTGCGCTTTGCGCGCGTGGCCGACGGAGGGGACGCGGCCGGGCGCAGCGTGATCTTCATGCAGGACGTGAGCGCCATCGAAAACCAGGCGCAGCAACTCAAGCTGGCCTCGATGGGCCGCCTGACCGCCAGCATCGCGCACGAGGTGCGTAACCCGCTGTCGGCGATCGGCCACGCCACCGAGCTGCTGGCCGAAGACCTGCACGGGCCGGCCGAGGTGCGCCTGCTGAAGATCGTGCGCGACAACGTGACGCGCGTGAACCGCATGGTGGAAGACATCCTGCAGCTGTCGCGCAAGGCCCAGCCGAACGGCGAACCGGTGGCGCTCGGCCCTTTCCTGGACGAGCTGAAGGCCGAATTCTGCGAAATGCACGGCCTGGCCGGTGATATAGTCTATATAGGCGATCCGGGCGGCAGCGCGGTGCGCTTCGATCCGCTGCACCTGCACGAGGTCTTGCTCAACCTGCTGAACAACGCGGTGCGCTACGCCAGCCGCCGGCCGGCCAGCATCCGCATCTTCCCGGCGCGCGATGCCGCCGGTCGGCGCGAGCTGCACGTGCAGGACGACGGCCCCGGCATCACGACCGAAGTGCGCGACCACCTGTTCGAGCCCTTCTATACTACGTCGAGCAAGGGGACCGGCCTGGGGCTCTACCTGGCGCGCGAACTGTGCCTGAACAACGATGCGAAACTCGATTATGAATACCGGTTCGACCCATCCGCGCTGGGGCCGCGCAAGGCCAGCGGCCGCTTTGTCATCACCTTCGCGCTCGAGTAGGCCATGAGCGCGCCCCGCATCCTGGTGCTCGACGACGAAGCCGACCTGCGCGAGCTGCTCGAGATCACCCTGCTCAAGATGGGCCTGGACGTCGACAGCGCCGCGACCCTGCGCCAGGCGCGCAGCCTGTTCGAGGCGCACGACTACGCGCTGGTGCTGACCGATATGCGCCTGCCGGACGGCCTGGGGCTGGAACTGGTGCGCGAGATCGCCGCCTCGGGCAAGGGTACCCCGGTCGCCGTGATCACCGCCTACGGCAGCGCCGAGAATGCGGTGGTGGCGCTCAAGGCCGGCGCGTTCGATTACATCGCCAAGCCGGTGGCGCTCGACGCGCTGCGCGTGATGGTGCGCTCGGCCCTGAAACTGTCGGAAGGGGGCGCGGCGGCGGCCGACGGTGGAGCGATCGCGTCACGCATGATCGGTCACTCGCCGGCGATGCAGTCGCTGCGCTCGCAGATCGCGCGCCTGGCGCGCTCGATGGCGCCGATCTCGATCACCGGCGAATCCGGCAGCGGCAAGGAGCTGGCGGCGCGCGAGATCCACGCCCAGAGTTCGCGCGCCTCGAAACCGTTCGTGGCGGTGAACTGCGGCGCGATCCCCGAAACCCTGATGGAAGCCGAGTTCTTCGGCTACCGCAAGGGCGCCTTCACCGGCGCGGCCGAGGAGCGCGACGGCTTCTTCCAGGCCGCCGACGGCGGCACCCTGATGCTGGACGAGGTGGCGGACTTGCCGCTGGCGATGCAGGTCAAGCTGCTGCGCGCGATCCAGGAACGGCGCGTGCGCAAGATCGGCGCGACGGGCGAGGAAGCGGTCGACGTGCGCATCATCAGCGCCACCCACCAGGACCTGGCGCGCTGCGTCGAGACCGGCAAGTTCAGGCAAGACCTGTTCTACCGCCTGAACGTGATCGAGCTGGCGCTGCCGCCGCTGCGCGAGCGGCTGGACGACCTGGCCCTGCTGGCCGACGGCATCCTGCAGCGGCTGGCCGGGCCGGGACAGGCGTCGCTGGGACCGGGCGTGCTGGAAGCCTTGAAGGCGTATTCCTTCCCCGGCAACGTGCGCGAGCTGGAGAACGTGCTGGAGCGGGCGCTGGCATTCGCCAACGATGGCGCGATCCAGGTCGGGGACTTGTCGCTCAAGGCGGCGCGGCCGGTGGAGGCAGGGCAGGGCGGGGCGGTCGCGCCGGCTGCTGCGCCGGCGCCGGCGCCGACGGCGGCGCCCCCTGCCGCTGCTCCGGCGCCGCCGCCCGCACCCGCACCGGTGGCGGCCCCGGTCGCGCTCGGGCCGGCCGAGCTGCCGGGCAACCTGCCCGAATATCTCGCACAGGTCGAACGCGACATCATCGGGCGCGCGCTGCAGCAGACCCAGTTCAACCGCACCCAGGCGGCGAGCCTGCTGGGGATCAGCGTGCGCCAGCTGCGTTATCAAATGCAGAAACTGGACATCAGCGCCCCGGACGACTGAGGCATTCGTCCTGCAGCGTCGATCATCCGATTATGTTACTTTGCGGTAATTATTTTGGTGCATAATGCGCTGTGGCGGAGCATGCGCGCCGCGTGGTGATTCCGCGCGCAAGGCGCCTGTTTAGTGCAGATTTTCCTGATGTTAGTGCTTGCTCACCGTGTGCTCCCCTTCTGTTGTACGACGCTGAAATGTCAAGGCTGCACGCGCCAAAAAACAAAAAAAATGACCATTTATTAGCTTGCCTCGATCGCAAGCGAGGTACTACAATTAGTCTCATATCAAAGCTTGGCACTAGATGTAGTGGTAGCAGACCGAACGGCACCAGCATATTGGCCTGCAGTGAGTTGTCAGCATGTTGTCCACAAGTTGCCCACAAATTGCTCACACATTTGTTCAGCGACTTGTCTATTAGGTACTTTCTGACGCGCTGTATTTAAACGCTTTATTTATTATTCTTACCCTGCTTCTCTGGTTTGCCAGCATCGGCCACCGGCTGGCAGGGATTTGTTTTTGCTTTTAATTTTGTTGACGGACCATGGCGCCATCCGCCACCCGGTCCTCATGTAACAAAGGCGGTCCGACCGCTCATCCTGGAGGCTCAATGCAAACAGCACAGAACATCTCGATCAACCAACACGTCACCCCAGGATCGGCGTCGACCAGCCAAACCCCGGCCGAGATCGTCGCGCGCGGCGATTACCGCGTCATTCGCCGCAACGGCGCCGTCGTCGCTTTCGAGCCGCACAAGATCTCGGTCGCGATGACCAAGGCCTTCCTGGCCGTGGCCGGCGGCCAGGGCGCGGTTTCGGCGCGCATCCGCGAACTGGTGGAACAGCTGACCGGCAATGTGGTGACCGCGCTGGTGCGCCGCCAGCCGAACGGCGGCACGTTCCATATCGAAGACGTGCAGGACCAGGTCGAGCTGTCGCTGATGCGTTCGGGCGAGCACGATGTCGCACGTGAATACGTGCTGTACCGCGCCAAGCGCATGGACGAGCGCCGCGCGGCCAAGGAAGCCGCTGGCGGCGCGCCGGTCGCCGCGCCGCAGATCCACGTGGTCGATGGCGGCGCGCGCCGCCTGCTGGACATCAACGACGTCCACGCCCTGGTCAACGCCGCCTGCTCGGGCCTGGAAAAGCACGTCGACGCCGACGCGATCGTCGCCGAGACCATGAAGAACCTGTACGACGGCGTGCCGGTCGAGGAGCTGTACAAGTCCGCCATCCTGGCTGCCCGCGCGCTGATGGAAAAGGACCCGGCCTACAGCCAGGTGACCGCCCGCATCCTGCTGCACACCATCCGTAAAGAAGTGTTTGGCCACGAAGTGCCGCAAGCCGGCGCCGCCGCCGAATACCTGACCTACTTCCCGCAATACATCGCCAAGGGCATCCACAACGAGCTGCTGGACGAAGAGCTGGGCAAGTACGACCTCGAGCGCCTGGCCAAGGCCATTGTCTCCGACCGCGACCTGCAGTTCGGCTACATCGGCCTGCAGACCCTGTACGACCGCTACTTCCTGCACGTGCGCGACGTGCGCATCGAAATGCCGCAGGCCTTCTACATGCGTGTCGCGATGGGCCTGGCCCTGAGGGAAAGCGACCGCGAAGCGCGCGCCATCGAGTTCTACAACCTGCTGTCGTCGTTCGACTTCATGAGCTCGACCCCGACCCTGTTCAACTCGGGCACCCGCCGCTCGCAGCTGTCGTCGTGCTACCTGACCACCGTCGGCGACGACCTGGAAGACATCTACGACGCCATCAAGGAAAACGCGCTGCTGTCGAAGTTCGCCGGCGGCCTGGGCAACGACTGGACCCCGGTGCGCGCGCTGGGCTCGCGCATCAAGGGCACCAACGGCCGTTCGCAGGGCGTGGTCCCGTTCCTGAAAGTGGTCAACGACACCGCGGTGGCGGTGAACCAGGGCGGCAAGCGCAAGGGTGCGGTCTGCGCCTACCTGGAAACCTGGCACCTGGACATCGAAGAATTCCTGGACCTGCGCAAGAACACCGGCGACGACCGCCGCCGCACCCACGACATGAACACCGCGAACTGGATTCCCGACCTGTTCATGAAGCGCGTGATGGAAAAAGGCAGCTGGACCCTGTTCTCGCCGTCCGAGACGCCGGACCTGCACGACCTGACCGGCAAGGCCTTCGAACGAGCCTATGTGGGCTATGAAGCCAAGGCCGCCAATGGCGAGATGGCGGTCTTCAAGAAGATCGAAGCGATGGACCTGTGGCGCAAGATGCTGTCGATGCTGTTCGAAACCGGCCACCCATGGATCACCTTCAAGGATCCGTGCAATATCCGTTCGCCGCAGCAGCACGTGGGCGTGGTGCACTCGTCGAACCTGTGCACCGAGATCACCCTGAACACCAGCGCCGACGAAATCGCCGTCTGCAACCTGGGTTCGGTGAACCTGCCGCAGCACATGAAGGGCGATGGCCTGGACCACGTCAAGCTGCAAAAGACCATCCGCACCGCGATGCGCATGCTGGACAACGTCATCGACATCAACTACTACGCGGTCGACAAGGCGAAGAATTCGAACCTGCGCCACCGTCCGGTGGGCATGGGCGTCATGGGCCACCAGGATTGCCTGCACATGATGCGCATCCCGTTCGCCTCGGAACAGGCGGTGAAGTTCGCCGACGTCTCGATGGAAGCCGTCTGCTACTACGCCTACCTGGCCTCGACCGAGCTGGCCGAGGAACGCGGCCGCTACGAGACCTACACCGGCTCGCTGTGGGACCGCGGCATCCTGCCACAGGACTCGATCAAGCTGCTGGCGGAAGAGCGCGGCGGCTACCTGGAGCAGGACACCAGCGAAGTGATGGACTGGACCCCGGTGCGCGAGCGCATCAAGCAGTTCGGCATGCGTAACTCGAACTGCGTGGCGATCGCCCCGACCGCGACCATCTCGAACATCATCGGTGTGTCGGCCTGCATCGAACCGACCTTCCAGAACCTGTACGTGAAGTCGAACCTGTCGGGCGAATTCACCGAGATCAACTCGTACCTGGTGCGCGACCTGAAGGCGCGCGACCTGTGGGACGAAGTCATGATCGCCGACCTGAAGTACTTCGACGGTTCGCTGTCGAAGATCGACCGCGTGCCGCAAGACCTGCGCGACCTCTATGCGACGGCCTTCGAAGTCGAGCCGAAGTGGCTGGTGGAAGCCGCCTCGCGCCGCCAGAAGTGGATCGACCAGGCGCAGTCGCTGAACATCTACATGGCCGGCGCCTCGGGCAAGAAGCTGGACGAGACCTATAAACTGGCGTGGCTGCGTGGCCTGAAGACCACCTACTACCTGCGCACCATCGCCGCGACCCACCTGGAAAAGTCGACCACCCGCACCGGCGCCCTGAACGCCGTGCCGGTCTCGGGCGGCCTGCAGGCAGGCCATGCAGCGCCGGCGGCAGCGCCAGTGACCGCAGCACCAGCCGCGCCAGAAGCCGAAGGCGCCGCCTGCTACCTGCGTCCGGGCGACGATGGTTTCGAGGAATGCGAAGCCTGCCAGTAATGCTGTAACCGGGTGCGGGCCGACCGGACGGTCGGCGCGCACCATTCATCTCCGCTATCAACACACCATGTGACCTCACCGCGCTTGCTCGCGCCAGGCCACAAAAGAAGGAAATCACCATGCTCTCCTGGGACGACGAACCAACCAGCGCCCCGCGCGCCCCACAAGCCGCCAATCCCGACGCCGCTCCCGCCGCTGAGGTTGCGAAGCGCGTCAACGCCGACGACAAGCGCATCATCAACGGCGCAACCGACGTGAACCAGTTGGTGCCGTTCAAGTACAAATGGGCCTGGGACAAGTACCTGGCCGGCTGCGCCAACCACTGGATGCCGCAGGAAGTGAACATGCAGCGCGATATCGAGCTGTGGAAAAACCCGAACGGCCTGTCGGAAGACGAGCGCCGCCTGGTCAAGCGCAACCTGGGCTTCTTCGTGACCGCCGACTCGCTGGCCGCGAACAACATCGTGCTGGGCACCTATCGCCACATCACCGCCCCCGAGTGCCGCCAGTACCTGCTGCGCCAGGCCTTCGAAGAGGCGATCCACACCCACGCCTACCAGTACATCGTCGAATCGCTGGGCCTGGACGAAGGCGAGATCTTCAACGCCTACAACGAGATCGAGTCGATCCACGACAAGGACCAGTTCCTGATCCCGTTCATCGACGTCCTGACCAACCCGGAATTCAAGACCGGCACGACCGAAAACGACCAGAAGCTGCTGAAGTCGATCATCGTCTTCGCCTGCCTGATGGAAGGCCTGTTCTTCTACGTCGGCTTCACCCAGATCCTGGCGCTCGGCCGCCAGAACAAGATGACCGGCGCCGCCGAGCAGTACCAGTACATCCTGCGCGACGAGTCGATGCACGTGAACTTCGGCATCGACCTGATCAACACGATCAAGATGGAAAACCCGCAGCTGTGGACTCCGGAATTCCGCGAAGAGATCAACGCCCTGTTCCTGCAGGCGGTCGACCTGGAATACCGCTACGCCGAAGACACCATGCCGCGCGGCGTGCTGGGCCTGAACGCCCCGATGTTCAAGGGCTACCTGCGCTTCATCGCCAACCGCCGCGCCGTGCAGATCGGCCTGGAGCCACTGTTCCCGAACGAAGAGAATCCGTTCCCGTGGATGAGCGAGATGATCGACCTGAAGAAGGAGCGTAACTTCTTCGAGACGCGTGTGACCGAATACCAGACCGGCGGCACGCTGAGCTGGGATTGATCCGAGCCGGCATCGCAGCATCGAGACCCCGCATGTGCGGGGTTTTTCTTGCCCGCTCGTTTATTGCGACACCGGGCTAACTTGAACCATATGAAATGCCCGTACGGGGATGACTTGCCCTATGATGGCGATTTTTCCCGCCTGACCAGGAGACAACCTTGCAAGCCAACTCCCTGACGCTGCATGTCCTCATGCTCGCCAGCCTGGCGACGGTATCCGTCGCTCATGCCGCCTCCGCGCCGCAAGTCACCGCCGGCCGCACCATCTTCCAGAACAACTGCGCCAGCTGCCACACGGTCGATGCGAAGCTGTCGCCGCTGGCCGGTCCCGGCATGTTCGGCGTCGTCGGCCGCAAGGCCGCCGGCGTCCCCGGTTTCGGCTATTCGGGGGCGCTGGCCAAGGCCGGCGCCGCGGGCCTGGTCTGGACCCGCGAAGAGCTGGACGTATTCCTGCTCGACCCGGCCAAGCGGGTGCCCGGCACCACGATGCCGGTCGGCGTGCCGGACCAGAAGATGCGCGCGGCGCTGATCGACTATCTGGCCAGCCTGCAAGGACCCGCGGCCGCCGGCGCCGCAGCGCCGGCCACGCCGGCCGCAGCCGCCAGGCCGGCGGACCGCGCCGGCTCCTGGGACGATACCCGGCCCGGCAAGATTTTCCACATCAAGCCGACCGATCTGGCCAGGCCGTTCGCCACCGACAGCGCCGGCAACAGCCCGCGCGTGCAGGCGCGTCCGAACGGCGCGCTGCCAACCGTGATGCCGGGCTTCGAAGTGAGCGTGTTCGCCCAGGATGCCGACAAGCCGCGCACGCTCCTGCGCGCGCCGAACGGCGACGTGTTCCTGGCCGCCACCGGCGCCGGCCAAGTGAAAGTGCTGCGCTCGAAGAACGGCGACAAGGCCGATACCGCCGACGTGTTCGCCACCGGCCTGTCGCGTCCTTACGGCATGGCGTTCTGGCCGTCCGGCGCCAACCCGCAATACCTGTACGTGGCGGGCGTCAATTCGGTGGTGCGCATCCCTTACCGCAACGGCGACCTGAAGGCGCGCGCGGCAGCCGAGGTGGTGATTCCCTCGCTGTCCGAGACCAGCGGCGGCCACACCACCCGCACCCTGGTGTTCTCGAAAGACGACAAGACGATGCTGCTGTCGATCGGCTCGGCCACCAACGTCGCCAGCGACATCGGTCCACAACCGCCGCTGCCGATCGCCGAGTGGGAAAAACGCCACGGATTCGGCGCCGCCTGGGGCGTCGAGACCGACCGCGCCACCGTGATGGCGTTCGACCCGGACGGCAAGAACCGCCGCACGTACGCGACTGGCCTGCGCAACTGCGTCGGCCTGCTGGTGTATCCGGCCACCGGCGACGTGATGTGCAATGTGAATGAGCGCGACGCGCTGGGCGACGACCTGCCGCCGGACTACCTGACCCGCGTGAAGCAGGGCGGCTTCTATGGCTGGCCGTGGTACTACATCGGCGACAACGAAGACCCGCGCCTGAAGGGCATCCGCCCCGACCTGAAGGGCAAGACGATCACCCCGGACGTGCTGCTGCAGGCCCACTCGGCGCCGCTGGGCATGGTGGTCTACCACGCGCCGAAGGGCGCGAAGCACGCTTTCCCGAAGGAGTACGAGGGCGAGGTCTTCGTCGCGCTGCACGGCTCCTGGAACCGCGGCGTGCGCACCGGCTACAAGGTGGCGCGCGTGTTCATGAAGGATGGCGTGCCGACCGGGCAGTACCAGGACTTCATGAGCGGCATGGTGATCAGCGACCGCGAGGTCTGGGGCCGCCCGGCCGCGGTCGAAGTCGCGGCCGACGGCGCCTTGCTGGTGGTGGACGACGCCGGCGGCGCCGTGTGGCGCATTGTGCCGACCCCTGTGTCGACCCCGATGCCGAAACGCTAGATCGGCGCCAGGGCGTGCGCTAAGATGGGAAAGATGCGGCGCGGGCCGCGTCGATCCCTGGACATCCACGATCCGGAGCAGCGCATGCGCCACCCTGTCATTTTGCTGACCGTTCTTGCGCCCTTCACGCTTGGCGCCTGCGCCGCCGGGAAACCGGAGTCCGTTGCCCAGCCACCGCTGGTCCTCGCCGAGCAGGTGAAGGACGCGCCACGCGACGACGCCTGCGTCGGCTTGATCAACGATGCCGTGGCGCGCGACGCCCACGGAGTTTTCAGGCTGGCCGGCATGCTCAATACAAACACCGATCCGAAACACGGCCACGCCAAGAGGCAGGGGCCGCTGGTTCCCGCCGGCAGCCATCCGGCTGATATGCCGCGCCGGCAACTGGACGGCACCTTCCGCGCGCTGTTCGTCAACTGCGAAACGCGCCAGGCTTATGTGTCAAAGCGCGGCGCGGTCATCGACATCACTTACTGGTACGGGCCGTTCGGCCTGTGAACCGCACGTCGCGACATTCTTCAGCACATGGATCCGCTGGTTCTGTGGCCGAGCGCCGGGATGGCGGAGGGATCGTCGTGCAGCGACGTGGTTGGCATGGATGCTCCTTTCGACTGGCGGCATTGGGTGCGGAGAATGCGCTCTCGCGTATATGCAGACTTACTCGGATGACGTTGATTCAGATGCAGTGGTGCGCTGGCCGGTCTTTGCAATCATGCGACACTGAAACATGAATATGCCCCGCTGGCAGAGGCACGATGGCGGCGTGATTCCAGCTTATCGATCAGTTGAAATGCGATAGGTAAAGGCTGCAGCGCATGTCGGGCATGTCGTTGATTGGCGCGCGGGCGCGCAATTCACCGTCCAAATCACGCGACTCTTTTTGCGATTCACGGTTGCGCGCTCACAAAGAATGCGCGTACTTTACGTGATTGAATTTGTCAAATCGAGAAGATGTGATATTGTCGCGGGCATCGGGCAAAATCGATCGAATAATAGGACGCTGAACCAAACAGTATGCACGGAAGCGAAGCGAAAAGAACAAGCCGGCTTGTCTGACCAATTGCTCAGGCAAGGCGGCTTTTTCTTTTCGCACCCGCAAGGGTAGCGATGTGAAACGCTGGAACGGTGACCTGTCGATGTTGGCTGAAGCGCTGCAACTGTGAGGAGTTGCAGCAGTTCAGCCGGTGCCGGATTCATTGGCCTAAATCGACGCTTGCTTTGGTCCGATGAATAATTCGCCGGGTTTGATCCGGCGGGTTTTAAACCTCGAGCGTATTTCTCATCGCAGATGAAGGAGAACAAGAATGGCAACCGCTAAGAAACCAGCAGCAAAGGCAGCAGTAAAGAGCGCGCCGTCGTCCACGACGAAGTCGAGCGCAAAGGCTGCGGCAGAGAAACCAGTCGCAAAGAAAGTCGCGACCAAGACCACCACCAAGGCAGCCGCCAAGCCGGCAGCCAAGGCCGTGAGCAAGCCGGCAGCGAAAACCGCTGCTAAACCTGTTGCAAAGAAAACTACTGCAACCAAGACCGCCGCGACCAAAACCGCTGCTACCAAAGCAACGGCCAAAACCGCGACCAAATCGGCAGCCAAGCCGGCAGCCAAGCCTGCAGTGAAGAAAGCCGCCGCTAAACCGGCAGCCAAGCCGGCAGCGAAGAAAGCCGCCGCAAAACCGGCAGCGAAATCGGCAGCCAAGCCGGCGGCAAAGAAAGCCGCCGCTAAACCGGCAGCCAAGTCGGCAACCAAGCCGGCAGCAAAGAAAGCCGCCGCTAAACCGGCAGCCAAGCCGGCAGCGAAAAAGGCCGCCGCTAAACCAGCCGCCAAGTCGACCGCGAAAACCGCCACCAAAGCCGCCGCTAAACCTGCAGCCAAAAAAGCGACTGCAAGCAAGGCCGCCGCTAAACCAGTAGCGAAGAAAGCGACCGCGACCAAGGCAACCGCGAAACCGGCAGCGAAGAAAGCAACCGCGACCAAAACCGCCAAGCCAGCAGCGAAGAAAGCGACCGCCACTAAAACCGCCGCCAAACCGGCAGCGAAGAAAGCGACCGCCACCAAAACCGCCGCCAAACCGGCAGCGAAGAAAGCGACCGCCACCAAAACCGCGGCCAAACCGGCAGCGAAGAAAGCGACCGCCACCAAAACCGCGGCCAAACCGGCAGCGAAGAAAGCGACCGCGACCAAAACCGCCGCCAAACCGGCAGCGAAAAAAGCGACCGCCACCAAAACCGCCGCAAAACCAGCAGTGAAGAAAGCGTCGCCCGCAGCAAAAAAAGCGTCGCCGGCCGCTAATAAAGCTGCGCCGGCTGCAAACAAGGCTGCTCCAGCCGCTAAAAAAGCTGCTCCAGTGAAAGCTGCAGCAACCAAGACCGCTGTCGCCAAGCCAGAAGCCAAGCCAGCAGTAGTGGCCAAGGCCGAAGCCAAGCCGGAAGCCAAAGTCGACACCAAGGCCGAAACCAAGCCGGAAGTGAAGGCTGACGCCAAGGCCGACGCCAAGCCGGAAGCGAAAAAGCCGGCCGCCAGGAAACCGGCCGCCAAGCCGGCAGCGACCACCGCCGCGCAACCGGCAGACGCACCAGGCGCCGCTCCGGCAGCGCCAAGCGCCGCGCCGGCGAAGACCGTGCTGGCGCCGACCGCATGGCCGTTCCCGACCAGCAGCCGTCCTTAATACCGGACGTCTTCCGACCTGCCGCGCACCATGTGCGCATGGCAAGTCGGATCTGCTTCAGGCACAATGCCGCTGTGTGATTGTTCGCACAGCGGTTTTTTTTTGAGGAGAGTCCGTGCTGTTCATTCTTCAGTTTATCGTCGATATCATCGCAGGCTTGCTGGGTGGGGTGCTGCTGCTGCGTTTCTGGACGAACGCGATCCGCGTGCGTCTGCCCGACCAGATCCGCCAGTTCGTGCACACCATCACCGACTGGCTGGTGATGCCGCTGCGGCGCGTGGTGCCGGGCACCCGGGGTTACGACTGGGCGAGCCTGATCGGCGCCTTCCTGGTGGTGCTGTTGGCCAGCACGTTCGTGCTGCTGCAGGGCGGCAGCGGCGAGATGGTGCTGCTGTATGCGCTGCACCGCTTCCTGAACTGGATCCTGTACGGTTTCATGGCGCTCCTGATCATCGAAGCGATCTTCAGCTGGGTGAACCCGAACGCGCCGCTGGCGCCGTTCGTGCACGCCCTGAACCAGCCGGTGCTGCGCCCGATCCGGCGCGTGGTCCCGCCGATCGGCGGCATCGACCTGTCGGTGCTGGTGGCGCTGGTGCTGATCCAGATCCTGCTGTTCGTCCTGCGGCAGGTGTTCGGCTTCTAGTCGCTCGCAGCGAGCCGGAAACAAAGATGGCCTTGCATTCGCAAGGCCATTTTTTCATCCCGTAGGGTTGGCGGCTCGGCCGCCGACGCGGCGATGGTTGGCAACAAGATCATCCGGCGCGATATCGGCGCCGGTAACACTCAACGCGTCGGCGGCTCGGCCGCCGACCCTACGACTTACCGGGCAAGGTAAATCAGCGGAACTTGAAGCCGAAGGCGGCCTCGAATTTCTGGTCGAATTCCTGCGGCGTGAAGCTGTGGTTCTGGCCGCCCGCCGATGCGATCTTGATCGCGCCCAGCAGGCTGGCGATGCGGCCGCTGGTGGCCCAGTCCAGGCCGTTGGTGATCCCGAACAGCAGGCCGGCGCGGTAGGCGTCGCCGCAGCCGGTCGGGTCGACCACGTTCGCTGCCTGCACCGCCGGGATGCGATAGTGCTCGCCGCCGGCATGAATGTCGGACCCTTCGGCGCCGCGTGTGATCACCAGGGCATCCAGGCGCGCCGCGATGTCGGCCTGGGAGAGGCCGGTGCGGTCCATCACCATCTCGAATTCATAATCGTTGCACGCCAGGTAGCTGGCCTGGCCGATGAAGGTGATCAGCTCGTCGCCCGAGAACATCGGCAGCTGCTGGCCCGGATCGAACATGAACGGCACCTTCAGCTCGGCGCAGTCGCGCGCATGCTTGATCATGCCGTCGCGGCCGTCCGGCGAAATGATCGCCACCGCCAGCGGCCCCTGGTCGGCCACGTTGTTCTGGTGCGAGAACTGCATGGCGCCCGGGTGGAAGGCGTTGATCTGGTTGTTGTCCTGGTCGGCGGTGACGAAGCATTGCGCGGTATAGGCGTCGGCGATGGTGCGGATGCCGCGGGTCTGGAGCCCTTGCTCTTCCATGCGCTTCAGGTAGTCGCCGCCGTCCATGCCCAGGGTGCCCATGATCAGCGGTTCGCCGCCCAGCAGCCTGAGGTTGTAGGCGATGTTGGCCGAGCAGCCGCCGTATTCGGTGCGCAGGGTCGGCACCAGGAACGACACATTCACGCGGTGCAGCTGGTCGGCCAGCAGGGTGTCGCCGAAGCGGCCGTGGTATTGCATGATCTTGTCGAATGCGAGCGAGCCGCAGATCAGGGCGGTTTTGGTCATGGGTTCAGCCTTCAGGGGTAGAAAACGGCAATGTGGTAGCCGGAAGGCTCGAGTCCTTCCAGCCTGAAATGGATCTTGACCGGCTGCTCGGCGCGCGCGCCGAAGCCGGTGATGTTGCCGCCCTCGGCGTCGGCAAGCTGGGGAACGTAGTCGCGCGGACCGAACACGCGCCGCACCAGCGGCTTGTCATCGCGATCGTTCAGGGTCAGCTCGATGCTGGGCCAGGCCAGCGCCAGGTCGCCGCCGTTACGCAGCACGGTGTTCAAGGTATAGGCGTTGCCGCCCAGGGTAATGAGTTCGCCGGTTTCGATCACCAGCGCGTCCGGCCGCGCCGGCAGCCCGACCTGGCAGCCGAACAGGTCGCAGGCCGAGACCAGGGCCGGGCGCAGGCCGGGATAGCGGGCCGCCAATATGTCGCGAAAGCTCACCATCGCCTGCAGGACGATCGCCAGCAGCAGCAGGATGCTGCCGGCGATCATCGCGATGCGCACGGCCTTGCCTGACTGCTCGCGCTGGCGGCCGCGACGCACGAACTCGGGTTCGTCGATCTCGGGCACGCGCAGCTTGGGTGTCTCTTCGATCCGGGTCGGGGTCAGCTTGGAACGGCGCGAACGGGCTTCGGCGGCGCGCCCGCGCGGGGATCTGGATGGCGGCGCCGCGGCGGGCGAGACGATCGGCGGCGAGCCGCCGGCCGATTCGCGCAGCAGCAGCGGCGGCGCATCCGGCGCCGGCTGGCGCGCCACGGGTTCGGCGGCGCCCGCCATGGCTTCTGCGGCTGGCGCCGGCCCATCGTGGCTATCGCGGCCATCGGCCGGCGGCGGGGCAGCCGCGCGCTCCTCGTGCACCTGGATGTCGGCCACAGGAGCTGGTGCGGCCTCGGCCTCGACCGCCAGGTCCTGCTCGGCGTCCGGTTCGTTCAAGGCATGCGGCAGGATGCCGAACGGCGACAGCGCGCGGTCGAATTCGAGCGTGTAGATCGGCTGATCGGCGTCCTGGCCGGTATTCTGGCCGCCATCCTTGCCGGAATCTGGCGCGATCGAAGCGTTGGTCGCGGACGTGTCTTGCGTGGCGCCTGGGGATAAAGCAGCGGCGCTCTGCGCGGCGGTCAGGTCGACCAGCCCCGCATTGCCGTCGAAGACCTGCTGGCAGGCGCCGCAGCGCACGATGCCCCCACGCAGCTTGAGCTGGTCCGCGGCGACGCGGAACAGCGTACCGCAGTGGGGGCATTGGGTGGCGAGCGCCATGCCTGTCTAGCCTTGGGTGCGGGGCGGCGGCGCGCTGTCCTGGCCGAGCGTCCCGTGAAGGGCAACCCAGCCGTCCTGCTCGGCCCAGACGCCCAGCTTGATGAAGGGTAGATAGGCGGCGGCGACTTCCTCCGCCTGGCGCGCCAGCACGCCCGACAGGACCAGGCTGCCGCCATCGGCCACGCGGCCGGCCAGCATCGGCGCCATCAGCTTCAGTGGGCTCGACAGGATGTTGGCCACCACGACGTCGAACTTGCCGCCCGCATGGCGCTCGTTGCCAGACAGCGCGAAGGTGTCGGGCAGGTAGTAGTCGATCTCGACGCCGTTGCGTTCGGCGTTGGCGCGCGCGGACTCGATCGCCTGCGGATCGATGTCGACGCCGGCGACGTCGTGCGCGCCCAGCTTCTTGGCCACCATCGCCAGGATGCCCGAGCCGCAGCCATAGTCCAGCACCGACTTGCCCGGCGCCGGATGGGCCTCCAGCCATTCCATGCACAGGCGGGTGGTCGGATGGCTGCCGGTGCCGAAGGCCAGGCCCGGATCGAGCTCGAGGATCAGGCCGGATGGATCGGGCGCTTCGTGCCAGCTCGGCACGACCCAGATGTTCTTGCCGATGTGGATAGGCTCGAACTGCGACTGGGTCAGGCGCACCCAGTCGGCGTCTTCGACCTTGCGGGTGGTGAAGGCCGGCACCACGTCCAGCCTGACCGCCTGCGCGGCCTCGGTGACGATCGCCAGCTGGTCGGCGTCGGACTCCAGCAGGGCCACGACGCGGCTGTGGTCCCATGCGGCCTGGGTCGGTTCCATGCCCGGCTCCCCGAACAGGGGTTTTTCGTCTTCGGTGCCTTCGTCGGCGTCCTCGACGGACACCGACAGCGCGCCCGCCTCCATCAGGGCGTCGGACAGCGCTTCCGCGTGGTCGCGGGCGATCTCGATGACGACTTCAGTCCAGCTCATTCTTTGACCTTGGCTTCCGATTTGGCGCCGAGCGCCGTTTCCTTCGGCAGATCGGGCTTGGCGGCCAGTTTCTGCTCCAGGTAGTGGATATTGGTGCCGCCTTCGATGAAACGGGCGTCGACCATCAGTTCGCGATGCAGCGGAATATTGGTGAGGATACCTTCGACCACCATTTCGGAGAGCGCGATTTGCATGCGGCGGATCGCTTGCTCCCGGGTCGCACCGTATGAAATTACCTTGCCGATCATCGAGTCGTAGTGAGGTGGCACATAGTATCCGGCATATGAGTGCGAATCGACACGGATGCCAGGACCGCCCGGCGGGTGCCAGCCGGTGATGCGGCCTGGCGACGGGGTGAACTTGAACGGATCCTCGGCATTGATGCGGCACTCGATCGAGTGACCCGACAGCATGATGTCGCGCTGGCGGAAGCGCAGCTTCTCGCCGCAGGCGATGCGGATCTGCTCCTGCACGATGTCGATCCCGGTGATCATCTCGGTGACCGGGTGCTCGACCTGGACGCGGGTGTTCATCTCGATGAAGTAGAACTCGCCGTTCTCGTACAGGAATTCGAAGGTGCCGGCGCCGCGGTAGCCGATCTTGCGGCAGGCTTCGGCGCAGCGGTCGCCGATCTTCTCGATGAGTTTACGCGGGATGCCCGGCGCCGGTGCTTCCTCGATCACCTTCTGGTGGCGGCGCTGCATCGAGCAGTCGCGTTCGCCCAGCCAGACGGCGTTCCGGTGTTCGTCGGCCAGGATCTGGATCTCCACGTGACGCGGATTCTCCAGAAACTTCTCCATATAGACTTCCGGATTGCCGAAGGCAGTGCCGGCTTCGGTCTTGGTCATCTGCACCGCATTGAGCAGCGCCGCTTCGGTATGCACCACGCGCATGCCGCGGCCGCCGCCGCCGCCGGCGGCCTTGATGATGACCGGGTAGCCGACGCGGCGCGCGGTCTGGACGATCTCTTTCGGATCGTCCGGCAGGGCGCCGTCCGATCCCGGCACGCACGGCACGCCGGCCTTGATCATCGCCTGCTTGGCCGACACCTTGTCGCCCATCAGGCGGATCGAGTCGGAACGCGGGCCGATGAAGACGAAGCCGGACTTTTCGACGCGCTCGGCGAAATCGGCGTTCTCGGACAGGAAGCCGTAGCCCGGGTGGATCGCCTCGGCGTCAGTCACTTCGGCGGCGCTGATGATCGCGGGCATGTTCAGATAGCTGAGGGTCGATTGCGCCGGTCCGATGCAGACCGATTCGTCCGCCAGTTTCACGTACTTGGCGTCCTTGTCGGCCTCGGAGTGGACGACGACCGTCTTGATGCCCAGCTCGCGGCAGGCGCGCTGGATACGCAGCGCGATTTCACCACGGTTGGCGATGAGGATTTTTTCAAACATGGTAGGTCCGGTATTCAGTGAAAACCGGCGCGGCTGAAAGGACAGGCGGCGCCGGACACGTCATGGGTGAGCCGGCGGCGCGCGTCGTACGCGCTGGCCGGCTTGGAGAAGCAGATCAGCCGATCACGAACAGCGGCTGGCCGAATTCGACCGGCTGGCCGTTTTCGACGAGAATCTTGGTGACGGTGCCGGAGACGTCGGCATCGATTTCGTTCAGGAGCTTCATCGCTTCGATGATGCACAGGGTGTCGCCTTCCTTGATGCTCTGGCCGACTTCGACGAAGGCGGCGGCGCCAGGCGCGGACGAGCGGTAGAAGGTGCCGACCATCGGCGACTTGACCACGTGGCCGGTCGGTTCGGCGGCGACCGCAGGCGCGGCCGCCGGCGCCGCAGGGGCAGCGGCAGGCGCCGAGTATTGCTGCACGCCCTGATGCGGCAGCATGACCATCTGGTTCTGCGGGATTGCGGACGACTTGACGATGCGAACCTTGCTTTCGCCTTCGGTCACTTCCAGCTCGGCGATGTCCGATTCAGCGACCAGGTCGATCAAGGTCTTGAGTTTTCGTAGATCCATGTGAAACCCCTTGGAATTATTCGTTTTAGAGAGCAGGCCGCTGCGTAGGAATAGGTCGCGCGGCCGCTGTTACATGAAGTTGACGTAGATTAACGCTATTTAAGTGCGAAGTCGATGGCAAACCGATATCCGTCCGCCCCCAGTCCGCAGATCACGCCGCGCGCGATTCCAGACAGATAGGAGTGGTGCCGGAAGGATTCGCGTTGGTGGATATTTGAAATATGCACCTCCACGAAGGGAATGGCCACCGAGGCGAACGCATCGCGCAGGGCTACGCTGGTATGGGTCAGGCCGCCAGGGTTGATGACGATCCAATCCACGCCCTCGGCACGCGCGGCATGGATGCGGTCGATCAACGCTCCTTCATGGTTGCTCTGGAAATATTCCAGCGCCGCGCCGGCCTGGCTGGCCTGGGCGACTGCAGCTTGTTCGATGTCGGCAAGGGTGGTCGTGCCGTACACCGCCGGTTCCCGCGTCCCCAATAAATTGAGGTTGGGGCCGTTCAGCAGCAGTAGCTTTTTCGCCATAGTGAGAGTCTGGTTGCCCGAAAGTCAGGCATTGTGCCGCCTAGCTCAGCTATTGGCAAGCAGTAAAATTGCCGGGCGATAGGCGGAGTTAGCAGCAGTGTCAATCGTACGGTCGTTCGTAATTTGTCGGCTCAGGATTCCAGTTTGGCGAGGTCGGCGCGCAATTCATCGAACTTCAGTTCGCCCAGATAGGTCTTGATCACCTGTCCATCGGCGCCGATCAGCACGGTATATGGCAAGCCGCCATTCGTATTGCCGAACCCGCGCGACAGCTCGGTGCCGCCCATGCCGCCCACGTACAGCGGATAGGTGACATTCATCTTGGCGGCGAATTCACTCATATTGGTAGGCGAATCGATGCCGATGCCGATCACGTTGAAGCGCTTGCCGCCATCCTCGCTGGCCAGGTGCGACAGCTCGGGCATTTCGCGCACGCAGGGGCCGCACCAGGTGGCCCAGAAATTGACGAGCAAGGGCTTGCCCTTCCACTGGGCCAGCGGTTGCGACTTGCCTTCGAGGTCGTTCAGCGACTGTGCATACAGGTTGGTGACCGGGTTGGTGACCTGGCCGTCGCGGGCGACGGTGGCCGGGGCAGGCAGCACGCTTTGCGCCGGCTTCTTGTACACCGCCACCAGGGCGCCCATCACGCCGAACAGCGCGGCGACTGCCGCATACGCGGTCAGATGTTTCTTGTTCATTCGTCAGTTTCCACTCAGTTGGCATTCCTGTCGTCCGCCGCGATCAGCGCGCGCAGGCCGCTCATGTCGATGCGCTGCGCACGGCCGTCGGCGCGCGGCTTGAGGGCGCCGCGCAGGTCCTGGTATTCATACAGTTCGGCATGCACCGTCTCCTTCATCCACGGGAAGGTCACGGTCTCGACCGGCGCATGGCGGCCCCCCTTGAAATGCGGGGTTTCCGAAATATCGATATTAACATTACGGTTGAGCAGGTAGATCTGCACCTCCTTGGCGCTGTCGGCGAACAATTGAAGGTGGATGTCGTCGTGCTCGCCGGCGGTGCCGTTGAGGACCGCGCCGGTGAGATAGGGGTGGAAGTCGGCCAGGGCTTCCATCACCTGCAGCGCGGTCGCGCGCAGGTGCGCCAGGCGCTCGGCATGAAAGGCGCCGCCGAACAGGGCCAGGTACTTGCGCACCTCGTCCTCGACTTGCGCGTCGTCGGGCAGCATGTTCGGTCTCAAAGGGGTGACGCCCAGCACCTGGCGGACGGCCTTGCGGCGAGCGGTATCGAGATCGGCGCCGTCTTGCGCGATCATGCGCGCAGCGGCCAGCGCGATCTCGTTACGCAACTGGAGGAGATCGGTGTTCAGATTCGGCATCATGCCTGGGATCATACTCTTGAACGGAAAATGATAGCGGCTCGGGTAGAATCGCGTATTCGTCCATTCATTCCTGGTTAGACATTCTCTCCATGCACATTCATATCCTCGGCATCTGCGGCACTTTCATGGGCGGCCTGGCCGTCCTGGCCAAGGAAGCGGGCCACCGCGTGACCGGTTGCGACGCCAACGTCTATCCTCCCATGAGCACCCAGCTGGAAGCCCAGGGGATCGAGCTGATCCAGGGCTATGGTCCGGAACAGGTGGCGCTGCAGCCCGACCTGTATGTGATCGGTAATGTCATGACGCGCGGCAATCCGCTGATCGAAGAGATCCTGAACCGCAGCCTGCCCTACGTCTCGGGCCCGCAGTGGATCGGCGAACACATCTTGCGCGAAAAATGGGTGCTGGCCGTGGCCGGCACGCACGGCAAGACCACGACCACCTCGATGCTGGCCTGGATCCTGGAAGACGCGGGCTATGCGCCGGGCTTCCTGATCGGCGGCGTGCCGATGAATTTCGGCGTCTCGGCGCGCCTGCATGGCGACCAGCCGAGCGACTTCTTCGTGATCGAAGCCGACGAATACGACACCGCCTTCTTCGACAAGCGCAGCAAGTTCGTGCACTACCACGCCAAGACCGCGGTGCTCAACAACCTGGAATACGACCACGCCGACATCTTCCCCGATATCGGCGCCATCGAGACCCAGTTCCACCACCTGGTGCGCACCGTGCCGGGCGTGGGCCGGCTGGTCGTGAATGGCGATGAAGCGTCGATCGGCCGCGTGCTCAAGCGCGGCTGCTGGAGCGACAAGGAAAGCTTCGGGTCGGCCGACGGCGTCGACTGGACCATGGTCGAGCATCCGGGCGGCGCCAGTTTCGACGTCCTGTTCAAGGGCGACCTTCAGGGCACCGTGCACTGGGACCTGACGGGCAAGCATAACCGCTCGAACGCGCTGGCCGCGATCGCCGCCGCCCGCCATGTCGGCGTGCCCGTGGCCCAGGCGATCGACTCGCTGGCGCGTTTCCAGAACGTCAAGCGGCGCATGGAAGTGCGCGGCGTGGTCAATAACATCACCGTGGTCGACGACTTCGCCCACCATCCGACGGCGATCGCTGCCACGGTCGGCGGCCTGCGTCAAAGGATTGGACCAAGCGTTGGCACGGGCGGGCGCATCCTGGCCGTGCTCGAGCCGCGTTCGAACACGATGAAGCTGGGCGCCATGAAGGATGCGCTGCCGGGCAGCCTGAAGGATGCCGACCTGGTGTTCGGCTTCGGCAGCCAGCAGGCGCTGGGCTGGTCGCTGGCCGACGCCTTGACACCGCTGGGCAAGATCGCGCACAGCTTCGACCAGATCGACTATATGGTGCAGGCCATCGTGCAGCAAGCGCAGCCGGGCGACTACATCCTCGTGATGAGTAATGGCGGCTTTGGCGGCGTGCACCAGAAACTGCTGGACGCGCTGGCGCCATGAGCCAGGCGCCTTACCTGCTGTACCTGCATGGCTTTCGCTCCTCGCCGCGCTCGTTCAAGGCGCGCGTGGTGCAGGAGCGGCTCGCGCAGGCCGGCATGGGAGAACGCCTGATCTGCCCGCAGCTGCCGGCGTCGCCGAAGGCGGCGATGGAGCTCGCGCTGGCGCTGGCCGAACGCCATGCGCCCAATCAGTTAGCCATCGTCGGCTCGTCGCTGGGCGGCTTTTATGCATGCTGGCTGGCCGAGCGCCTGGGCGTGCGCGCGGTCGTCGTCAATCCCGCGGTCGACCCGACCCGCAACCTGGAACAACATGTCGGCTTGACCACCGCCTGGCATTCCGACGAACCGTTCGAGTTCCGCCAGGAGTACGTCGGCGAGCTGCAGGCGCTGCGCGTGGCGCGGATCACCCGCCCGGAGCGGTACTTCCTGCTGGCCGCGACCGGCGACGAAGTGCTGGACTACCGCGACATGGTGGCCCACTATGCGGGAGCGCGCCAGCACGTGATCGAGGGCAGCGACCATGCGATCCCGGAATTCGCGCAGTATGTGGACGAGGTGCTGGCGTTTTGCGGTCTGAAACCGGTGGACGCGGCGCAGTGAAGGGCCGCAGTGAAGGGCGCGCAGTGAAGGACGCGCGGTGAAGCGTAAATCGTTGCGCCTGGCTGCGTGGCAGCCGCATGCGCGCGCGCTGCGCGCGCCGCAGCGCATGCGCGACTGGCTGGTCACGCCCGGTTCGCTGACGGCGCGCCTGGTGTCCAGCAGCGCCGCGTTCCGGGTGCGCCGCCTGCACCAGCGCAGCGCGCCATGCCTGATGGATGAAGCCGCGGCGATCGGCCTTGCGCGCGCGCAGCGGGTCTGGGAACGCGAAGTGCTGCTCGAGTGCGACGGCGCGCCGGTGGTATTCGCCCACACGGTGGTGCCGATGGAGTGCGATGCCGCCGATTGGCCGCTGTTCTCGGCGCTGGGTGAGCGCTCGCTGGGCAGCACGCTGTTCTACGATCCGCTGGTGCGGCGTGGGCCACTGGAATTTGCGCGTCTGTCTGCCGACCATCCGCTGGTGCGCCGTGCGCACGCCGCGCTCGGCAAGCAAGGCGACGCTGACAAGCACATTTATTACGCGCGGCGCTGCGTCTATCGCCGCCGTCAAGGCCTGCTCCTGGTCACCGAGGTATTCTTGCCCGCGGTGCTGGAACTGGGAGCGGCTGCAACCATGAAGAACACTACTTAACTATGAACGTATTTTTCGAGGAATCGGGCGACTTCAAGGTCGGCGCCATCCTGTCGCAAGCGGGCGAGGCCTACCAGGTGGAGATGCCGAGCGGCAAACGCACCAAGGTCAAGACGCGCGACGTGCTGCTGCAGTTCGACAAGCCCGAGCCGCAAGCGTTGCTGGACGCGGCCAAGGCAATCGTTCAGGAGGTTGATCTTGATTTCCTGTGGGAAGTCGCTGGCGAAGAAGAATTCGGTTTCGCCGAGCTGGGCCTCGAGTATTTCGGCCACGCGCCGCTGCCGCACGAAGCCGCCGGCCTGGTGCTGGCCCTGCATGGCGCCCCCATCTATTTTCACAAGAAAGGCCGTGGCCGCTACAAGGCGGCGCCTGAACAGTCGCTGAAGGCGGCGCTGGCCGGCATCGAAAAGAAGAAGCAGCAGGCCATCGTGCAGGCCGGCTATGTGGATGAACTGAAGGCGGGCAAGCTGCCGCAGCCGATGCAGCAGATCGTGCACCAGCTGCTGTTCAAGCCCGACAAGAACACCATCGAATACAAGGCCTTCGAGACGGCGGCCAGCGAACTGCAGACCAGCCCGCCGCGCCTGATGCTCGACGTCGGCGGCCTGGAGTCGCCGAAAGAGCTGCACATGGGCCGCTTCCTGTTCGAGCACTTCCCGCGCGGCGCCGGTTTCGCGCCCGTGGAGGTCCCGAAGGCACCGGGCGGCCTGCCGCTGGCCGCCGTCGCCGCCTTCTCGATCGACGACGTCACCACCACCGAGATCGACGACGCGTTTTCGGTCGTGCGCCTGGATGACGGCAGCGTGCAGGTCGGCATCCACATCGCCGCGCCGGGCCTGGGCATCCGCCCGGACGACGCGATCGACAAGATCGCGCGCGCGCGCATGTCCACCGTGTATATGCCGGGCGACAAGATCACCATGCTGCCGGACGAGGTAGTCAATGCGTTTACGCTCGCCGAAGGCAGCGATTGCCCGGCCTTGTCGCTGTACGCCGTGCTCGACCCTGCCGACTGGAGCGTCAAGTCGACCACGACCCGCGCCGAGCGCGTGCCGATCAAGAACAATCTGCGCCACAACGACCTCGATCACGTGGTCAACGAAGAGACGTTGGAGAGCGGCGAGGGCGACTATCCGCACAAGGACGAACTGGGCCTGCTGTGGAAGTGGGCGCTGCAGCTGGAAGCGGGCCGCATGAAGAAGCGCGAAGCCTTCGGCCTCAAGCCCGAACAGGCGAACCGGGTCGACTTCAATTTCTACGTCGAGGACGACGTGGTCTCGATCGTGCGCCGCAAGCGCGGCGCGCCGCTGGACAAGATCGTGGCCGAGCTGATGATCTTCGCCAACAGCACCTGGGGCAAGCTGCTGCACGATTCGGGCGTGCCGGGCATCTATCGCTCGCAGACGCCGGGCGCCGGCGGCTGGGCCGCCAAGATGCAGGTGCGCATGGTCACGCACGCGGCGCCGCACCAGGGCCTGGGCGTGGACCAGTACGCCTGGAGCACCTCGCCGCTGCGCCGGTATACCGACCTGGTCAACCAGTGGCAGATCCTGGCCGCCGCCGAGCACGGCGTGACGGCGCCGCTGGTGGCCCCGTTCAAGCACCGCGACGCGACCCTGTTCTCCATCGTCTCGGGATTCGATGCCGCCTATGCGGCGTACAACGACTTCCAGCAGAACATGGAGCGCTACTGGTGCCTGCGCTGGCTGGGGCAAGAGAAGGTGAAGCAGGCCGACGCCGTCGTGCTCAAGGATGAGCTGGTGCGCCTGGTCGACGTGCCGCTGGTGGTGCGCCTGACCGGCATGCCGCAAGTGGCGCGCGGCGCGCAAGTCAAGCTCGACATCGTGCGCTGGGACGAGGTCGACCTGCAGCTCGAAGCGCGCCTGCTCGAAGTGGCGGCCGCCGAGCCGGACGCTGCGCTCGACGACGAGGAAGAAGCGGACACCGGCGAAGCGGCCGTGGCCGAGGTGGTCGAGGCCGAAGGCGCGGTGGCGGCGGTTGATACCGGGGACGCGCCGGCGCCGGCGCCGGCGTCGGCGTCGTAGGGGCGGCCTCGGCGGCCCGCGGTTCGCCGCCGACGCGGTGATGGTGATCGGCACCGATTTCGAATCGGATGATCTCGCCGCTAACCGTCACTAGACAGCAACGACATCCAGCTCGCGTCCGAGCGCGGCCATCGCGTTCGCGACGGTATCGATCTTCGTATTATGGCCCAGGTCGATAATGCGATTCACTTCCTGAGGCTTAATTCCCATGAGACGGGCCAACTGGGAAGGACCGACCTGGCGCTCGATCATCGCGTTCAGAAGCAGCACCTTGGCCGACACGCTTAATGGTAACGCGACCAGGCGTTCGCCTCTGCGTGCTTTCGAAGGCGCGGGCACGGGCCGGCTATCCTCAAAGTAGAAGTCCATCGCGCTAACGAGCGCATCTTGCGCCTCCCTGAGCGATTCCTCCTCATCGTCGCCTTGGGTAATCGCCTCAGGGATATCTCGAAACGTGATAACGAATCCGCCTTCTTCGGCCGGGCTAAAGGTTGCAGGATATTTCATACACACTCCATGGCTTGCATTTAATTTACTGAGTTACGGTGCTCCGTGACAAAGACTTGAGCGGGCAATTTAATCGGGCTATTACTTCAGCTTTAACTGCTTCTTTACGCCCTCGACAAGGCCTGTCTTGAGCTCCTTGCTCGGGTGCCTCGGCAGGATGGTCTGCTGTCCGTTGAGGTAGACCTTCAAGTGGTTGGTGCCATCCTTGAACGTCGCGCCCTGAAGCTTCAGCCACCTGACGAACTCGCTCTGTTTCACCGCGTGTCCCCAGTGTGCTTCGACATGCCAAAATTAGACGGATTTGCTTAAGAGTGCAAGCAAAAATTTAAACATATTTGTTTAAAATACCGGTCCCAAAAGTGTCGGTCAGCGGCTATGCTTGCCTGACTTGCAGCGTTGATGTGTCTGGAGTTTGAACAGAACGCGCATCAATTTCGCCAATAAGCGTTGTCGAACCAACCACGTTCCGCATCCCCCAGATTGTTCGCCCCCCTCATCCGTTCGCGTCGAGGTAGAATGGATCAATTCTCTGATTCAATTGCCCCACCAGGCCACCCGTAGCGCGTGAAGTCCTTTCTCCAACATCGTCCCCTGATGATCGCCCTGGCCGTATCGGTGGCAGCCCACGCAGGGCTGCTGGCGCTGCGCTTCGCCGCGCCGGAGGCGTTCCGCCACCAGCCGGCCGATCCCGGACTGGAAGTGGTGCTGGTCAATGCCAAGCATGACAAGGCGCCAGCCAAGGCCGACGCGCTGGCCCAGGCCAACCTGGACGGCGGCGGCACGGCCGAGCTTGGTCGCGCCAAGTCGCCGCTGCCCGACCTGCGCAAGGTCGAGGACGGCGACAGCATCAAGGCCCTGCAGCGCCGCATCGCCGAACTCGAGCGCTTGCAACAGAACGTGCTGACGCGCGCGCGCAGCGGCGGCAATTTCACCGCGCCGCCGGTCACCGAGCGCGAACAGCCCGATCCGACCCGCACGGGCAACGACAACCTCGACACCGCACGCGCCATTTCGCGCACCAGCGCCGAGATCTTCGAGCGCATCGAGGAAGAAAACCGCCGCCCCAAGCGCACGCAGATCACGCCCAGTACGCGCCAGGTCGGCTACGCGCTGTACTACAAGGCGATGCAAAAGCGCATCGAGGAAGTCGGCACGCTGAATTTCCCGCAGCAGGCGGGGCGCAAGCTGTATGGCGACCTGGTGGTCTACATCCCCGTGTTCCAGGACGGCACCCTGTACCTGGGCGATGGCGGCCCACGCGTCGAACGCAGCTCGGGCAACCCGGCCCTCGACAAGGCCGCGCTCGAGATCGTGCGCCGCTCGGCCCCGTTCGGCGCCTTCCCGGCCAATATGCGCACCCAGGGCAAGGACGACCTGTGGGAAGTGTTCACCCGTTTCCGTTTCACCCGTGAGGACAAGATGCAGGCAACCCTTGGCGAGGCCAGGCAATGAGCGGCCCTGTGACCGATAGATATTGCGTCATCGGCAATCCGATCGCCCACAGCAAATCCCCGCAGATCCACGCCGCCTTTGCGCTGCAGACCGGCCAGGACCTGACCTATGAGCGCTGCCTGGCGCCGCTGGACGGCTTCGAGGCCACCGTGCGGCGCCTGATCGCCGAAGGCTGGCGCGGCGCCAACGTCACGCTGCCGTTCAAGCTCGAGGCGGCGCGGCTGGCGACCCGGCTGGCGCCGCGCGCCCGCGCCGCCGGCGCCGTGAACACCCTGGTTTTCGACCAGGGCGAGATCGTCGGCGACAACACCGACGGTCCCGGCCTGGTGGCCGACATCGTGCGCAATGCCGGCGTGCCGCTGGCCGACAAACGCATCCTGTTGCTGGGCGCCGGCGGCGCCGCGCGCGGCGCGCTGCTGCCGCTCCTGGCGGAAAACCCGCGCCAGATCGTCATCGCCAACCGCACGCTGGCGACCGCGCAGCATCTGGCGGCCGATTTCGCGGCGCACGCGGACCGGCTGGCGGTGAGCGGCTTCGCCGACGTGCAGGGCCACTTCGACGTGGTCATCAACGCCACCTCCGCCAGCCTGGCGGCCGACGTGCCGCCCGTGCCGCCGGCGGTATTCGGCCCCGGCGTGCTGGCGCTGGACATGATGTACGGGAAGGAGCCGACCGTGTTCATGGCATTCGCCGCGCGCCAGGGCGCCGATGTGCGCGACGGCCTGGGCATGCTGGTCGAGCAGGCGGCCGAAGCCTTCCTGCTGTGGCGCGGCGTGCGGCCGGAGACGAATGCCGTGCTGGCCGCGATGCGCCAGGCAGGCTGACCATGGCCAGGTCACGCAAGGCCGCGCCGACGCGGCGCCGCTGGATCAAGTGGATTTTTTTGGCCCCGCTACTGCTGGTGCTGCTGGTCCAGTTGTATTTCTTTGCGATGGTGTGCTGGTATTCGCAGTTCAATCCCGGCTCGACCAGCTTCATGCGCGAGCAGCTGTCCCAGCTGCGCGAAAAGAATCCGAACGCGACCCTCAAGCACCAGTGGGTGCCTTATGACCGCATCTCGCGCAACCTGAAGCGCGCGGTGGTGGCCTCGGAAGACGCCAACTTCAGCGTCCACGGCGGCGTGGACTGGGAAGCGATCGAGCGCGCCTATGAGCGCAACAACCGGCGCAGCAAGGTGGTCGGCGGCGGCTCGACCATCACCCAGCAGCTGGCCAAGAACCTGTTCCTGTCCGGCTCGCGCAGCTATGTGCGCAAGGGCCAGGAAATGGTGATCGCCTTCATGCTCGAGACGGTGATGAGCAAGGAGCGCATCCTCGAGCTCTACCTGAACGTGGTCGAATTCGGCCGCGGCGTATTCGGCGCCGAGGCGGCGGCGCGTTACTACTACAAGACGTCGGCGGCCAACCTGAGCCAGGCCCAGGCCGCCCGGCTGGCGGTGATGCTGCCCAATCCGCGCTATTACGACAAGCACCGCTCAACCAATTACCTGCAGCGGCGCACCAACGCGATCCTGCGCCAGATGCGGTTCGCCGAGGTGCCTTGATCCGGGCTGCCGGGCGAACGACCGTCCGCTAATTTGTGTTTCAGGCGAAATTGTCGGTACGGGGTTGGCCCCATGCGGGACGAACGGTTACACTTGCGCTACTTTCCGACCCGGAAAGAAATAGCAAGCGAGATCCGAGCGCATGATCAACGTATTTGTCCTACAGAATGGCCGCCTGAATCAGGCAACGATCGCTTCCCGGGAAGACCTGGAGAACGTCGCGCCGGTGTGGGTCGACCTGACCGACCCGAGCGAGGAAGAGCGCACCTGGGTCAAGGCCAGATACGGCGTGATCCTGCCGGGCGAGGACGAAGTGCAGGACATCGAAGCCTCGGCGCGCTACTACGAGGCCGAAAACGGCGACCTGCACCTGCGCACCGACTTCCTGCTCGAAGAAGAGGACGGCCCGTCGCGGGTGATCACGGTGGCCTTCATCCTGTCCGGCAAAATCCTGTTCTCGGTCCATAACGACGACTTGCCCGTGTTCCGTCTGGTGCGCATGCGCGCTCGCTCGCGGCCCGGCTCGATCGAAGACTATATGGACGTGCTGCTCGACCTGTACGCGACCGACGCCGAATATTCGGCCGACGCGCTGGAAGGCATCTATGAGAGCCTCGAAGAAGTGTCGACCCGCGTGCTGCAGAAGGAATTCACCGACAATGACGCGGCCGCAGCGCTGAACGCCATCGCGCACGAGGAAGACTTGAACGGCCGCATCCGCCGCAACATGATGGACACCCGGCGCGCGGTCAGCTTCCTGATGCGCGGCCGGCTGCTCAACTCGGACCAGTTCGAGGAAGCGCGCCAGATCCTGCGCGACATCGAGTCGCTCGACGGCCACACGTCGTTCCTGTTCGACAAGGTGAACTTCCTGATGGACGCCACCGTCGGCTTCATCAACATCAACCAGAACAAGATCATCAAGATCTTCTCGGTGGCCTCGGTCGCCTTCCTGCCGCCGACCCTGATCGCCAGCCTGTACGGCATGAACTTCGCTCTGATGCCGGAACTGAACTGGCGCTTCGGCTATCCGTTCGCGATCGCCCTGATGGCGGCCAGCGCGGTGGCGCCGCTGCTGTATTTCCGCCGGCGCGGCTGGCTGAAGTGAAGCGGCAATGACACGGCGCACCTCGGTGCGCCGTGTCGTTTCGCCTTGAAGCGTGCTTACCCGATGCGCTTGAACACGCGGCGCGCCGCTTCGATCGTGGCGTCGATGACGGCGTCGTCGTGCTGGATCGACACGAAGCCGGCTTCGAACATGGCCGGCGCGAAGTACACGCCTTCGTCCAGCATGCCGTGGAAGAAGCGGTTGAAGCGCTCCTTGTCGCCGGCCATCATTTCGCTATAGCTGCCCGGCACGTTCTTCGAGAAGTAGAAGCCGAACATGCCGCCCACCGAATCGCCGCAGAAATCGATGCCGGCTTCCCTGGCCGCCGCCGTCAGGCCCGTCACCAGGCGCTCGGCCGTCGCCGTCAGCTTGTCATAGAAGCCGTCTTCCTGGATCAGCTTCAGCGTGGTCATGCCGGCCGCCACCGCCACCGGGTTGCCCGACAGCGTGCCGGCCTGGTACACAGGGCCGATCGGGGCCATCTTCTGCATCAGGTCCGCGCGCCCGCCGAAGGCCGCCACCGGCATGCCGCCGCCGATCACCTTGCCCAGCGCGGTCAGGTCGGGCGTGATGCCGTACATGCCCTGGGCGCCGTCGAGGCCCACGCGGAAGCCGCACATCACCTCATCGAAGATCAGCACCGCGCCATGTTCGGTGCACAGTTCGCGCATGCGCTCCAGGAACTCCGGGGTGGCGCGGATCAGGTTCATGTTGCCGGCCACCGGCTCCACGATCACGCAGGCGATGGTGTCGCCCATCGAGGCGAAGGCGTCTTCCAGCTGGGCGACGTTGTTGTAGTCGAGCACCAGGGTGTGTTTGACGAAGTCTTCCGGCACGCCGGCCGACGTCGGGTTGCCGAAGGTGAGCAGGCCGCTGCCGGCCTTCACCAGCAGCGAATCGGCGTGGCCGTGGTAGCAGCCTTCGAACTTGACGATCTTGTCGCGGCCGGTGGCGCCGCGCGCCAGGCGCAGCGCGCTCATCGTCGCCTCGGTGCCGGACGAGACCAGGCGCACCTGTTCGATCGACGGCAGCAGGCGGCAGATTTCCTCGGCGATCTCGATCTCGCCTTCGGTCGGGGCGCCGAACGACAGGCCATTGGCAGCGGCGGCCTGCACCGCCTTGACCACTTCGGGCCGGGCGTGGCCGAGGATGGCTGGGCCCCAGGAACCGATGTAGTCGATGTAGCGCTTGCCGTCGGCGTCCCAGAAATACGGGCCCTGGGCGCGCTCGATGAAGCGCGGGGTGCCGCCCACCGAGCGGAAGGCGCGCACCGGCGAGTTGACGCCGCCGGGCGTCGATTGCTGGGCGCGGGCGAACAGGGTGTCGTTGCGCGAGGTGGTGTGTTCAGTGGTCATGATCGGTGCTTCGTGATTGAAAGAACCCGTCCGGCGTGCGACTAGGGACGGAAGAATTTACTGGGAATGAACTTGCCCATGCCGTAGCGCTGCGCATGCTCGAGCGCGCCGGTGGTGTACTCCTGGGCCAGCGCCAGCGCCTGCGGCGCGTCCATGCCGCGCGCCAGGCAGGCGGTGAAGGCCGCCGAATAGGTGTTGCCGGCGCCCAGGAAGGGGCCGGGCAGGTGCTGCCATTCGACCCGCGCGACTTCGCCGCTGGCGTCGTACAGGCGGTTCGAGCAGGCGCCGTGGTCGTCGCGGCTGCCGGTCACCAGCACGTACTGCAGGCCGCTCGACGTGAGCTCGACCAGGTCTTCTTCCAGGTCGCCTTCCTTGCGCTCGGCGCCATCGCGCCACAGTTCGGCCATGCGGCCCAGTTCGGACTCGGACAGGATCAGGGCGGTGGCCTGCGGGGCCAGGATCGAGCGCAGCGCGGACAGCATTTCCTCGTCGCCCAGGCCGGCGTCGGGCAGGGCCGACAGGAACGGGTCGAGGACTAGCGGCGCGTCCGGGTAGTCGGACACGATCTCGGCGATCGCGGCCAGGTGCAGGGCCGAGCCGACGGCGCCGACCTTGAAGGCGGCGATCGGCATGTCTTCCAGCAAGGTACGCGCCTGCTCGGCCATCCAGTCGCTGTCGAGCTCGTACATATTTTCGATGCGTGCGCTGTCCGAGACCAGCAGGCCGGCGATGGCCGACAGTCCATGGCACCCGAGGGCGGAGAACGCGGCGCAGTCCGCCTGCACGCCGACGGCGCCGACGGGATCGCAGACGCCGAAGCTCAGGATGAGGGGGAACGTTTGGTTTTGCACGTCGGGTAGATTAAGATGCCGGATTCCGATTCCACATTTTACTAGATACAAGGATCAATACTGTGAGTACCGAATCCACCGCGACTTTCCAGACCTGGATGTGCCTGATTTGTGGCTGGGTCTATGACGAGGCCGTCGGTGCGCCCGACGATGGCATCGCTCCTGGCACGCGCTGGGCCGACGTTCCGATGAACTGGACGTGTCCGGAATGCGGCGCACGCAAGGACGACTTCGAAATGACGGCAATCTGACGGCAGTCGTGCAATAAAGATCACAACGTGATCAGCTTGATAATGGCATCTCGTCCACGCGCGAGGTGCCACGTTACTCAGTAGTTGACTCTCTGCAACAGTTTGCGCACAAGAAAGATGTGCTGTGCTATCGTGACACTTCAAGCCGAAGTGAAACGAAAATGACGACATCGCCGCAATCCACGGCCCTGACCATCATGGTGATCGACGACAGCAGCACGATCCGCCGCTCTGCCGAGATTTTCCTGAACCAGGCCGGTTACCAGGTGGTGTTGGCCGACGACGGCTTTGACGCCCTGGCCAAGATCAACGACCATCATCCGGCCCTGGTGTTTTGCGACATCCTGATGCCGCGTCTGGACGGTTACCAGACCTGCGCCCTGATCAAGAAGAGCGCGCGCTTTCGCGCGACGCCGGTCCTGATGCTGTCGTCCAAGGATGGGCTGTTCGACCGCGCGCGCGGCGCGATGGTCGGCGCCAGCGCCTACCTGACCAAGCCGTTTACCAAAGACAGCCTGCTGGCGGCCGTGCGCGAGCACGCCATGCCCCAGGACTGACCTACCTCGGAGCCGTAAGTGGCCATCAACAAGATCCTCATCGTCGACGATTCCCCGACCGAACGACTGTACCTGACCGACATCCTGGTGAAGCACGGCTTCGCCGTCAGCACCGCCGTGAGCGGCGACGAAGCGATCGAGCGCATCCGCGCCGAACGCCCCGAACTGATCCTCATGGACGTGGTCATGCCGGGCGCCAACGGCTTCCAGGTGACGCGCGCCCTCGCGCGCGACCCGGAGCTGGCGGCGCTGCCGGTCATCATCTGCAGCAGCAAGAACCAGGAAACCGACCGCATCTGGGGCCTGCGCCAGGGCGCGAAGGACTACCTGGTCAAGCCGGTCGATCCCGAGCGCCTGCTGGCCAGCATCGCGGCCGTGGCGACCGCCGGCGGCGTGAGCGCATGACCACCGTGGCGCAGGCGCACGACGCGGACCGGGAGAGTGACGGGGGCGGCCGGCGCGATCCGGCGGCGCGCCGCACCCGCCTGCGCCTTTACCAGGAGCAGTTGCTGGAAAAGATGCAGGCGGCCAGGACCGGCGCCGGCGCCCGCGCCGGCCAGCTGGGCCTGGCGATCGGCGCCACCCGCTACCTGGTCGACCTGGTCGAGGTCGGCGAGATCGTCGCGCCCGCGCCCCTTACCGCCGTCCCGCTGACCCAGCCCTGGTATCTGGGCCTGGCCAATGTGCGCGGCAGCCTGCTGGGCGTGATCGACCTGGCGCGCTACCTGGGCGAGGAAGCAGCGCCCGATGGCTCCGCGACGCCGCGCCTGGTGGTGTTCGCACCGCACCTCGGCTTCAACTGCGCCTTGCTGGCCTCGAACGTCCACGGACTGCGCCAGGCCAGCGCGATGGAACGCGTGGGCGAAGCCCTGCGCGACGCCGACGGCGGCACATGGACGCCGCTGTCGCTCGCGGCGCTGGTGCGGGAAGAGCGTTTCCTGCGGGTCGCAGGCTAACTTGCACGCTAACAACAACCACACTCACAGCAGGAAACAGGGAGCAGCAATGGGATTCGCTTCGAAACTGACCACGAACTTGTTCGCGAAGAGCGATGCCGCCCTGGAGCCGGCGCCGGCCGGCGAGTCCCCTTCGGCGCCGCACCGGGATGCGGGAGGTTCGGCCACCGCCGCCGCGCGCCGGCTCGGGGGCTTTCGCAGCCGCAGCGCGACCGAGGCGCTGGCCGCGGAAAGCGGCGGCGATCTGCGCGCCGTCGCGATCGGCGGGCAGTTCCAGCCCAGCCGCCTGAACCTGCTGCTCGGCGCTTTTGTGGGCGGAGTGCTGCTGACCATGCTGGCGGCCTGGCAGAGTTCGGCGTTGGACGCCCGCCTGGCCGGCCAGAGCCAGGTGACCGGCGACGCCGTGATGCACTCCCAGCGTTTCGCCAAGGCGGCGCCGATCGCGCTGCGGGGCGACGCCGCCGCCTTCGACCAGCTCGAAGACAGCCGCACCCAGCTGGGCCGCGAACTGGACCTGCTGGCGCGCGGCGGCCAGTCGCCGAGCGGGCGCATCCCGGCCGCCAGCGGCGCGCGCGCGACAGAACTGCAACAGGCGATCGTGCTGTGGAACGCCTCGTCCAAGGCGGCCGCCAGCATCATCGCCAACAAGCGCAACCTGCTGGCCTTCGGCGTCAGCCTGCGCCAGTATGAAGAGGTGGGGCCAGAGTTGACCGCGATCGCCGAGCGCCTGCAAAAGGACGGCTCGAGCGACGCCCGGCGCCAGGTGGCGGCGCTGAGCATGCAGTCGCTGGCCCAGCGCCTGTCGGCCGGCACCCAGACCTTCACCACCCCGGGCTCGGCCCAGAACGCGGTGACCTACATCATGGGCGACATCGCCTCGCTGAGCGCGATCATCGACGGACTGCTCGATGGCGGCGGCAAGCTGGGCCTGGCGCCGCTGACCGACCTCGAACAGCGCATGCGCCTGGCGCGCACCCGCGACAGCTTCGATGAATACGTCAAGACCATCACCCCGCTGCTGGGCAATCTCACCAACTACGCCAGCGCACGCGCCGCCGAGCGCGTGATCTCGCGCGACAGCGAACAGCTGCGCGTCATGCTGGCCAGGCTCCACGCGGACTACCAGCGCGACCAGGCCGGCGCCAGCGGCTGGTTCTGGCTGACGGTCGGCGCCGCCCTGTTCACCCTGGTCGCGGCATTGGGCATCTCGCGCACCATGCTGCAGGACGCCGCCGCCCGTGCGCGCGCCGCCGAGGAACGCCGCCGCGAAGCCGAAGCGATGCGCCAGCTGGCCCAGGCCAAGGAAGAAGAAGCCAAGGCCACCAACGACCAGAACCAGGCCGCGATCCTGCGCCTGATGAACGAGCTGCAAGAAGTGGCGGACGGCGACCTGACGGTGCAGGCCACGGTGTCGGAAGACATCACCGGCGCGATCGCCGACTCGGTCAACTACACGGTCGAGGAATTGCGCGAGCTGGTGGTGCGCGTCATCAGGACCTCGGAACAGGTGGCGCGCGCCTCGAACGGCGCGCAGCAGGTCTCGACCGAGCTGCTGGGCGCGGCCGAGCGGCAGTCGCGCGAGATCCAGGATGCGTCCAGCACCACCATGCGCCTGGCCGGCCTGATCACCGACGTGTCGCGCTCGGCCCTGGAATCGGCCGACGTGGCGCGCCAGTCGGTGGCGGCGGCGGAGCAGGGCGCGACCGCGGTGCAGAATGCGATTCGCGGCATGCAGGAGATCCGCGAGCAGATCCAGGAAACCTCGAAGCGCATCAAGCGCCTGGGCGAATCCTCGCAGGAGATCGGCGAGATCACCGAGCTGATCTCGGACATCACCGAGCAGACCAACGTGCTGGCGCTGAACGCCGCGATCCAGGCCGCATCGGCGGGCGAAGCCGGGCGCGGCTTCTCGGTGGTGGCGGAAGAGGTGCAGCGCCTGGCGGAACGCTCGGGCGAGGCGGCCAAGCAGATCGGCGCGCTGGTGCGCACCATCCAGACCGACACCCACGACGCGGTGGCGGCCATGGAAAAATCGACCCAGGGCGTGGTCGAGGGCGCGCGCCTGTCGGATGCCGCGGGCGCCGCGCTGTCGGACATCTCGCGCGTGTCGAACCGCCTCGGTGACCTGATCGGGGACATGTCGAACGCCACCGACCGCCAGGCCAGCCAGGCCACCGGCGTGGCCGACAAGATGCAGCAGATCCTGTCGGTGACCGAACATACCCAGCAAGGCACGCGCCAGACCGCACAGTCGATTCATGAACTGGCTACCCTGGCCCAGGAGCTCAAGGATTCGGTGTCGCGCTTCCGCGTGGTATCCTGAGCGGCCCATGGTTACCCCGACCCCGACCTTGCCCCTGAGCCGCACCAGCTTCGACACCGGCCCCCTGTCCTGGGTCATCGGCGAAATCCGCGACGCCCTGGCGCGCGCGTCCACCGCCTTGCGCGAGGCCGCCGGGCGTTCGCCCGAGGCCCAGCCGACCCTGCTGCTGCACGCCAAGACCCACCTGCACCAGGCGCACGGCGCGCTGCAACTGGTCGACGTCGAAGGCGTCGGCACGTACACCGGCGCCGCCGAGGCGGTGCTGGAAGGGTTCAAGGATGGACGCTTGCTATGCACGCCGGATAGCGTGCAGGTGGTGCTGGACGCCTTCGGGGCGCTCGGCGAATACCTCGACGAACTGCTGGCCGGCATGCCGCAGCAGCCGGCGCGCCTGTTCCCGTATTACCGCGACATGGTCGAGCGCCAGGGCGAGCGCAAGGTGCACCCATCCGACCTGATGCCGCTCGACCTGTCGACCCTGCCGCAGTTGCCACCCTTGGCCGCGCCGGAGGGCGAAGGCGGGCTGGACGTCGCGGCCTGCCGCAGCCGTTTCGAGAAGGCGCTGCTGCCCTACCTGAAGGCCGCGGACGACGCCGGGCGAAAGAATCACGCCGCCGACCTGGTGGCCGCCATCGCGCCGATCGCAGCCACCCAGGACCCGCCGCGCGCGCGCCTGTTCTGGCAGGCGATGCATGCCTTCGCCACCGTGGTGGCCGACGGCCAGGTCGAGAGCGATCTCTACATCAAGCAGCTGTTTGGCCAGATCAACCTGCAATTGCGGCGCCTGGCCAAAGGCGAGACGGGCGCGCCCGAGGCGATGCTGCGCGACGCGCTGTTCTTCATCGCCGCCGCGCGCGAACCGGGACCCGCGGCGCGCGCGCTGCGCCAGGCCCTGGGCCTGGATGGCGCCGTGCCGCCCGACTATGCCGAGCGCCGCTACGGCAAGCTCGACCCGCAAGCCCTGCAGGAGGCGCGCGAAGCGCTGGCGCGCACCAAGTCGGACTGGGACCGCATCGCCGGCGAGGGCGCGCCGGACGCCGAGGTCGAGAGCGACTTCAACGATGCGCTGGCGCGCCTGGCCGGCGCCAGCGAAAAGCTGGGCGCCCCGGCGCTGGCCCAGCTGCTGCGCGAACTGGGCCGCGCCGCCAGCGACTCGGTGCAGTCGGGCCGCGACGACCAGTTCGGGCTCGAGATGGCGGCCGCCATGCTGTTCGTCGAGCATGGCCTGGACCAGCTGCGCCAGCTGCCCGAAGATTTCTCGGAGAATGCCGAAGCCGTCGGCGCGCGCCTGCTGGCGCTGGCCGCCGGCGAAACGCCGCCCGACGCCCCGCACTGGCAGGGCGAGCTGGCGCGCCAGATCCAGCAGGGCCAGACCGTGGCCGTGCTGGCCGCCGAAGTCAAGACGGGGCTGCGCCAGATCGAGAAGCTGCTCGACGACTACTACGACGACCAGGCCAGGCACCAGGTGCTCGAGCAGGCGGCGCCGGTCCTGCACCAGCTGCAGGGGGCGTTTGCCATCCTCGACCAGGACCAGGCGGTGCTGGCCGTGCGCCATGTCCAGGAGGCGGTGCAGCGGCTTTCCGCCAGCGCTGCGGACCTGACCGACCAGCACGCGTCGCTGCACAACATCGCCCAGAACATCGGCGCGCTCGGCTTCTTCGCCGACCTGCTGGCCCAGGACAGCGAGGCCGCGCGCGGCCGCTTCACGTTCGACCTCGATAAGCTTCTGTTGCGCGAGCTGCCGTTCGAGTTCGTCGCGGCGCCGCTTGAACCCGCGCCGGTGGATACGCCGGCGGACGGGCCGGCGCCGGCGCCCGAGGCCGCGGACGGCGTCGACGCCGAACTGCTCGGCATCTTCATCGCCGAAGCGCAGGAAGTGCTGGCCTTCGTGGTCGAGACCCTGCCGCGCGCGGCCGACGAGCCGTCCAGCCAGGAAATCCTGACCCAGCTGCGCCGCGGGTTCCATACGCTCAAGGGCAGCAGCCGCATGGTGGACCTGGAGGCCTTCGCCGCCACCGCCGCCGCCATCGAACGCGTGATGAACGTGTGGCTGGCCGACGGCCGTTCGGCCACCGCCGACCTGCTGGCCCTGCTGGCCCATGCCTATGCCGAACTCGATGCCTGGGTGGCCGAGCTGGCCGCCGGCCTCCTGCCGGCCCGCGATGGGGCGGTGCTGATCGTGGCGGCGGCGCGGGTGCAGGAGGGCGGACCGTTCGAGCCGCTGGCCGATGAAGTACAGGCCGACCAGGTGCAGGCTGACCAGGTGCAGGCCAATGCGCCGCTGGTGCTGGACGACATCATCGAAGCGTCGGCGCTCGACGACATTCCGCTGCTCGACGAGCCGCTGGCCATGCATGGCGACGATGGCGTCAGGCGCGTCGGCGACCTGGCCATCCCGCAGACCCTGCACGACGTCTACCTGGACGAAACCGAGGCGCTGTGCGGCGCCCTCGAACAAAGCCTCGGCGCGCTGCGCCGCGCACTGGACAAGGACGTGGTGCAGGACGCGGTGACGGCGGCGCATACCTTGTCGGGCACCTCGGCCACGGTCGGCTACGGCGCCCTGCGCGACCTCGCGCACGAGCTCGAGACGACGCTCGAGAAGCTGGCGGCGCCCGGCGTGAAGCTCGAGGACGGCCAGTTCGAGCTGTTCGATGCGACCCTGTCGCGCATGCGCACCATGCTGCAGGTATTCACCCTGGGCGAGCTGGCCCCGAGCCAGCCCGACCTGGTGGAACAGCTGGCGGCGCTGCGCGAGCGCCTGTCCAGCCAGCAGGCGGCGGCCCTGTATGGCGAGGCCGACCCGGCGCTGGCCAGCCAGCTCGACGCGCTGTTCGCGGCCGCCTACGAGCAGTTGCTGGGCGCGCCGCAGGCGCTCGACACGCCGCAGGCCCCGCCGGCACCGGCCGTGAGCGACGACGTCGAGGACCTGTCCGATTCCTTCCTCGATGACGCCTTCGCCGCGCCGCAGCTCGATCAGGCCGGCCCGCCGGGGCAGGAAGCCGGCTTCGTGGCCGTGACCCCGGACGAAGCGGTGCTGGCCGACGCGCCGGCGCAACCGCTGCCGGAAGCCGAGCCCGAACTCGAGCCCGAACCCGAGCCCGACCTGATCGGCGCCAGCCATGCCGACGAGATCGACCCGGACCTGCTGCCGGTGTTCCTGGAAGAGGCGGCGGACCTGTTGCCGCGCATCGGCCACGACTTGCGCCAGTGGCAGCAAGAGCCGGGCAATACCGCGATCGCGCAAGGCATGCAGCGCGACCTGCACACGGTCAAGGGCAGCGCGCGCATGGCCGGCGCGATGCGCCTGGGCCAGCACGCCCACGAGCTGGAAACCCAGATCGAGAACATGGTCCACGCCGGCACGTCCGCCTTGCCGGCCAGCGCCTTCGACGAACTGCTGGCCAACTACGACGCGGCGATGCTGCTGTTCGAGCTCTTGCAGCAACCGGCCCGCACCGATGCGGCGCAGGCCCAGGAGCAGGCGCAGGTGCCGCCGGCTCCGGAACCGGCCCGTGCGCCGCTGGTGCGGGTGCGCGCCGACATCCTCGACCGCGTGGTGAACCAGGCCGGCGAGGTGTCGATCACGCGCTCGCGCCTGGAAAACCAGATGGGCGCGCTCAAGGGTTCGCTGGGCGACTTCTCGGACAACGTGGCGCGCCTGCGGCGCCAGCTGCGCGAGATCGAGATGCAAGCCGAATCGCAGATCGCCTCGAAGCTGTCGATCTCGGGCGAACGCGAATTCGATCCGCTCGAATTCGACCGCTTCACGCGCCTGCAGGAACTCACGCGCATGCTGGCCGAGAGCGTCGACGACGTCGCCTCGTTCCAGGAGAGCCTGGCGCGCACGGTCGACGGCGCCAACGAGGAACTGGCCAGCCAGGCGCGCATGACGCGCGACCTGCAGCGCGACCTGATGCGGGTGCGGATGGTGCCGTTCGCCAGCCTGTCGGAACGCCTGTTCCGCGTCGCGCGCCAGACGGCCAAGGAAACCGACAAGCGCGTCAATCTCGACATCCGCGGCGGCGCCGTGGAAATCGACCGCGGCGTGCTGGAACAGATGGCCGCGCCCTTCGAGCACCTGCTGAGGAATGCGATCGTGCACGGCATCGAGCCGCGCGCGGCGCGCCGGGAGGCGGGCAAGACGGAGACGGGCGAATTGCTGGTGCAGGTCAGCCAGCACGGCAACGAAGTCATGATCGTGTTCGGCGACGACGGCGCAGGCCTGGACCTGGAGCGCATCCGCGCCAAGGCGCTGGCAAGCGGCCTGCTGGCCGCGCAGGACGCCGCTTCCGACCAGGACGTGATGGAACTGATCTTCGAGCCGGGCTTCTCGACGGCGGACACGCTGACCGAGCTGGCCGGCCGCGGCGTCGGCATGGACGTGGTGCGCTCCGAAGCCCAGGCGCTGGGGGGACGGGTGGCGGTGGTGTCCGAACCGGGGCGGGGCGCGCGCTTCACCATCACCCTGCCGCTCACCCTGGCCGTGGCGCAAGTGGTGCTGGTGACCGCCGGCGGGCGCACGCATGCGGTGCCGTCGACGCTGGTCGAGCGGGTGGAGCAGGTGCGCGAGCAGGACCTGGCGGCGGCGCGCGAGGCCGGCCATATTGCGCTGGCCGGCGCGACGCTGGCGCTATATGCGCTGCCGGCTCTGCTGGCTGAAGACGAAGATGAGGACGAGGACGAGCGGACGGCGGGCCGGCGTTCGACGCCGGTGCTGGTGCTCAACGGCGGCGCCAGCCGCATCGCGCTGCGCGTGGACGAGGTGCTGGGCAACCGTGAAGTGGTGGTCAAGAACATTGGGCCGCAGCTGTCGCGGGTGCCGGGCATCGCCGGCGCGACGGTGCTGGGCTCGGGCGAGGTGGTGCTGATCCTCGATCCGCTGGCATTGGCGCAGCAGCCGCAGGCCGCCGCCCAGGTGAAGCAGGAAGCCGCGCGCCAGGTGCGGCGTCCCACCGTGATGGTGGTCGACGATTCGCTCACGGTGCGCCGCGTGACCCAGCGCCTGCTGGAGCGCGAAGGCTATCGCGTGCAGCTGGCCAAGGACGGCGTCGAGGCGCTCGAACTCATTGGGCAGGGCGCGCCCGACCTGATGCTGGTCGACATCGAGATGCCGCGCATGGACGGCTTCGACCTGACGCGCAACGTGCGCGGCAATGATGCCACCAAGGACATCCCGATCATCATGATCACCTCGCGCACCGCGGACAAGCACCGCAACGTGGCGCTGGGGCTGGGCGTGAACGCCTATTACGGCAAGCCCTACCAGGAGCCGGTGCTGCTGGCGGCGATCGCCGGCTTGCTCGCGCGCGACGGTGGCGATCGCCGCGTGGACGGCGCGGCCGTCCTCCCTACGCGTTGACGGCTTTTTTCACCACCGCAAACCGTTCCAGCGTGCGCCTGCGCGCCGCGTCGTGGTCCACGACCGGCGCCGGATAATCCTGGCCCAGCACCACGCCGCGCTCGGCCAGCACGTCGGGTTTGACCTGCCATGGCGCGTGGATCTGCTTCGCATCGAGCTTGCCCAATTGCGGCAGGTGGCGCCGGATGAATTCGCCGTGCGGATCGAACCGCGTCGACTGCGTCACCGGATTGAAGATCCGGAACCAGGGCTGGGCATCGCAGCCGGTCGACGCCGCCCACTGCCAGCCGCCGTTGTTCGAGGCCAGCTCGTAGTCGTTCAGCATCAGGGCGAAATAGCGCTCGCCGCGGCGCCAGTCGATGCCGAGGTCCTTGGTGAGAAAACTGGCCGTGACCATGCGCAGCCGGTTGTGCATGAAGCCCGTCGTGTTCAGCTGCACCATGGCGGCGTCGACCAGCGGATAGCCGGTGCGGCCCTCGCACCAGGCCGCGAACAGGGCGTCGGCGTCCGGACCGGTATCCCACTGCAGCGCGTCGAAGCCCGGCTTGAACGCGCGTTCGACCACGTGCGGGTTCTGGGCCAGCACCATCGCATAGAAGTCGCGCCAGATGAGTTCGGACAACCAGACCGAGGCGCCGTCGCCGCCCGCGCCCGACAGTATCAATTGCTGCGCCGTGCGCACCAGGTGGCGGATCGAGGTGGTGCCGAAACGCAGGTGCGCCGACAGGCGCGAGGTGCCGTCCTCGGCCGGGAAATCGCGCGCGCGGCCGTAGTCCGCGATGTCTTCCACGAACGCCTCGAACAGCGCTTCGGCGCCCGCCATGCCGGCCTCCAGCGGCGGTTCGCCGGAAGTGAAACCGATGTCTTCGAGCGCAGGCAGGGCCGGGGCCGGCGCAGGGTCCAGGGTGGGCGGCGCGAACGCATGCGCGTAGGCATCCACCGGATACGCCGCCAGCGTCTCGGGGTGCGCCGCCAGCCGCTTGAGCCAGGCATTCTTGTAGGGCGTAAACACCGAGAACGGCTGTCCCGCCAGGGTCAGCACTTCGCCCTTCTCGAAGATGACCTGGTCCTTGTACGCGTGAAAGGTGCGGCCCTGCGCCGCCAGTCGCTGCGCCACGTCGCTGTCGCGCGCGATCGCGAGAGGTTCATAGTCGGTGCAGGCATGCACTGCGTCAACATCGAGTGCGTTCGCCAGCGCAATAACCTCATCCCGGGCGCTGCCGTGGCGCACGATGAGGTAGCCTCCAAGACGACGCAATTCCTCATCCAGGCTGGCCAGACTGGCGTGAATGAAGCGCAAGCGGCGATCGTCGCGCGGCAAGCCGTCGAGAATCTCGGTGTCGTACACGAAAACGCAGAATACCTGTTGCGAACCGCGCAAGGCGTGGTGCAGGGCGGCGTGGTCGAATGCGCGCAGGTCGCGCCGAAACCAGACTAAAGACTTGCTCAAATTCATTGCTGTGTGCGGGGTCAAGGTGGGAGCAGATTTTACTGTCTAGGATCGGACCGTGGTGTGCGCGTCGTGATGCTTCCGAGGGTGCTCCGGCCAAATGGGTGTAAACTAGGGAAAAGCGTAACGTTGTGCTGCAGTACCTTGGCAGTCGATCATGTTTTAACGTAAGAGTGCGCCTTTTGAGAGTATCCGTATGAAAAAAACCAAAGTTGGCAAAACTCTACCGATGCCGGGCATGCCCCGGGAGCAGGACGATCCACTCGCCAAGGCGGGCCCGCCAACATCCGGGCTCAATCTGGCGAACCACTTCCTGATCGCCATGCCATCGATCCAGGACCCGATCTTCGGTGGCACCGTCGTCTATGTCTGCGAGCACAACGACAAGGGTGTGCTGGGCGTGGTCATCAACAAGCCGACCGACATGACGATGGAAACCCTGTTCGACCGCGTCGAGCTGAAACTGGCCGAAGGCCTGCGCGCGACCGTGGTGGACGAGCCGATCATGTTCGGCGGACCGGTCCAGGACGACCGCGGTTTCGTGCTGCATTCGCCGGGCGGGCGCTATTCCTCGTCCCTCAACGTCACCGACGACGTCGCTTTCACGACCTCGATCGACGTGCTCGAAGCCGTCGCCAGCGGCGGCGGCCCGGCGCGCATGCTGGTCTCGATCGGCTACGCCGGCTGGAGCCCGGGCCAGCTCGAAGAAGAAATCTCGCGCAACGGCTGGCTGACGGTGGGCGCCGATGCGCGCGTGCTGTTCGACCTGCCGATCGAGGAACGCTACAACGCCGCCATCAAACTGCTGGGGATCGATCCCTTCATGCTCGCCACCGAAGCCGGTCATGCCTGACCAGATGTACCCGTATGGTTGCGCATGATGGTTGATATCGTTCTCGGCTTCGACTTCGGCGTCAAGCGGATCGGCATCGCCATGGGCAATACCCTGACCGGGCAGGCGCAGCCGCTGCGCGTGATTGCCGCCATCGACAACGCCACCCGCTTCAGGATCATCGGCGAGCTGATCGAGCAGTGGCGCCCCGCGCGCCTGGTGGTGGGCGAGCCGCGCCATCCCGACGGCGCCGAACACGACATGACCCTGCGCAGCCGCCGCTTCGCCAACCAGCTGCATGGCCGCTTCAACCTGCCGGTCGAGCTGGTCGACGAGCGCTATTCGTCGGCCGTGATCGCGGCCAGGCGCGGCGACGTCATCGACGACAAGGCGGCCGCCATCATTTTGCAGCAATACTTCGACGCCTCTCCTTAGCCGCATCTTTTCAACCTTATGCCAACAACCAACCTCAACTTCGACGCCGAGGCGCTCTACCGCGAGCTGCTGGCCCAGGTCCGCGCGGGCCTGGGCGGCGTGCCGGACGTCGCCATCGTCGGCATCCATTCGGGCGGCGCCTGGCTGGCCGAACGCCTGGCGCGCGACCTCGACCTCACCGCCCGCCTGGGCTCGATCGACGTGTCGTTCTACCGCGACGACTATGCGCGCAAGGGCCTGCACCCGGACGTGAAGCCGACCCACATCCGCTTCCCGGTCGACGGCGCCACGGTCGTGCTGGTCGACGACGTGCTGCAGACCGGCCGCACCACGCGCGCCGCGATCAACGTGCTGTTCGACTACGGTCGGCCAAGCTGCATCAAACTGGCCGCGCTGGCCGACCGCGGCGGGCGCGAGCTGCCGGTGGCGGCCGATTTCGTCGGCACCCACGTGTCGCTCGCGGCCAACCAGTCGCTGTGCCTGCAGCGCGACGACACAGGCCAACTCTCGCTGACCATCGAACAAGACAATGCCGACCCTGCACAATAATCCGCAACTGAACAAGAACGGCGAGCTGCAACACCTGCTCACCATCGAAGGACTCAAGAAGTCGCACATCGACCACATCCTCGACACCGCATCGAGCTTCGTCGGCATCTCCGACCGCGAAGTCAAGAAAGTCCCGCTCATGCGCGGCAAGAGCGTGTTCAACCTGTTCTTCGAAAACTCGACGCGCACCCGCACCACCTTCGAGATCGCCTCGAAGCGCCTGTCGGCCGACGTCATCAACCTGAACATCCAGGCCTCGTCGACCACCAAGGGCGAGTCGCTGCTCGACACCATCGACAACCTGGCCGCGATGCACGCCGACATGTTCGTGGTGCGCCACGCGCAGTCGGGCGCGCCCTACATGATCGCCCAGCACCTGAACCGCACCCGTTCCGACGTGCACGTGGTGAACGCCGGCGACGGCCGCCACGCCCACCCGACCCAGGGTCTGCTGGACATGTACACGATCCGGCACTACAAGAAGGATTTCACCAACCTGCGCGTGGCCATCGTCGGCGACATCCTGCACAGCCGCGTGGCGCGCTCGGACATCCATGCCCTGACCACGCTGGGCGTGCCCGAAGTGCGCGCCATCGGCCCGCACACCCTGCTGCCGGGCGGCCTGGAGCAGATGGGCGTGCGCACCTTCACGAACATGGAAGAAGGCCTGAAGGACGTCGACGTCATCATCATGCTGCGCCTGCAGAACGAGCGCATGAGCGGCGCGCTGCTGCCCTCGGCCCAGGAATACTTCAAGAGCTATGGCCTGACGCCGGAGCGCCTGGCGTTGGCGAAACCGGACGCGATCGTGATGCACCCGGGCCCGATGAACCGCGGCGTCGAGATCGACTCGGCGGTGGCGGACGGCGCCCAGGCGGTGATCCTGCCGCAGGTGACTTTCGGGATCGCGGTACGGATGGCGGTGATGAGCATTTTGGCAGGAACCCACGCATGAAACTTCATATCAAGAACGGGCGAGTGATCGACCCGGCGAACGGCATCGACGCCACGCAAGACCTGTTCATCGCCGACGGCAGGATCGCCGCGCTCGGCGCCGCGCCCGCGGGCTTCACCGCCGACCAGACCATTGACGCCGCCGGCCTGGTGGTCGCCCCCGGCCTGGTCGACCTGTCGGCGCGCCTGCGCGAGCCGGGCTACGAATACAAGGCCACGCTCGAGTCCGAACTGCAGGCCGCGATGCAGGGCGGCGTGACCACGCTGGTGTGCCCGCCCGACACCGATCCGGTGCTCGACGAGCCGGGCCTGGTCGAGATGCTCAAGCACCGCGCGCGCATGCTCGACCAGGCCAATGTGCACCCGCTGGGCGCGCTGACCGTGGGCCTGAAGGGCCAGGCGCTGACCGAGATGGCCGAACTCACCGAAGCCGGCTGCATCGGCTTCGCCCAGGCCGAGGAACCGATCCTGGACACCACCGTGCTGCTGCGCGCCATGCAGTATGCGAAGACCTTCGGCTATACCGTGTGGCTGCGTCCGCAAGACGCCCACGTCGGCCGCGGCGGCGTGGCCCACAGCGGCCCGCTGGCCTCGCGCCTGGGCCTGTCGGGCGTGCCGGTGATGTCCGAAACCATCGCGCTGCACACGATCTTCGAGCTGATGCGCGCCACCGGCGCGCGCGTGCACCTGTGCCGCATCTCGTCCGCCGCCGGCCTGGACCTGATTCGCGCCGCCAAGCGCGAAGGCCTGGACCTGAGCGCCGACGTCGGCGTGCACCACCTGCACATGACCGACGCCGACATCGGCTTCTTCGATTCCAACGCGCGCCTGACCCCGCCGCTGCGCTCGCAGCGCGACCGCGACGCGATCCGTGCGGCCGTGCTGGACGGCACCGTGGACGCGGTCTGCTCCGACCATACCCCGGTCGACGACGACGAGAAGCTGCTGCCGTTCGGCGAAGCCTCGCCCGGCGCCACGGGCCTGGAGCTGCTGCTCAGCCTCATGCTCAAGTGGGCCGAGGACCAGCAACATGGTGCGGATGGCGACAAGGCCCTGGCCCTGGCGCTCAGCCGCGTCACGCGTGAACCGGCCCGCATCGCCGGCCTGCCGGGCGGCACCCTGGGCGTCGGCGCGGCGGCCGATGTCGTGCTGTTCGACCCGACCGCGCGCTGGAAGGTGGAGGGCAAGACCCTGGCCAGCCAGGGCAAGCACACGCCTTTCCTCGGCTACGAGCTGGCCGGACAGGTCAAGGCCACCATCGTGCGCGGCCGCGTGGCGTACCAGCGCTGATCCACCCGGGACGGCGCGCTCGTCATGATGCCGCCGTCCTCACCGTTCTCACTATTTTGAAGATCCGCCTTGCCTGGCGCCTCGCGCGCGTCGTCGTCCACTTGTGCGAGGGTCTGGCGACCTGTGCGCTGGTGTTTCCCTTCTCTTCGTCCAGTCGCCGTGCGCGCCTGACGCGCGGCTGGTCGCGCCGGCTGCTGCGCCTGTGCCGGGTCGAGGTCGAGCACGCGGGCGGCGTGCCGGCCCTCGAACACGCGCTGGTGGTGGCCAACCACGTGTCCTGGCTCGACATCTTCGTCATCAATGCCCTCGATCCCTGCCGCTTCGTGGCCAAGGCCGAGATCCGTTCCTGGCCGGTGATGGGCTGGCTGGCGGCCGGCGCCGGCACCGTGTTCATCGCGCGCGGCAACCGGCGCGAGCTGCGCCACGTGTTCAAGGGATTGGTCGAGGTGCTGCAACAAGGGGAACGAGTCGCCTTGTTCCCGGAAGGGACGACCGGCCTGCAGGGCGGGGTGCTGCCCTTCCACGCCAACCTGTTCGAGGCCGCGATCGACGCCGGCGTGCCGGTGCAGCCGTATGCGCTGGCCTATGTGGATGCCGATGGCGGCCTGCACCCGTCGATCGAGTACGTGGGCGACACGACCTTCGTCGACAGCCTGCTGCGCATCCTGCAGGGCCCGCCCGTGAAGGCGCGCCTGGCCTGCCTGGCGCCGCTGGACAGCCATGGCGCGCACCGGCGCGAACTGGCGCAGGCGGCGCAGGAAGCGGTGGCGGCGGCGGTCATGCGGCCGGGATAGGCTCCAGGCAAGCTATCGCCGCGTGGACGGCAAGCCGGTTACCTACCGCTTCTTGCCGCCGTGTTCGCGGTACTCGGGACAATCCACCTGCAACAGCGTGCGGTCGTCCAGGCAGACCGCCGTCAGCTTGCCGCCCCACACGCAGCCGCTATCGAGGCCGATCAGGTTCGGCCGCTGCACCAGGCCCAGCGCCGACCAGTGGCCGAACACCACCGTCACGTCCTGGGTGCCGCGCTGCGGCAGGTCGAACCAGGGCAACAGGCCGCTGCCGGCCGGGCCGGCGTCGCTTTCCTTGTGCTTGAAGTCCATCGTGCCGTCCGGCGCGCACAGGCGCATGCGGGTGAGGGCGTTGACGATGCAGCGCAGGCGCTCGATGCCCACCAGACCATCGTCCCAGCGGTCCGGCAGGTTGCCGTACATCGCGCCCAGGAAATCGATCCAGCCGTCGCCGCGCAGTGCGGCCTCCACCTCGCCGGCCAGCGCCATGGTCTGGCGCGCGTCCCATTGCGGCGCCACGCCGGCGTGCACCAGCAGGTGGGCGTCGACGAACATCGCCAGCGGCCGCTGGCGCAGCCAGGCGATCAATGCGTCGCGGTCGGGCGCGGCCAGGATCTCGTCGAGGGTGTCGGAGCGGCTCAGGCGCCGCACGCCGGCCGCCACCGCGATCAGGTGCAGGTCGTGGTTGCCGAGCAGGGCTTCCACGCGCCCGCCGCTCGATTCCGATAACGCCTTCATGCGCCGCAGCGCGGTGAGCGAATCGGGACCGCGATTGATCAGGTCTCCCACGAACAGGATGCGCGCATCCGGGCCTGCCGTCGCGAAGATCTGGTCGAGGAGCAGTTGCGCTTCGTGCGCGCAACCCTGGAGGTCGCCAATGGCGTAGGTTTTCATATTTGAGATTTGGCCTGTGAAGCTGCTGTTGCCTTTGCGGATACTAAATGATTTTACCCGCCGGCGCTGTCGCCGGCCCCGCGCGCGTGGATCCACGCGCCTGACTCGTGTCCGAAATGCGTGCGCATCGACACTTTTTGACTCGCTTCCAACACGACGGGCGTGTTAAATCCGTGCGCCCGGAAATGGCGTTCCATTCCGGTACAATGAATACAGCTTCCTTCGCGGCTTCCTTCGCGGCTTTTCCTCCCGTGAATAGCGTGCACTGGCCGTTCCATTTGCCAACCGCCGCTGCCGTAGCTCCACATACAGGCATCGAAAGAAAACAATAATGTTCTCGTTTTTCGTGAGCTTCCTTTCCTGCGCATTGTTGACGCTGCTGGTTATCAAGACCGCGCGAAAACATGGGATGGGGCTGGATGGCGATTTCGGCGGCGTGCAGAAAGTGCACTCGCACGCGGTCGCGCGTATCGGCGGCATTCCGATTTTTCTCGCGGTGGTGGTGGCGTCCGGGATATCGATCCTGCGCGAGCCGCAAATGATGGCATGGCTCGCCACCCTGATCGCCTGCGCCACGATCGCGCTCGCCGGCGGCATCGCCGAAGATTGCACCGGCCGCGTTTCTCCGCTGCGCCGGCTGGTGCTGACGATGATCGCGGCGGCGCTCGGCTACTGGCTGCTCGATGCGCGCGTCGGCCGGGTCGACCTGCCGTGGGCCGTGCTGCCGGTCGAGATGCTGTGGATCGCGCTGCCGCTGACGATGCTGGCGGTGGCGGGCATCGCCAATGCCATCAACATCATCGATGGCTTCAATGGCCTGGCCGGCGTGATCAGCATCTTCATGCTGCTGTCGCTGTCCTATGTGGCGCTGCAGGTGGGCGATATGTTCGTGCTGGTGGCGGCCCTGATCGTGGCCGGCGCCACCGCCGGCTTCCTGATCTGGAACTATCCGGTGGGGCTGATCTTCCTGGGCGACGGCGGCGCCTATTTCATCGGCTTCCTGCTGGGCGAGCTGGCGCTGCTGCTGGTGATGCGCAATCCCGGCGTGTCGACCTGGTATGCGGCGCTGTTACTGATATATCCGGCTTTCGAAACGATATTCTCCGCTTATCGCCGCATGTTTGTGCGCGGTAAGTCGCCGGCGATGCCGGATGGTATTCACCTGCACAGTTTGATATTCCGCCGTATCGTGCAATGGACGGTGGGGCCGCGTGAAGCACGCGCATTGATGAAGCGCAATGCGCGCACCTCTCCTTATTTATGGCTGTTTTCATTGCTGGCGGTGATACCGGCAACGGTGTTCTGGAAAAACACGACGGCCCTGATGTTCTTCTGTTTGTTGTTTATAATCAGTTACCTCTGGTTGTATGGTCGTATTGTTCGATTCAGGTCCCCACGCTGGCTTTTTTTAAGCAAGAAAGACTAGCCCTGGTTTATTGATGTATTATATTGCGAGAATTGGTGAGAATTCACTAGATTCGCTAATTGCTGAATCTGCATTTAATCTTTAACGAATGAGGAACGATGATGGATCTGTCGAATATGTCGCTGGGCGATTTGCGCAACCTGCAGGAACAAATCAAGCAGGAGATGAAGAAGCGCGAAGTCCAGGAAGTGCAAAAAGCACGCGAGCAAATCCTGGCCATTGCCCAAAGCGTCGGCATGCCGCTGAAAGACCTGATGGCCGCCACCGGCCGCGGTTCGAAAGGCGCCACCGTCGCCGTGCGCTATCGCCATCCGGACGATTCCAGCCTGCAGTGGACCGGCCGCGGCCGCCAGCCGAAGTGGGTCAAGGAATGGGTCGAAGGCGGCAAGTCGATCGACGACCTGCGCGTCTGATCGCATTTCCCCTGCGCTGCGGAACGTCGCTTTCCGCCGCGCGGGCGGTGGCGGCAGTCCGCCAGGCGCCGGGCGCTTTCCAGGCCGCCCGTTTTCCGCCACTCCTCCGCGCGCCGGTCCCACGGCGCCAGCGCTTGCCGGTACAATAGCAAGCGATTTTTTATCATTCCTCCAACATCCGGCGATGACCACGGTCGATCAAGCGACCGGTGCATGCCTCTCAAGAATTCCAAGGAAGAACATGGTTGCTCTCTCGAAAACGATTTTCAAGGCCTATGACATTCGCGGCATCATCGGCAAGACCCTGGATGCGGGCATCGCGCGTCACATCGGCCATGCCTTCGGCGCCGCCGCGCTGGCCAAGGGAGAGCGCAAGGTCGTGATCGGCCGCGACGGCCGCCTGTCGGGCCCGGAACTGTGCGCCGCCCTCTCCGAGGGCTTGCGCGACGCCGGCGTCGACGTGATCGACCTGGGCATGGTCGCCACCCCGATGGTGTATTTCGGAACGAACGTCCTGGAAACCCGCTCGGGCATCATGGTCACCGGCAGCCACAACCCGCCCGACTACAACGGCTTCAAGATGGTGATGGCGGGCGAGGCGATCTATGGCGAGGCGATCACCGGCCTGCACGACAGCATCGCGGCGCGGATCGGTAGCGATGATGGCAAGATCGCCGCGCAGCGCGGCGGCTACAGCACCCACGACATCCGCGCCGCCTACATCGAGCGCATCGTCGGCGACGTCAAGCTGGCGCGGCCGATCAAGATCGTGGTCGACTGCGGCAACGGCGTCGCCGGCGCCTTCGCGCCCGAGCTGTTTACCCGCATGGGCGCCGAGGTGGTCGAGCTGTTCTGCGACGTCGACGGCACCTTCCCGAACCATCACCCGGACCCGGCCCACCCGGAAAACCTGCAGGACGTGATTCGCGCGCTGCAAGAGACCGACGCCGAGATCGGTCTGGCCTTCGACGGCGACGGCGACCGCCTGGGCCTGGTCACCAAGGATGGGCAGATCATCTTCCCGGACCGCCAGATGATGCTGTTCGCGGCCGACGTCCTGTCGCGCAACCCGGGCGCCGAGATCCTGTACGACGTCAAGTGCACGCGCCACCTCGCGCCCTACATCGAGAAGAATGGCGGCAAGCCGCTGATGTGGAAGACCGGCCACTCGCTGGTCAAGGCCAAGCTGAAGGAAACCGGCGCCCCGCTGGGCGGCGAGATGAGCGGCCACATCTTCTTCAAGGACCGCTGGTACGGCTTCGACGACGGCCTGTATGCCGGCGCGCGCATGCTCGAGATCCTGACCAAGGGCCAGAACCCGTCGGCACTGCTCAACGGCCTGCCGCTCGCCAGCAGCACCCCGGAGCTGCACCTGCAGCTGCAGGAAGGCGAGAACTTCGCCCTGATCGACCAGCTGCGCCGCGACGCCGTCTTCCCGACCTCGCAGATGATCAACGACATCGACGGCCTGCGCGTCGAGTACGCGGACGGCTTTGGCCTGGCGCGCTCGTCGAACACGACCCCGGTCGTGGTGCTGCGCTTCGAGGGCGAGAATCCGGAGGCGCTCGCGCGCATCCAGTCCGAGTTCAAGAGCGTGATCCTGGCTGCCAGGCCGGACGCCGAACTGCCGTTCTAAGCGCCGTTGCAAGGATAATCGCTTGAAGATCCTACTGGTGCGGGTGTCGTCGCTGGGCGACGTGCTGCACAACCTGCCGATGGTGGCCGACCTGCAGCGCCGCCATCCGGGCGCCACGGTCGACTGGGTGGTCGAAGAAGGCTACGTCAGCCTGGTGCGCCTGAATCCGCACGTGCGCAAGGTGATCCCCTGGGCCCTGCGGCGCTGGCGCAAGAGCCTGGGCAAGAGGCAGACGCGGGCCGAGATCCGCGCTTTCTTTCGCACCCTGCGCGAGGAAGAGTACGACTATGTGTTCGACACCCAGGGCCTGCTCAAGACCGGCATCGTCATGGGCGCGGCGCGCGTGCGCAAGGGCGGCAAGAAGGTCGGCCTGGCCAACGGCAGCGAAGGCTCGGGCTATGAAGGCGTCTCGCGCATCTTTCACACCGACAGCATTCCCCTGAGTCCGCGCACCCACGCGGTGGCGCGCGGACGGCTGGTGGCGGCAGCGGCGCTCGACTATCCGGTCGATACGGCGCCCGACTTCGGCCTGCCGGCGCCGGATGCGGCGACGCGTCCGGCCTTTTTGCCGCGGGAAGACTACGCCGTGTTCTTCCACGGCACGGCGCGCGCGGCCAAGAAGTGGGCGCACGCCAACTGGGTCGCGCTCGGCAAGGCGCTGGCGCCGATGCCGGTGCTGCTGCCCTGGGGTTCGGAAGCCGAGCGCCTCGACGCCGAGGCGCTGGCCGCCGCCATCCCGAACGCGCGCGTGCTGCCCAGGCTGTCGATGATGGACGCGGTGGCCCTGGCCCAGCACGCGCGGCTCGCGGTCGGCGTCGACACCGGCCTGACCCACATCGCGGCCGCTTTCGTGCGGCCGACGATCGAGATCTACTGCGATTCGCCGAAGTGGAAGACCGAAGGCAACTGGTCCGAGCGCATCGTCAACCTGGGCGACCTGGGCGCGCCGCCATCCGTCGACGAGGTGGCGGCGGCCGCGCGCCGCCTGCTGGCAGCGGCATGAACCGCAGGCTGTATTCAGGCCTGTGGTGGCTGGCGCTGCCGGTGGTGCTGGGCCGCCTGTGGTGGCGCGGGCGCAAGGAGCCGGGCTACCGCGCGCACTGGGGCGAGCGCCTTGCCCTTGGCGGCCCGGCGCCGGGAGAGCGGCCCACGATCATGGTGCACGCCGTGTCGGTCGGCGAGACGCGCGCGGCCGAGCCGCTGGTCGATGCGCTCCTGGCCGCCTATCCCGACTATCGCATCCTGTTGACCCATATGACGCCGACCGGACGCGCCACCGGCCAATCCCTGTTCGCCCACCACGGCGAGCGCGTGGTCCAGAGCTACCTGCCGTACGACACGGCCGGCATGACGCGGCGCTTCCTGCGCCGCCACCGCCCGCGCGCCTGCATCCTGATGGAAACCGAGGTCTGGCCCAACCTGATCCGCGCCTGCCGGCTGCAGGGCGTGCCGACCGTGCTGGCCAATGCCCGCCTGTCCGAAAAGTCCCTCGCGCGCGGCCGCAAGGCGGGCGCCGTGATGCTGGAAGCGGCGCGCGGCTTCACGCTGGTCGCGGCCCAGACCGAGGTTGACGCCGAACGTATCCGCTCGCTCGGCGCGCCGAACGTGGTGGTCACCGGCAGCGTCAAGTTCGACGTGACGCCGCCGCCGGCGGCGCTGGAAAAGGGCGACTGGTTGCGCAGCCGTATCCGTTCCGGTGGCCCGGAACGGCCCGTATTCCTGTGCGCCAGCACGCGCGAGGGCGAGGAAGCGCTGATTCTCGACGCCTGGCGGCGCATGCCCGGCAAGCCGGCCGGCGCGCTCCTGGCGATCGTGCCGCGCCATCCGCAGCGCTTCGACGAGGTCGCTTCCCTGGTCGCGGCGCGCGGATTCACGCTGGCGCGGCGCTCGCAGCTCGACCAGGACCACGGCGTGGACGGCGCCGAGGTGCTGCTGGGCGACTCGATGGGCGAGATGTTCGCCTATTACGCGGCCTGCGATTGCGCCTATATCGGCGGCAGCCTGCTGCCGCTTGGCGGCCAGAACCTGATCGAGGCCTGCGCGCTGGGTAAACCGGTGCTGGTGGGCGAGCATACGTTCAACTTCCTCGACGCCACGGCCGAAGCGGTGGACGATGGCGCCGCGCTGCGGGCGCCCAACGCCGACGCCCTGGTGGCGCAGGCCGTGCGCCTGCTGGGCGACGGCGCGGCGCGGATGGCGATGGGGGAGAGGGCGCTGGCCTTCGCGCGCCGCCACCGCGGGGCGACCCTGCGCACTGTTGAACTCGTGCAACGGTATATCCGGTAGGTTTTGTTACCATTCCAAACTGCACGGTACAAAACAAAAGGGGACGCGCCATGTTGTCGTTCAATCACCCGAGGCCGGCCGAACGTGCCAGGCCCGCGGTTTTCCCAACGTCGGTTTTGGTCCAGGAACAGGCGACAGAGGCGCTGGAGACGATCATGACCGCAGTACCGACCGAAGTCTCGACATCGCCACACGGCGGCAGCACGCTCCCGCTGGACGCGCTGCATTTTTTCGTGCGCTATTCGCTGGGCGAATACACCAGTTTCATGTGGCAGCATGGCGGCTTCCTGATCCGCCGCCGGCGCGTGCGCTGGCCGGCCAGTCTGCTCCTGCGCCTGAGAAGCACCTTCAGCGCGGCCCTGAACTTCGTCCTGCTCGGACGCGGGCGGCGCACCTATGAATTCACCATCGACGAACACGGCATCGTGCGCGCCAGCGGCGGCGTGACCCTGATCGACTGGGAAGACGTGGCCGCCGTGCGCACCTACTCGCGCGGCTTCATGCTGGTGCTCAAGCGCGGCACCTTGCCGATTCCATTCCGTTGCCTGTCCGAGGGGCAGCTGGCCGCCATGCGCGAGCTGGCGGCGGCGCGGCACAAGCTGGCCTTGCGCTGAAATCTACCTGTCCCGCCGATGTGGTTTGAACGCGTCGGCAGGAGACCTGCCGACCCTACGCATGATCTGGTCCGCCGGACCCAATCACTCCTCGAACAACACCGGCATCTCGTGCGAGCGCTTGCGCAATGCCAGGCGCGCGCCGTCGTAATCCGGATACACCTCGCCCACCGTGGCCCAGAACGCCGGGCTGTGGTTCATCTCGCGCAGGTGGGCCAGTTCGTGCGCCACCACGTAGTCGATCAATGACAATGGATAGTGGATCAGGCGCCAGTTCAGGCGAATGCTGCCGCCCACCGTGCACGAACCCCAGCGCGAGCCGGCCGACGACAGCGTGAGGCTGCTGTAGGACACGCCCAGCCGCGGCGCATAGTGGTCCAGGCGCTCGCGGAACAGGCGCTTGGCCTCGGCCTGGAACCAGAGTTTCACCCTTTCCTTGAGCTGCCATTCGGACAGTCCCGGCACCACCCCGATCCACAATTCATTGCTGGCGGCGTCGAACCGGCAGTGGCTGCGCGCCGCTTGTTCGAGCCGCAGCACGATGTCGCCGCCCAGATAGGGCAGGCGCGCGCCATCCTTCCATTCGACCGGCGAGCGCCCCTGGCGCTGGTCGCGCCGTTCGCCCCGTTCGAGCAGCTTGGCGACGATCCAGCGCTGCTTGGCGCGCAGGGCGTTGTCGATTTCCTCGAGCGTCACGCGGCGCGGCGCCGTCACGCGCAGGCCATCGTCGTCGATGGTGAAGCCGATCGAACGCCGCGTTGATCGGCGCAGCGCGTATTCGATCGTGTGGTGGCCGAGAATAATGCGTTTCAGGGGAGGGTCTTGCGGGCCAACGGGCGGCGAGGGAAGCTTGGTGCGGGGCGGCGCCGGCGGCGCCTTGAACAGCGGCTGCGCGGGCGGCGCAGGCCTGTCGGAGGGCTTGAGCGCCGCGAAGAACTCTTGCGCGAACAACTCCAGCTGATGCCCGTCGACCTTCGTCGAGGCCATGGTCTGGGGCCTCGACTCACGAATCTGGGCGCTAACGTCGCTCAACCACCTTTGTAGGCGTGGGGCGAAATGACGCGCATTTCGGATTCTATCCAATTTTCTACCTCTTGCATCAGACTGTCGGGGGTATGGCCTTCGGGCGAGATCGGCTTGCCGATCGAAACCGTGATCAATCCGGGCCGTTTGATGAACGAATTCTTGGGCCAGCACTCGCCCGAATTATGCGCGATCGGCACCACGACCGCTTGGGTTTCCACAGCCAGGCGTGTGCCGCCGCTCTTGTACTTGCCTTTCTGGCCGACCGGGATGCGGGTGCCTTCGGGGAACATGATGATCCACTGGCCGTCGGCCAGGCGGCGCTTCCCGTGACGCACGACGGCGCCGAACGCATTCTTGCCCTGCTTGCGGTCGATCGGGATCATGCGCAGCAAGCCCATGGCCCAGCCGAAGAAGGGGATGTACAGGATTTCCTTCTTGAAGACGTAGACCAGCGGCCGCGTGAGATTGGGCAGCAGGAAGATCGTTTCCCATGCCGACTGGTGTTTCGAGAGCACGATGGCCGGCGCGTCGGGCAGGTTGTCGTAGCCCTTGAATTCGTAGCGGATGCCGCAGATGACGCGCGCGCACCAGATGATGAAGACGTTCCAGCGCGAGGTGAACCAGAAGCGCTTGTTGTACGACAGCGGCGCCGCCAGGAAGCAGAGGCAGGCCCAGATGACGGTGGCGACGATCATGACGATCGTGAACAGCAGGGAACGCAGGAACAAACTGAAGTTACGCAAAGGGGCTCCGGACAAATCGATCTGGTTCTGGACTGGACTGCGGATTTTTTTATTGATTATGCAGGCTGCGCGCCGGTTGTGCCAGAGGGGGCGCTCGATGGCAATCCCGGCTTGAGGAAGGCCGTCACCATCGCCGCCAGGTCAGGGAACACCTGGGTGCCGGGCGGCAGGCCGCCGGTGGCCTGGGTCTTCTCGCCTTTGCCGGTCAGCACCAGGTAGGGCGCGCAGCCGCGGTTGAAGCCCGCCTGCAGGTCGCGCAGCGAGTCGCCCACGGTGGGCACGCCCTTGAGATTGACCTTGAAGCGCTTGCCGATCTCTTCGAACATGCCCGACTTGGGCTTGCGGCAATCGCAGCCGTCGATCGCCGCGTGCGGGCAGAAGAAGATGGCGTCGATGTCGGCGCCCACCAGCTGGGCCGCGGCATGCATCTTGGCGTGGATGGCGTTCAGGGTCGTGATGTCGAACAGGCCGCGCGCGATGCCCGACTGGTTGGTCGCGACCACGACCCGGTAGCCCGCCTGGTTCAGGCGGGCGATCGCTTCGAGCGAGCCGGGGATCGGGATCCATTCGGCCGGCGACTTGATGAAGTCCGGCGAATCCTGGTTGATCACCCCGTCGCGGTCGAGGATGATGAGCTTCATCACCCGCTCTTCCTTGGCGCGCTCGCTGCCCATCTTACGCCGCCAGCTTCGAGATGTCGGCCACGCGGTTCATCATGCCATGCAGCGATGCCAGCAGGGCCAGGCGGTTGTTGCGCAGCGTGACGTCGTCGGCCATCACCATCACGTCGTTGAAGAAGGCGTCGACCTGGTCGCGCAGCTGGGCCAGGGTCTTGAGCGTGCCGCTGAAGTCGCCCGCGGCGAAGGCCGCGTCGACTTCCGGCTGCACGCGGGTGACGGCGGCCGCCAGATCCTTCTCGGCCTGGTCCTGCAGCAGGGCAGGGTCGACCACGGCGTCCTTCGGCATCGCTTCCTCGTTCTTCTTGAGGATGTTGGTGATGCGCTTGTTGGCGGCGGCCAGCGAGGCCGCCTCGGGCAGCGCCGCGAAGGCCTGCACCGCTTCCAGGCGCTGCACCACGTCGTCGACGCGGTCCGGGTTCTGGGCCAGCACCGCCTCGACCTCGTTCGGCGAGAAGCCGCGCTCGCGCAGCATGCCGCGCAGGCGGTCGAGCATGAAGGCCGTCACCTCAGGGCGCGGATCCTTGAACGCAGGCTGGTCGGCGAAGGTGGTCACCGCGTCGGCCAGCATGTCGGCGATCGACAGCGGCAGGCGCTTCTCGACCAGCATGCGCATGATGCCCAGCGCGTGGCGGCGCAGCGCGAACGGATCCTTCTCGCCGGTCGGCTGCAGGCCGATGGCCCAGATGCCGACCAGGGTTTCCAGCTTGTCGGCCAGGGCGACCGCGAGACCCGTATTGGTGGCGGGAAGGGCGTCGCCGGCGAAGCGCGGCTGGTAGTGCTCGGACGCCGCGCGCGCGACTTCATCATGCTCGCCATCGTGGCGCGCGTAATACGTGCCCATGATGCCTTGCAGCTCGGGGAACTCGCCGACCATGTCGGTCAGGAGGTCGGCCTTGGACAGGCGCGCGCCGCGCTCGGCCAGCGCCGCGTCGAAGCCCAGGCGGGTGGCGATATAGGTCGCCAGCTTGGTGATGCGCTCGCTGCGCTCGGCCTGCGAGCCCAGCTTGTTGTGGTAGACCACGTTCGCGAGCTGCGGCAGGCGCGACTCGAGGGTTTTCTTCTTGTCCTGCTCGAAGAAGAACTTGGCGTCGGACAGGCGCGGGCGCACCACGCGTTCGTTGCCGCCGACGATGGCGGTCGGGTCGTCGGTCGCGATATTGGACACGATCAGGAAGCGCGAACGCAGCTTGCCTTCGGCGTCGGTCAGCGCGAAGTATTTCTGGTTGGTCTGCATGGTGAGGATCAGGCATTCCTGCGGCACGGCCAGGAATTCTTCCTCGAAGCGGCATTCATAGACCACCGGCCACTCGACCAGGGCCGCCACTTCGTCCAGCAGCGATTCGGGCATCAGGACCTGGTCGCTGCCCGCTTTGTCGAGCAACTGGGCGCGGATGCCTTCCTTGCGCGCGTCAAGCGAGGACAACACCTTGCCTTCGGCTTCCAGCACTTGCGCGTAGTGGTCGGCATGGTCGATCGTGATCGGACCGCCGTGCGACAGGAAACGGTGGCCCATGGTGGTGCGGCCGGCGGTCAAGCCAAGCAGGGACAGCGGCAGCACCTGTTCGCCATGCAGCGCGGTCAAGAGGTGCACCGGACGCACGAACTGCACGGTGTCGCCGCTCGGGCGCTGGTAGCTCATGACCTTCGGGATCGGCAGCTTGGCCACCGTCTCGGCCAGCACGTCCTGCAGGGCGTCGGCAAGGGGGCTGCCGGCGGCGGTATGGGTGTAGAAGAAGCTTTCGGCCTTGCCGTCCTGGGCGCGCTCGAGCTGGTCGACGGTGAGGTCGGGAAAGCCCAGCGCGGCCAGCTTCTTGGCCAGCGGCGCGCTCGGATTGCCTTCCTTGTCGAGGGCCACGGAGACAGGCAGCACCTTCTCGCGGATCGATTTATCGGGCGAAGTGCCGCGCACATCGGTGATCGTGACCGCCAGGCGGCGCGGGGTGGCGTGGGTGGTGACGCTGCTGCCGGCTTCCAGGAAATCGCGGGCCTTCAGGCCGTTCGCGATGCCGGCGGCGAAGGCCGCGCCCAGCTTGACGAGCGCCTTCGGCGGCAGTTCTTCGGTCTGCAGTTCGACGAGGAGTGTTTGGTTCATGGTCTGTTCTGTTCTTTTCAGGCTGCTTTTTCTTGATCAGTTAGGGCCTCGCCGGCCGCCACCATGGGGAAGCCCAGCTTCTCGCGCGAATCGTAATAGGCTTGCGCCACCAGGCGCGACAAGGTGCGCACGCGGCCGATGTAGGCGGCGCGCTCGGTCACCGAGATCGCGCCGCGCGCGTCCAGCAGGTTGAAGCTGTGCGAGGCCTTCATGATCTGCTCGTAGGCCGGCAGGGTCAGCTGCAGCTCGATCAGGCGCTTGGCTTCGGATTCGTGGTTGTTGAACGCCTGGAACAGGATCTCGGTGTTCGAATGCTCGAAGTTGTAGGTCGACTGCTCGACCTCGTTCTGGTGGAAGACGTCGCCGTAGGAGAGCTTTTTCTTCACTCCGTTCTCTTCCCACTCGGTCCATACCAGGTCGTAGACGTTCTCGACGCCCTGCAGGTACATGGCCAGGCGCTCGATGCCATACGTGATCTCGCCCAGCACCGGCTTGCAATCGAGGCCGCCGACCTGCTGGAAATAGGTGAACTGGGTCACTTCCATGCCGTTCAGCCAGACTTCCCAACCCAGGCCCCAGGCGCCCAGGGTCGGGCTTTCCCAGTCGTCTTCGACGAAGCGCACGTCATTCTTCTTGAGGTCCAGTCCAAGGGCTTCGAGCGAGCCGAGATACAGATCGAGGATGTTCTCGGGCGCCGGCTTCAGCGCCACCTGGTACTGGTAGTAGTGCTGCAGGCGGTTCGGATTCTCGCCATAGCGGCCATCCTTCGGGCGGCGTGACGGCTGCACATAGGCGGCGCGCCACGGCTCCGGGCCGATCGCACGCAGGAAGGTGCCGGTGTGGAAGGTGCCCGCGCCGACTTCCATGTCGTAGGGCTGGAGCAGTGCGCAGCCCTGCTTGTCCCAGTAGGACTGCAGGGTAAGGATGATTTGTTGGAATGTGAGCATCTCGAAGGGGCCGGGGCTGGTGGGCCGCGAACACGGTATGTTTGCCAAATGACTAATTCTACTGAATTTTTGCGCCCCTCTGGGGGGTGATTTCAACTCAGCTATTCGATTTAAGACGGTAGCGGCGGCCTGCAAACCACGCGCCGAGCAGCATCACGCCGCCCAGCATCAGGAACGCCGCATTGCCGAGGCGGATGAACGGCGTCATGCCGGTCGCGCCGCGCACGGTCGCGCTCAGGACGCCGTCGGTATAGAACGGCAGCACCTGCGTGATGTTGCCGCGGTGGTCGATCACGGCGGTGGCGCCGTCATTGGTCGAGCGCAGCATCGGGCGGCCCGTTTCCAGCGTGCGCATGCGCGAGATCTGCAGGTGCTGCGGGATGGCCACCGACTGGCCGTACCACGACAGGTTCGACACGTTCAGCAGCAGGGTCGCCGGGTGCTGCGCATTGCGCAGCTGGTAGGCGATTTCTTCGCCGAACACGTCTTCGTAGCAGATATTCGGCAGCACCCACTGGTCTTTCACCGCGAACGGCGCCTGCAGCGCGGCGCCGCGGGTGGCGTCGTTCAGCGGGATGTTCATCATGTCGGTGAACCAGCGAAAGCCCGGCGGGATGAATTCGCCGAACGGCACCAGGTGCGCCTTGTCGTAGCGATACGGACTGGGGGCGGGGCTCATCGCGATCACGCTGTTGCCGTACTTTTCCGGGCCGTCGAACAGCGGCATGCCGATCGCCAGCGTGCTGCCGGTGGCGGTGGCATAGCGCTGCAGGCCGTCCAGGTAGCCTTCAGGCAAGTTGTGCGGGAAGACGGGCAGGGCGGTTTCCGGCGTCGCGATCAGGTCGGCCGGGGCCGCCGTGATCATGGTCTGGTAGCGTGTCACGATGCTGGTCAGGAATTCCATATCGAATTTCCTGTCTTGCGGGATATTGCCCTGAAGCAGGCGCACGCTGATCGGCTGGCCGGTTTCCTGGGTCCATTCGACCGTGCGCAGGCCCTCGCCGGCCAGCATCAAGGTCATCAGTAATCCAATGGCCGGCCAGCGCGCGCGCTGGGTGAGCATCGCGATGCAGCCGGCGCCGACGCCGGCCAGGATCCCGATGCCGTACACGCCGATCAGCGGCGCGAAGCCGGCCAGCGGCGCCAGGTCGTGGGCATAGCCCGACGAGGCCCACGGAAAGCCCGTGAACACCCAGCCGCGCAGCCATTCGGACACGCCCCACAACGTGGGCAGCACCAGCAGCAGGAAAGCGGCCACCGGCAGCGACCAGCGCTTGCGCAGCCAGCTCGCCACGCCGGCAGTCAGGGCGCCGAACAGGCCCATATACAGGCACAACAGGACCAGGCCCGCCACCGCCAGCGCGGCCGGCAGATGGGCGAAGCGGGTTCCGAACACGTACAGCCAGTGCACGCCGGCCAGCGTCCAGCCGAAGCCGAAGGCCCAGCCGATCAGGGTCGCGCGCTTGACCGAACTGCCCATGCCGACCTGGTAGAAGAACCAGGCCAGCGGCAGCAATTGCAGCGGCCACCAGCCATAAGGCTGGAACGAGAGGATGGAGGAGGCGCCGGCCAGGACGGCGAAGAACAGCAGCAGCGCGGAGGGCTTGCCGCCGCGCTGCGCCGCGCGTTCGGCCAATTCGGCCTTTGACGCGGGCGCCGACGCGGTCTTGGTCCAGCGGCGCAGCATCAGTCGCGTTCGTCTTCGATGGATGGCAACTGTTCGACCAGCAGGACGTGGATCTGGCGTGCGTCGGCGCGCAGCACCTCGAAGCGCAGGCCGTGCAGGTCGACCACTTCGCCCTTGTGCGGCATGTGACCCAGGTGGCTGGCGATCAGGCCGCCGATGGTGTCGACATCGGTGTCCGGCAGCTCGGTCCCGAGCTCCTCGTTGAACTGCTCGATCTCGGTCAGCGCCTTGACGCGCCAGCGCGGGCCGTGCTGGCCTTCGCGGATCGAGATGATGTTGTCTTCTTCTTCGTCGAAATCGTATTCGTCCTCGATGTCGCCGACGATCTGCTCGAGCACGTCCTCGATCGTGATCAGGCCGGCCACGCCGGAATACTCGTCGACCACGATCGCCATGTGGTTGTGGTTGGCGCGAAAATCGCGCAGCAGCACGTTCAGGCGTTTCGATTCGGGAATGAAGACCGCCGGGCGCAATTTGGTGCGCACGTCGAAAGATTCTTCTGCGTAATAACGCAACAAATCCTTGGCCAGCAGGATGCCGACCACCTTGTCGCGCTCGCCTTCGATGGCGGGAAAGCGCGAGTGGGCGGTTTCGAGCACGTAGGGCATCCATTCCTCGATCGGTTTCGTGATGTCGATCACGTCCATCTGGGAACGGGGAACCATGATATCGCGCGCCGACAGGTCGGACACCTGGAACACGCCCTCGATCATTGACAGCGCATCGGCGTCGAGGAGGTTGCGTTCATGGGCATCGTGCAGCACTTCGAGGAGCTCTGCGCGATTTTCGGGCTCGGGGGAGATGAAGGCGGTCAGCCGCTCCAGCAGTGACCTGTGGGGTTTGGCGTCCGGGCGGACGTCACTGGGATACTCGGGCATAGTTGGCGGGAAGCCGTTGTTACAATGGGGTGTAGGATACACCAAAAGGAATGCACCCGATATTCACGCGGGTGCGTGCTGCTGTTGCGCCGGATTGGCGGCACTGCCGCCAATCCTACTCGCCATAGGGATCGGGAAAGCCCAGCACCTCCATGATGTCGCGCTCGAACTGCTCCATTTCTTCGGCGTCGTCGTCGTTTTCATGGTCCCAGCCCTGGGCGTGCAGCACGCCGTGCACGACCAGATGGGCCGTGTGTTCCTCGACCGTCTTGCCCTGCTCGTCGGCCTCGCGCTGCAGCACGTCGGTGCACAGCACGATGTCGGCGCGGGTCGGGTCGTCCTCGCCCAGCTCCTCTTCTTCGTTGTAGGCGAAGGTGAGGACGTTGGTGGCGTAGTCCTTGCCGCGGTAGGCCTTGTTCAGGGCCCGGCCTTCATCGAGATCGACGAAGCGGATGGTCAGCTCGGCCGGGCCGAGCAGGGCCTCTTCGACCCAGCGCCGCAGCTTGGCTTCGGTGATCTCGCTTTCCAGGCGGGGGTCGGCGAACTGGAATTCCAGCTCAAGTGGATATTTTTTTTCTTGCATGTTTCACCGGGATCGGTTTGGGGAGGGCGCCCAATTCCTGGACGGACATATCCTTGTCATACGCGTCGATGATGCGCGCCACCAGCGGGTGGCGCACCACGTCGGCGCTCGAGAACTGGGTGAAGGCGATGCCGCGCACGTCCTTCAGCACGTGCATGGCGTCGACCAGGCCGCTGCGCTGGGTCTTGTGCAGGTCGACCTGCGTCACGTCGCCGGTGACGACGGCCTTGCTGCCGAAGCCGATCCGGGTCAGGAACATCTTCATTTGCTCGACGGTCGTGTTCTGGGCTTCGTCCAGGATCACGAAAGCGTGGTTCAGGGTGCGGCCGCGCATATAGGCCAGCGGCGCGATCTCGATCACCTGCTTTTCGAACAGCTTCTGGGTGCGGTCAAAGCCCAGCAGGTCGTACAGCGCGTCGTACAGGGGACGCAGGTAGGGATCGACCTTCTGCGCCAGGTCGCCCGGCAGGAAGCCCAGGCGCTCGCCGGCCTCGACGGCGGGACGGGTCAGGATGATGCGCTTGACGGCGTCGCGCTCGAGGGCGTCGACGGCGCAGGCCACGGCCAGATAGGTCTTGCCGGTGCCGGCCGGACCGATGCCGAAGCTGATGTCGTGGTTCAGCACCGCGTTCAGGTACTGGATCTGGTGCGGCGTGCGGCCGCGCAGGTCGCTGCGGCGCGTCTTGAGGAGCGGGCTTTCGAGGCTCTCGGGCACGTCGCCGGCGTCGGCGTCTTGCGGCGCGTCGGCCCTGGCGTCCGGGGCGGCATCGGGGTCGGCGGCGCGCGGCTTCAGGCCCGCGCGCTGCTCGACCAGGGCCAGTTGCACCTCTTCGATCGGCACGACCTTGTTGGCAACCGCATAGAAGCGTTCCAGCAATTCGACGGCGCGTCCGGCATTGGCGCCGCTGACGATGAATTTCTCGCCGCGGCGGAAAATCGTGACGTCGAGCGCGGCCGAGATCTGGCGCAGGTTTTCATCGAGCGGACCGCACAGGTGGGCCAGCCGCGTATTGTCGAGCGGCTCGGGAATGAAGTACGAGGGCAGGGTTGGCTGTGTTTTCAACTGGCTTTGGCTAACGTATCGAGGTTGGCGACGAGTTCGCCGCGCAAATAGTAATCGTGGCTGGCGACGATGCGCAGGTCGGCCAGCTGGCCGATCAGCGCGACGTTCGTCGAGTCCAGCGGATTCATCGGGAATAGGACCACGCGGTTGTTCTCGGCGCGGCCCTGCAACTGGGTGGCGTCCTTCTTGGCGACGCCTTCGACCAGCACCCGCTGCACGGTGCCGACCATGGCGGCGCTGTGCTTGCGGGTGTTGGTGTCGATCAGGGCTTGCAGGCGCTGCAGGCGCGCCAGCTTGACCTCGTGCGGCGTGTCGTCTTCCAGGTTCGCGGCCGGCGTGCCGGGACGCTTGCTGAAGATGAAACTGAAGCTGTTGTCGAAGTCCACGTCCGCGACCAGCTTCATCATGGCCTCGAAGTCGGCCTCGGTCTCGCCCGGGAAACCGACGATGAAGTCGGACGAGAAGGTCATGTCGGGCCGCACCGCGCGCAGGCGGCGGATGATCGACTTGTATTCGAGGCCGGTATAGCCGCGCTTCATGGCGCCCAGCACGCGGTCGGAGCCGTGCTGCACCGGCAGGTACAGGTGGCTGACCAGTTGCGGGATCCTGGCATAGGCGTCGATCAGGCGCTGGCTGAATTCCTTTGGATGGCTGGTGACGAAGCGCAGGCGTTCGATGCCGGGAATCTCGGCAATGTATTCCAGCAGCAGGGCGAAGTCGGCGGTGTCACCGCTCTCCATGGCGCCGCGGAAGGCGTTCACGTTCTGGCCCAGCAACATGATCTCCTTGACACCCTGGGCGGCGAGGCCGGCGACTTCGGTCAGCACGTCCTCGAAGCGGCGCGAGACTTCCTCGCCGCGCGTATAGGGCACCACGCAGTAGCTGCAATACTTGCTGCAGCCTTCCATGATCGAGACGTAGGCGACCGGTCCTTCGACCTTGGCTGGTGGCAAGAAGTCGAATTTTTCGATCTCGGGGAAGCTGATGTCGACCTGGGCCTTGCCCGACTGGCGCCGGTCCCGGATCAGCTGGGGCAGGCGGTGCAGGGTTTGCGGGCCGAACACTACGTCGACATAGGGTGCGCGCTTGACGATGGCGTCGCCTTCCTGCGACGCGACGCAGCCGCCGACGCCGATGACCAGCTCGGGCTTCAGGCGCTTGAGTTCCTTGATGCGCCCCAAGTCGGAGAACACTTTTTCTTGCGATTTTTCGCGGATCGAGCAGGTATTAAACAGGATCACATCCGCGTCTTCCGGCGTGTCGGTGCGCACCAGTCCGTCCGAGGCGCCGAGCACATCGACCATCTTGTCCGAGTCGTACTCGTTCATCTGGCAGCCGAAGGTTTTGATGAATACTTTTTTTTGCATGGAATTGCTAGTTGGGGGCGAGCGCTGCATCGACAAGGCGCGGCGGGATCGGGCTAGTTTACCGTAATTCGGCACGGACCCTATCGGCCACCGGTGTGGCCACTTTAATGCCGCGCGGAATGGGTAATTTCTTTACCTAAAGTAATTGTGTTTATGCTTAGATTGTTAAATATCCGCTGGCGAACATACTTTATTGTTCACGACATATAGCCTTGCTGTCATGAAGTGTTTCCTTATGTAAATCAATGACTTCTGGCTGGATTCCGATTTACAAAATTTATCCAAGAAATCTCTTGCGTGCGCCACAATTGAGCCCCATGTGCTGAAATGCAAACGTGACAAGCTTTCCACACGATAGCTTGATTTCCGACAAGGAGTCACATGCGCCCGTTCGTCATCGTACCTGCGTATGCGACAGATAATTTGTTTGAAAGACAAGTGCGCATGTGGAAAGAAACATGGAGCACTATGGGCCGGAATTCTTAAGGGAACGTTCAGATTAGGGCTGTTTAATCCCTTGAACAAGTTCCGGGAACTTATGTTGACGATAGGTAGTCTTTAACAAAAGTTCGTAAAGGAACTATTTTAACCAAACTCGTGAGGTAATTATCATGGCACAACAACATCACGCTCTATCTTCGCAGGAAAGTTACAACCCGAACCACCTGTTGGACATCCTGCTCGGCAAAATGCAACTGAAAAACGACGCCGCCCTGTCGCGCATGCTGGAAGTGGCGCCGCCCGTCATCAGCAAGATCCGCCACCATCGTCTGCCGGTCGGCGCCTCGCTGCTGATCCGCATGCACGAAGTGACGGGCATGAGCATCCGCGACCTGCGCGACCTGATGGGCGATCGCCGCACCAAATACCGCCTGTCGGATGCCCAGGGCCGTCCGAAGCCAGAAGAGAAAGCGGCGCAGGCCGCAGCCGCTGCCGCCCAGCAGCAAGCCCAGCCGGCGCAAGGCCAGGGCGCGCAGAACAGCGAAGCGTCGAACAAGACCTCCGGCAATTATGCGCACTGATGCCGTGGGCATGACAGCCGCATCTGTCATGCCTTCGGTATCGGCGGGGTGCGGCGCCGCCACGCTGCAATTGCAGCAGCGGCGCCGCACCGGATCGGTCCACCGGATCCGAGCCTACTGATTCATCGTGCACCGTCCTGCGGCCTAGGCCAACAGGATGGCTGTCATTTCCTCGAACTGCAGTTCCGTCTCGCGGAACACGTGCAGCCATGTTTCCTCAGGCAGACCGAGCGCCGTCCAGGCCACGCTGGATACGGCGGGCACCAGCTCGTCCGCGTCGCCGGCCAGGTCAAGCGCATGGGCGACCGCATTGGCCACGTGGACGATGGTGGCCAGGAAGCCGGCTCCCGGCGTTTCCGGCGCATGATAAAAGGCGATCGCCTGCTGCATCGTGCCCGAGAACTGCCAGTGCTCGGCCAGCGCCGCGCCGGCCAGCAGGTGGTCAACGCCCAGCATGGCCCGTTCGGTGTCGAGCAGGTCGCCATCGAGGCGGTTGCGTTCGCGCAGGACGGCATCGTACTGCTCGGGATAGCGCGTCACCAGCACCAGGCGGCCGATGCCGTGCAGCAGTCCGGCCGTGAACGCGACATCCTGGTTGAAGCGCATATGGCGCGCCAGCACCCGCGCGCAGGCGGCGGTGGCGATCGACAGGCGCCAGAAAGCCTTGTCGTCGAAGCTGGGGCAGCGTCCGCTCGGGAAGCATCCCGTCATCGCCGCCGCCATGATCAGGTTGCGCGTGGCCTGAAAGCCCAGGAACGTCATGGCCTGCTGGATCGTCGTGGCCTTGACCTGCAGCCCGAAGGCCGACGAGTTGGCCAGGCGCAACGTCTTCGCCGTCAGCGCCTGGTCGGCCGACACTTTTTTGGCCAGCACCGAGATGTCCATGTCTTCCTGATCGATGCTGCCGAGCAGTTCCATGACGACGGCGGGCAGCGAGGGAAGGTCATCCAGGCCCTGGACCAGCTGTTCAAGGGTGATCGCCAAGGTCGTCGTCATGGCGCCACCTGCCGTTCCAGGCGGTAGTCCTCGACGTAGCGGCGCAGCAGCTTGCCGGCCCAGTCGTCGTCACCCTCAAGATCGTGCTTGCGGAACAGGTGGTCGAGCCGGGCAACGACCGCTGCCTCGTCCGGCGCGCGGTGCGCCTCGACGCGCGCCACCGGCACCGCCTCGATATGGTGACGCTGCAGCGAGGCGATGGTCGCCTCGCCGAGGATCGCGCCCTTGGCCAGCAGGACCTGGCCATGATTGTCCAGCAGCTCGTCCGAGAGCACCATGCCCGGCGTTACTTGGGTCACGGGAACCATCGTGTGGTCATCGCTCATAATACCTCCATTCAATTCTGCGCCGATGTTATCACCGGCGCCGATGAATATCTGTAAGCATCGGCGATCGTTTGTCTGTCCCGTCCGCCAACCGCGTCAAGACGCGCGCACCGATAGTCCGCGCCACGTTACCATGCCCGCATGACCAGCCAACGCTACATTGCCTTGTTGCGCGGCGTAAATGTGGGCAGCGCCAAACGGATCGCCATGGCCGACCTGCGCAAGCTGGTCGAAAGCCTCGGCTACACCGGCGTGCGCAGCCTGCTCAACAGCGGCAATGTGATCTTCGATGCCGCCGTGCCATCCAGCCAGGCCGCGGAGGCGATCGAGGAAGCGATGGTGCTGCGTCTTGGCGTGGGGGCGCGCGTGTTCGTGCTCGAGCACCAGGAGCTGGCCGACATCATCGACGACAATCCCTTGCTCGACCTGGCCGACGACCATGCGCGCCTGTTCGTCTTCCTGCTGGTGGGCGAGCCGCAGCGCGAGGTAGCGGCCTGCCTGTGCGGCCAGGACTGGCAGCCCGAGGCCCTGGCGATGGGCCGCCGCGCCGCCTATGTGTGGTGCCCGGAAGGCGTGCTCGACAGCGCCGCCGCAGCCGCCCTGGGCAAGGGGCTGGGCGATGGCACCACCTCGCGCAACTGGCGCACGATCACCAGGCTGCACGGCCTGTGCCACCATCCGGCCGGGTGCTGACGGCCGCGGCGCGGCATGCCCGGCGCCGTCGGGCGCCTACCTGAACTTGTCGCTGCTGTCCCGGCGGGCGCGGTAGCCGATCAGGATCAGGCCGACCAGCATCATCGCGAACACTTCCGGCTCGGGCAGTTCGGACAGGTGAGATGGTGGGGTGACGATATGCGTGTGGCCCGTGACCGCCAGGTCGTGCACCCGTTGCGGAGTCGGAGTGGCTTGGAGGCCATTGTCGGGCGCAACATCGATTACAGCGGCTTGGGCCGGATTGCCGAGGAAGACCGCCAGCGCCGCCGTCAATACATATCTTTTCATAGCCGTTCCTCTTTACAAGCTAAATGCCACCAAGCTTTGGATGCGTTGAAACCTCATCCGCGGTCGCCATCTACCCGATCAGCATAGCAAATCCGCAGGCCTCACCGCGCGCAGTTGCGTTGGTGGGTTGTTGAACGAAATCATATATTTGCTGAAAGATGCGTGCATGTTGCGCTCACTCAAGGCAAAAGTTGACTGTGGTAAATAAACAGCGCTTAGTACTTCATATAATGCAGAAGTGGGTGGATTGATAATGCGAATTTCGCAATCAAACGATGTTTGATTAGCACATTCATCATTATTGCTGTCACTCGGATAATCAAAACCGTTATCAGCTTTTTCATTATCCTCAAATTCCACACTTTTTTATCCGCAAGGTATTCACTGCGGTTTTTTTTGAAGGTATAGTCTCCTTATCCCCTTGCCTTCGGGCATCACAGCAACGTCCCAACCAACACGTCTGAACCCCGGCCCTGGCCGGCACCGCATTCGCTGCCTTTCGCGATGCGGCAACAGCAGTTCCACTTTTGCACGACGCACTTTTCGACGAGTAAACAGATGCCCAACTTTGCCCGACTTCAGATAGCCTTCAAGAACGTCTACGTCCGCATCCTGTCCGCCATCGTGCTGGGCACGCTGGTGGCGCTGGCGATCTTCAAGTCCGATGTGCCGCAAGACCCGAGCCCGGTAATCCACTCGCAGAACATCGCCGAGATCACCTCGCTGGCCGGGCAGAAAGCGCGCCTGGATTACCTCTTGATCGCGCATCCGCTGTCGGAGGCGCCGCGCTACATTTACAAGTTCAAGGACGCGGCGAGCCTGCACGTGGTGAAGGTGCCGAGCACCTCGCACCTGTCGCTCGAGCGCGAAGTGCTGCTCAAGAACGCGATCCCGTATTCGATCGCCAAGGACGATTACCTGGACAGCCACAAGGCGGTGATGGACGAGGGCGTGAGCATGCTCGACCAGACCGTCGACTTCCTCAAGCGCAATGCCTTCCCGATCATCCTGGTGCTGCTGGTGCTGTACGTGATGAAGTTCGGCGTCCCGGGCATGGGCACGAGCGCATCGATGATCACCCCGGACAAGCTCAAGGGCAGCCTGGACGACCTGATCGGCATGGACGACATCAAGCAGGAAGTGCTGCACCTGGAAGACATGATCCGCAACCGCGAGGTCTACCAGTCGCACAATATCGACAAGCCGTTCAACGTGATGCTGACCGGGCCTGCCGGCACCGGCAAGACCAAGCTGGTGGGCTACCTGGCCAAGCGCCTCGACATGCCGATGATCTCGGCTTCGGGTTCGGCGCTGGAGTCGGGCTACGTCGGCGGCGGCTCGAAGGCCCTGAACGCCCTGTACCGCAAGGCTTGCGCCAAGGGCAAGTGCATCATTTTCCTGGATGAAGCGCAAAGCCTGTTCATGCCGCGTGGCCGCAGCGAAAAGAAATGGGAAGACGACACCGCCAACACCATGCTGGGCCTGCTTGACGGCGTGAAGAGCGACAAGGGGCAAGGCGTGATCTGGATCGTTGCCTCGAACTTCGACGACAACACGACCGAGATGGACGAAGCGATGCTGCGCCGCTTTTCGGTGAAGATCAATTTCCGCCTGCCGAACAAGGCCGAGCGCCGCGAACTGCTGCGCAGCTTCCTGGCGCGTAAAAAAGATGGCCTGGTCGACTGGGAAGACCTGAACCTGGACCAGGTGGCCGAGATCACCCAGAACCTGAGCCCGGCGCTGCTGGAAACCGTGGTCGAGCGCGCCAGCATGCTGTCGATCCAGGAAAAGACGATCATCAACACCAACCTGATGTTCCGCGCCTATGAGCGCGCCACCATTGGCCTCACCGACCGCGCGACGACGCTTGACAAGCACAAGCAGCGCGAGCGCATCGCCCTGCACGAGCTGGGGCACTTCTTCATGCAGATCGATCCGTATCTGCGCGCCGGGCTCAGCCTGGCCGAAGTGAAGGAGAAGTCGCACCTGCTCAAGATCAGCACCGAAGCGGTGTCGAAGATCGGCGCGCTGGGTTACGTGCTGCAGTCGGGCGAAGACATGTCGCTGCGCACCCTCGAAGAACTGGAGCGTGACGTGGTCGGCCTGTATGGCGGCGTGGCGGCCGAAGAGATGTTCTATGGCGCGCGCGGCATTTCGGTCGGCAGCCAGAACGACATCGAGAAGATCACCAAGATGCTGAACCTGATGGTGAGCCGCCTGTCGATGTATTCGCGCTCGAAGATCGATTACAGCCAGCTGCAGCAGGAAGCCAGCGGCGAGCACACCGTGCGCCTGGTGGAAGAAAAGGCGGATGCGCTGTACAGCTACACCCTCGATGCGATCCGCGACTACAAGCTGGTGATGGAGTCGCTCAAGGATACGCTGCTGGAGCAGTATGTGCTGTCCAAAGACGAGGTGTTTGCGCTGCTGGAAGAGCGCAGCGAACTCCTGATGCCGCAGCTGCATGGGCATCGGACGGCCAAGCTGACCTTGTGCGAGGAAGAAGTCGCCGCCTGATCGACAAGTCCGTTTTGATGAAACCCGTCCCGCGCAAGCGGGACGGGTTTTTTTGTTTGCAGGGTCGCTGGAACGTGTGGGGGGCGGATCATGCTCATGCAGCTCCCCGTGGAGTCAATGCTCGTGTGGAGCACGCTGTCGCTCGCGCAGCGTCTCCAGCACATGCCGCGTCATGCTGCTGGCCAGCTCTTGTTCCCCCACGAACACCCGTCCACCCGTTTCCGCCCGCAGCAATTCTGCTTCGTTGTCGTTGTGCGTGTGCACCACGCAGCGGATCGACGGATTGAGCGCCTTCGCAATCTCCACCATCTTGCGCACGTCGAAGGTGTCCGGCGTCGCGATCACCAGCATCGCCGCCTTGTGGATATGGGCCTGGATCAGCACCGCCGGTTCCGCCGCATTGCCCACCACTGCCGGAATCCCGCGCTCGCGCGCCTGCTCGACCAGCTCGCGGTGCTGCTCGGCGAGCACGAAGTGAATGCCGCGCGCCGTCAGGTCTTCGGCAATGCGGTGCCCGACCCGGCCGAAGCCCACCAGCACCACCTGGTTGCTGAGCTTTTCGCGCGAGGTCGTCATCGGCAGCTCCGCCAGCGGATCGGCGGGCCGCTCGAGCTTGCGCGCCAGGTGCATCAGGTGATGTTGCTTGCCCAGCCAGCGCTGGGCCGGCTCGATCGTCGAGAACACCAGCGGATTGAAGGCGATCGAGATGATGGCGCCGGCGAGGATCAGGTTCTGCCCGAGTTCCGGCAGCAGCCCGAGCTGCATGCCCAGCGCCGCCAGGATGAAAGAGAACTCGCCGATCTGCGCCAGGCTGGCCGACACCGTCAGCGCGGTATTGAGCGGGTAGCGCAGCGCCAGCACCAGGATGAAGGCGGCGAGCGACTTGCCCACCACGATCACCAGCACCACGCCGAGCACGTACAGCGGATTGTCGATCAACACCATCGGATCGAACAGCATCCCGACCGAGACGAAGAACAGGACTGAAAACGCATCGCGCAGCGGCAGCGATTCCTCGGCCGCGCGGTGGCTCAGTTCCGATTCGCGCAGCACCATGCCGGCAAAGAAGGCGCCCAGCGCGAACGACACGCCGAACAGGCTGGACGAGGCATAGGCGATGCCGACCGCCGCCGCGATCACCGACAGCGTGAACAGCTCGCGCGAGGCGGTCCTGGCCACGCGCCACAGGAACCACGGAAAGACCTTGCGCCCGACGATCAGCATGAAGGCGATGAAGCCGCCCACCTGCAGCAGGGTCATGCCCAGCGCCGGCCACAGATCGAGCCCGGCATCGCCCTTGCCGCCGAGCGGCCCGGCGAGCGCCGGCAGCATCACCAGCACCAGCACCATCACGAGGTCCTCGACCACCAGCCAGCCCACCGCGATGCGGCCGTTCATCGAGTCGAGCACGCCGCGCGCCTCCAGCGCGCGCAGCAGCACCACGGTGCTCGCCACCGACAGCGCCAGGCCAAACACGATGCCGGCGCCCAGGCTCCAGCCCCACCACCACGCCAGCGCCATCCCCATCCCGGTGGCCACGCCGATCTGCAGCAGGGCGCCGGGCAGGGCGATGCGGCGCACGTCGAGCAAGTCCTTCAGCGAGAAATGCAAGCCCACCCCGAACATCAGCAGCATGACGCCGATCTCCGCCAGTTGCGAAGCCAGGCCGATGTCCGCCACGAAGCCCGGCGTGGCGGGGCCGATGAAGACGCCGGCGGCCAGGTAGCCGACCAGCGCCGGCAGCTTGAGGCGCACGGCCAGCATGCCGAACATCAGGCCGAAGCCGAGTGCGGCGGCAATCGTGGTGATGAGGGTTAATTCGTGGTGCATGCAGGGGCGGTTCTGGATCGGGTTGGAAGGTGTTCAGTATAAGTCAGCAGTATGTGCGGGCTGTAAAAACATCAGGAGCCGCCAACGGCGCGATGTTGGCGCCGCCGGCGCGTCGTCCGCGCGCGAAGTGCGATAGCATCGGCATATTGCTACTACCGAGCCAGCGTTGCATGGAAAAACAGGATGAACTGCGCCGTTCCAAACGGATCGCCCTCGGCTTCTTCGTGGGCGCGGCCGTGCTGTTCGTGCTCAGCCTGCTGCTGCCGTACACCTGGTGGACCGGCCTGCTGCGCGCCTTTTCCGAAGCGGCCATGGTCGGCGCGCTGGCCGACTGGTTCGCGGTGGTGGCCTTGTTCCGGCGCGTGCCGATCCCGATCGTGTCGCGGCATACCGCCATCATCCCCAACAACAAGGACAAGATCGCCGACAACCTGGCCCTGTTCGTGCGCGAGAAATTCCTCGATACCGATTCCATCGTTGGCCTGATCCGGCGCCACGATCCGGTGCAGAAGGTGGCCGAGTGGCTGGTCAAGCCGGCCAATACCGAGTTGATGGGCGCCCACCTGGTGCGCGCCGCCACCTTCATGCTCGACTTCATCGAGGACGCGGCGGTGCAGAACTTCATCCGCCGCGGCGTGCACACGATGGTCAAGAGCGTCGACCTGTCGAAGTCGAGCGGCGCCATCCTCGAGAGCCTGACCCGCGGCCGGCGCCACCAGGAACTGCTCGACGAAGGCATCCGGCAACTGGCGCGGCTGCTGGACAACACGGATACGCAAGACTACATCGTCCAGGGCATCGTCGATTGGCTCAAGGAGGATTACGCCTTCATCGAAAAGATGCTGCCCTCGGACCTCATCGGCCGCAAGGGCGCCGACATCGCCGTGCGCCTGGCCGCCGGTGTGCTGGGCAAGGTGGCGGCCGATCCCGAGCACCCGCTGCGCCACCGCTTCGACGACTACGTGGCCGGCTTCATCGAGCGCCTGAAAACCGATCCCGCTTTCCTGGCCAAAGCCGACGACGTCAAGCGCTACCTGCTCGAGGACGAGACCCTCAACGCCTATCTCGGTTCGCTGTGGGCCGAGCTGAAGGCCTGGCTCAAGCGCGACCTGGAAAGCGCCGATTCCAACCTGCGCCGGCGCATCGTCGCCATGGGCGCCTGGATCGGCAAGGTGCTCAGCGAAGACCCGGCCTTGCGCCAGTCGCTGCGCGAGAACCTGGAAGCGGCCGCGCGCGGCGTGGCCCCCGAGTTCGCGGGCTTCCTGACGCGCCACATCGCCGACACCGTCAAGCAATGGGACGACCGCGAGATGTCGGCCCAGATCGAACTCAATATCGGCAAGGATTTGCAGTACATCCGCATCAACGGCACCATCGTGGGCGGCATGATCGGCGTGACCTTGTACCTGCTGTCCCACCTGCCCGCGCTCCTGAACTGAAGGCCTTTACCATGCACACGCTCGCACTGAACGACTGGCTCGCCGCCCACCCAGAGGTAGAGCGCATCCCCGAGCGCGACCTGTACGTGCTGGCGCGCTACATGATCCCGCTGGACGCCAACCTGGCCCAGGGCTGCCTCGAGGCGTCGGGCATCCCCGCCATGCTGGCCGATGCGCATTTGATGCAGACCGACCTGCTGCTGGCGCCGGCCCTGGGCGGCGTGCGCCTGCTGGTCGATGCCGTGCACGTGCAGCAGGCGTATTCGGTGCTCGAAGCGCTGGCGCGCGGCGACTATGCGCTCGACGAACACGCGCCGGACGGCGAGTGGCATAAGGCTGAGTAGACCGCGCGCGAGCGTGGGGTAGCGCACGAATCGCAGCGCGCCGGCGGCGTACGCTGGGCGCTCTTGTGTCGAAAGGAGAACATCATGCCCCAGGGTGACAAGTCGTCGTACACCGACAAGCAGAAGCGCCAGGTCAAGCACATCGAGGAAGGCTATGAGAAGAAGGGTGTCGGCAAGAAGGAAGCCGAGCGCCGCGCCTGGGCCACCGAGAACAAGATCTCGGGCGGCGGCAAGAAGCACTGAATCTTGGCGTGGAAACAACAACGGCCCGGTTCGCGAGAACCGGGCCGTTGTGCGTAGCGTGGTGGTGATAGGTGGACTTGAACCACCGACCCCAGCATTATGAGTGCTGTGCTCTAACCAGCTGAGCTATATCACCGAAACTGACAAAAGCAGGCAAAAGCAAAAATGGCTTGACTCGTTGAAGAGCCAAGCCATTCGCCTGGAATTCTTGGTGGTGATAGGTGGACTTGAACCACCGACCCCAGCATTATGAGTGCTGTGCTCTAACCAGCTGAGCTATATCACCGCAACGACCAATATTATCGGGCGCGACCGGTTGCCTGTCAAGATCGTGGCGTGTTCTGCGCGCAAAAATGTCGCGCCGATGTCATTTATCCAATGCTTCGAGGTGGTCGAGCATCGCCTGCGCCGGATCGGGCCCCAGGCAATCGATCACGATCCGGTCCGGCATCGCGCGCAGCCAGGTGATCTGGCGCTTGGCCAGCTGGCGGGTGGCGATGATGCCCAGCTCACGCAGTTCGGCGCGACTGATATTGCCGTCCAGGTAGTCCCAGGCCTGGCGATAGCCGACGCAGCGGATCGACGGCAGCGCCGGCGACAGGTCGCCACGCGCGCGCAGGCGCGCGACTTCGGCCACCAGGCCCTGTTCGTCGCCCTCGCCCAGCATCTGGTCGAAGCGCAGCGCGATGCGCCGGTGCAGCACGGCGCGGTCGTCGGTCTCGAGGCCAAACGACACCAGATCGAACGGCAGCGCGGGCTTGGCACGCTTTGCCAGCAGGGCCGACATCGGCTGGCCGGACAGGGCATGGATTTCCAGCGCGCGGTTGATGCGCTGGGCGTCGTTCGGCGCCAGGCGCGCGGCGGTCGCCGGATCGACCGCGCGCAGCTTGTCGTGCATGCCGGGCCAGCCGATGCGCGCGGCCTCGGCGTCGAGCGCGGCGCGCACCTGCGGATCGGCCGTCGGCAGGTCGTCCAGGCCGTCGACCAGTCCCTTGAAATACATCATCGTGCCGCCCACCAGCAGCGGCAGCCTGCCGCGCGCCGTGATCTCACCCACCAGGCGGATGGTGTCGTCGCGGAACTGCGCCACCGAATACGCCTCGAGCGGGTCGAGGATGTCGATCAGGTGATGCGGCACGGCGGCCAGCTCGCAAGGCTGGGGCTTGGCGGTGCCGATGTCCATCCCGCGATACACCAGGGCCGAATCGACCGAGATGATCTCGACGGGGCGGGTCTGCGCGATGCGCAGGGCGCACGCGGTCTTGCCGGACGCGGTCGGGCCCATGATGGCCACGGCCATCGGCTTTTTCGTCTCGTTCATCATTGGCCGCGCAAGAACAGTTTATCGAGCGCGGCGATCTCGAGCTGGACCCAGGTGGGGCGGCCGTGGTTGCACTGGTCGGCGCGTTCGGTGCTTTCCATCTGGCGCAGCAGCGCGTTCATTTCGGGCACGGCCAGGATGCGGTTGGCGCGCACCGCCGTGTGGCAGGCGAGGGTGCCGAGCAGCTCGTTGCGGCGCTCGATCAGCACGCGCGAGCCGCCGTATTCGCGCACGTCGCGCAGCACGTCGCGCGCCAGCGTCTGGGCGTCGGCGTTCTTGAGCAGGGTCGGCACGCTGCGCACGGCGAGGGTGGTCGGCGACAGCGCGGCGATGTCGAAGCCGAGCGTCTTCAGGGTGTCCTGGTGCTCGGTCGCGGTCGCGACTTCGACCGCGTCGGCGTAGAAGGTCACCGGGATCAGCATCGACTGCACTTGCATTTCCTGGCCCTGGGCCTGGGCGTCGAGCGCGTTCTTGATCTGCTCGTAGAGAATGCGCTCATGGGCAGCATGCATGTCGACCAGCACCAGGCCGCGCGTGTTCTGGGCCAGGATGTAGATGCCGTGCAGCTGGGCCAGCGCGAAGCCGAGCGGGAAGTCGTCGTTCGACAGCGGGCGGTCCGACGCCGAGAGCGGCACCTCCAGCGGGGCGCCTGTCGGCGCGGACGTCGTCGCCGCATCCGACCTGAACAGCGCGCCATACGCCTCGGTGCGCTGCGCCACGCCGCCGCTGGTCGATGGATCGTCCCAGCGGCTGCCGGCCGGATACGGCGACGGCGAGAAGGTGGACAACTGCGTAGACAACTGCGACCCGAACGAGGTCTGCTCGTGCGGCCGCATCTGCGGCCGCGACGGCGACTCGGACAGTTGCCACAATGGCGTGCCGCTGGGCCGCACCTCGGCCGCCGTGACCGGCGCCGGCACGCTGCCGTGCGCCGTGGCCGAGGTCTGGGCCAGCGTGCGCTGCACCGCGTGGAACACGAACTGGTGCACCGCGCGGCTGTCGCGGAAGCGCACCTCGATCTTCGATGGGTGGACGTTGACGTCGACCAGCGCCGGATCGAGGTCCAGCGACAGCACGTACGAGGGGAAGCGGTCGCCGTGCAGCACGTCCTGGTAGGCGGCGCGCACCGCATGCACCAGCACCTTGTCCCGCACGAAGCGCCCGTTCACGTAGAAGAACTGGCCGTCGGCGCGCGCCTTGGAGGCGGTCGGCAGGCCGACGTAGCCGTGCAGGTGCAGCGGACCGGCCGATTCGTCCAGCGCCAGGCGCGCCTCGGCGAAATCGCTGCCGAGGATGTGGGCGCTGCGCTTGGCCGCTTCGCTCACGTTCCAGTGGTCGATCGTGCGGCCGTTGTGCGACAGGCTGAACGACACGTCGGGACGCGCCAGCGCGATGCGGCGCACGACTTCGGCGCAGTGGCCGTATTCGGTCTGTTCGGATTTCAGGAACTTGCGGCGCGCCGGCGTATTGAAATACAGGTCCTGCACGTCGATCGTGGTGCCGCAGGCCCCCGAGGAAGGAGCGACCGTGCCTTCGTGCGAGCCGACGATTTCCCAGGCGTGGGCCGCGTCCGGCGTACGCGAGGTGATGCGCACCGCGGCCACCGAGGCGATCGAGGCCAGCGCCTCGCCGCGAAAGCCCAGGGTGCCCACGTTCTCGAGGTCGTGCAGCGAAGCGATCTTGGAGGTCGCGTGGCGCGCCAGCGCCAGCGGCAGTTGCTCCGGCGCGATGCCGCGGCCGTTGTCGGTGATCGCGATGCGCTTGACCCCGCCTTCTTCGAGGCGCACGGTGATCTGGGTCGCGCCGGCGTCGAGTGCGTTTTCCAGCAGTTCCTTGACGACGGCCGATGGCCGCTCGACCACTTCGCCGGCGGCGATCTGCGAGATGAGCTGGTCGGGGAGCTGCTGGATGGGGCGGTGGGTCGGGGCTGGGGCGTTCATGCCCCGATTATATCGCGCGTTCACGGTCCGGAATCGCCGCCCCGGATCGGCCTATTGCCGTTCGCGCACGGGAATCGGCACATTGCACAGGTCGATGGCGCCGGCCGCGACCTTGGTCCACGGGCCGCCGCGGTTGCGCTGGGCCTCGATCACGGCCTGGAAGGCGGCGCTTTCGGTGCGCATCACCTCGAGCCGGCTGCGCTCATGCGGCGTGACATCGGCCGCCAGGCGTACGCTGGCGATCGGCGTGCGTTGCTCGGCCTTGTCATAAAAGCCGGCGGCGCCGGTCCCGCGCGGCATCACCGTGAGCAGCGGCATGCCGGACACGACGCGGCCGACCACGGTGATGTTGCGGTCCAGGTGGCGCGGCGCGTGGCCGATCACGGCGTACAGCTGCGAACCGTTGCCCGTATTGGACGCCTCGTCGCGCGCCACGCCGACCATCGCGTAGCAGTGCGGCAGCCAGGCCTGGCCGGCCTTCGGGTCGCGCGCCGCCGGAAAGCCGTTCACGTGGCCCACCTGCGGCGCATAGACGTCGCGCTCCTTCAGCAGCGTGAACCGGCCGGTGCCCCTGGCGGGCACGGTGAATTCGGCGTCCACCGTCCTGGCGGCCTTGAACGGGCGCGGCGTGTCTTCGTCGGGGTCGCCCCATTGCACCACGAAGCCATCTTGCGCGCGCATGATCCACAAGCCGTCGAAATAGCGTTCGCGCACCAGCGCGCGGATGTTCGCGGCCGCCTTCGGCGCGAAGTTCGGGGCCAGTTCCATGACCACGCGGCCGGCCGGCAGTTCCATGTACAGCGTGTTTTCCGGATCGAGTGGGCGCCAGTCGGCTGGCGTGGAGGCCTTGACCACGTCCGCCACCGAGGGCTTGGGCGGCAATTCCTTGCCGGACCTGGCCGGCGCCGCGGCGGCGCCGCTGGCGGGCAGGGAAAACAGCGCAAGGAGTGCGGTGGCGGCGAGTGTCTGGATCGTGGTCATTGCCTGCATGTCTACTCCGCTTCTTATTGATGTCCGGACAATTGTAGTCCAGGGCGATGCGCGGCCGTTCGAAAGGCAAGAACCTCTTGGCGGAGAGGAGAGGGCGATGATGTCAGTCATCCGGGAACACCTGACCGGGATCGTGCCGCTAGGCGTGAGCGCGGCCGCTGGCGATCGGCGGTCTGTACAAGCGTGCCGACGCCTGCTGCAGCGTAGTTGACAATTGATGTAAATATGGTGGCAAAAGGCGCTAATGCAGCGCCTTTTGTTGTTGCAGCGCACTCAAGTTAGCTGCGCCGGGTCCGATAAGGATAGGGTAAGCCCACTATCTGGACACCCATGCGTAACCTGATCGCACTATTCGCGCTGAGCCTGAGCCTGATCGCGGCCATGGCGCAGGCGAACGATGCCGCCCCGACCAAGCCCGCGGCGATCGCCTCGATCAAGCCGAACCTGCGGCCGGCCGGGGTCGCCCCGGCGGCTGCCGCAAAAACCGAAGCCGATGCGGAAGTCGACCTGTCGGTCCGCATCGCCGAAAAACTGGCCGAGTTGCGCGCCAGGCAAGCCCTGCGCGCCGAGGACGCCGCACGCGCCCGCCGCGCGCTTGACGCCCGCCGCAAGAAGGAAGCCGCCGCCGCCGCCGCCATCCAAGCCGCGAAGCCCAGGACCGGCACCCACTGGACCTATGAGGGCGAGTTCGGACCGGAGAACTGGTCGAAGATCAATACCGGCTGGGCGGCCTGCAATGCCGGCAACCGCCAGTCGCCGATCGACCTGCGCGACGGCATCAAGGTCGATCTGGAGCAGATCACGTTCGACTACCACCCGAGCTCGTTCAACGAGATCGACAATGGCCATACGATCCAGGTGAACGTCGCCGGCGGGAACTTCCTGAGCGTGGGCGGGACTACCTACGAGCTGCAGCAATTCCACTTCCATCGCCCGGGCGAAGAGCGCATCAACGGCAAGGGCACCGAAATGGTCGTGCATCTCGTGCACAAGAGCTATGACAACAAGATCGCCATCCTGGCGGTGCTGCTCGAGCGCGGCGATGCCAATCCGCTGATCCAGACCGTGTGGAACAACCTGCCGCTGGAAAAGCACATGATGGTGACGCCGTCGATCGTGCTCGACGTAAGCGAGATCCTGCCGGCGCGGCGCGACTACTTCACGTACATGGGTTCGCTAAGCGAGCCGCCATGCACCGAGAACGTGCTGTGGCTGGTGATGAAGCAGCCGATGACGGCGTCACCCCAGCAGATGGCCTTGTTCTCGCGCCTGTATCCGTTCAATTCGCGGCCTGTGCAGCCGGGCAATGGGCGGATGGTCAAGGAATCGATGTAAACAACGAACGCGCCGGGGCGTAACGTCGTTAAGTGAAGGCGAAAGTCTTCTTGAGTTAGCGTAAAAACGTCGTCCCCACGCAGGTGGGGACCCAATCTTGCAAGCGTTTCGACGACGTTTGCAGAACTTGGGTCCCCGCCTGCGCGGGGACGACGTAGTTGACGGCTAGCTCAGCAACTTAACTTGACGGCATTACGCGCCGAGGCGCGTTTTTCATGATCCGGGCGGGAACGTCAGGAAATGCGGTAACGGCCTTCCCACAGCGCGTCCGGCGCCAGCTCGACCGGGCTCAAGTGCGCCGGCTCGATGCACACGAAGCGCTGGTACTCGTCGTCTTGCATGTCGGCCAGCGCGGCCGTGTCCGCGGCGCCCGGATTCCATACCACGGCGTCCCGGAAGCCTTCCTGTTCCAGCGTCAGGACGCGCGCCCAGGTGCCCAGGGTGATGTTGCCGGCAACATTTTCATAGACCACGTCGAGCTTGTCCGCGATGGACAGCGTGCCCGCCTCGAGCCCTTCGATGCGCACGTCCGCCAGGTGCGGCACCAGGTGATAGGTATGCAGCGCCGCCGCGAACGGGAAGGGCGCGGTGCCCGTGTTGCGCACGCTGAACGCCATCTCCAGCGCGTTGGCGCGCACGCTTACGCGCAGCGTCAGCGCGAAGCGATGCGGCCAGGCCGCGGCCGTTGCCGGCGCCAGGTCGGTCTCGTTCAGGCCGAACTCCGCCCACGCCGCATCCCCCTCGACGCCGTGCCGTTCCAGGCGCCAGGTGCTGACCCGCGCGAAGCCATGGCGCATGCCGTCGCCGCGTTCGGCGAACTGGGGAAAGATGACGGGCACGCCGCCACGGATCGCGCGGCTGCCGTCCAGCGCCGAGCGGCTGCTGAGGAACATGCGCTCGCCGCCATCGGCGCCGTGCCACGACACCAGGTGGCCGCCATACAGGGTGACGACGGCGCAGGCGCCGTCCGGCGCCGTGATGCGAATCGCGGGCAGTTGCCCGAAGGTGATGTTTTCCATGATGGTGTCTGGCTCAGGTCTGGCGGCTCTTGGCCATGGGCGGATTATCGGCGAAATAGCGGCGGATGCCGTTCGTGATCGCATTGGCCAGCTGGTTCTGGTAGCCGTCGTCGTTCAGGCGCGCTTCTTCCTGCGGGTTCGAGATGAAGGCGGTCTCGACCAGGATGGACGGGATGTCCGGCGCCTTCAGCACGGCAAAGCCCGCCTGCTCGACCGAGGCCTTGTGCAGGCGGTTGATGCCGCCGATTTCCTTCAGCACGGCCTTGCCGAGCTTGAGGCTGTCATTGATCTGGGCCGTGGTCGACAGGTCGAACAGCACGCTCGCCAGGTGTTTGTCGCTGGTGCCGGTCAGGTTGGCGCCGCCGATCAGGTCGGCCTTGTTCTGGTCGTTCGCCAGCCAGCGCGCCGCGCTCGAGCTTGCGCCTTTTTCGGACAGCACGAACACCGACGAGCCGCGCGCAGTCGGCGAGATCCAGGCGTCGGCGTGGATCGACACGAACAGGTCGGCCTGCACCTTGCGCGCCTTTTGCACGCGCGTGCCCAGCGGCACGAAGTAGTCGCCGTCGCGGGTCAGCATCACGCGGGTATTCGGCATCTGCTCCAGCTTGGCCTTCAGACGCTTGGCCACCGCCAGCACGATGTCCTTTTCGCGGCTGCCCCTGGCGCCGATCGCGCCCGGGTCTTCGCCGCCATGGCCCGGATCGAGGGCGATGGTGATCATGCGCGCCACCTTCTGGGCCGGGGCGGCGGCCGGGCTGCGCGTCGGCGGCGGCTGCACCGCCACGGCCGGGGCCGTGCCCTTCAGTCCCGACATCTCGGCTTCCAGCTTGGCGATCGCGTCCGGACCGGCATTCGGCTGGGTGCGCGGGACGGCGGGCGGCGGCATGGGAATCTGCACCGGCGGCGTGCCGGCGACGGGATTGGGCGAGGCCGGCGCGCCGGCCACCGGCGTACCGGCGACGGGGTCGCCCAGGGCCGGCTGGTCGGCCGCCAGGGTCGTGGTCGGGCCCGGACTCCAGTCGCCCTGTTCGATCAAAGCGGCGATCGGGTCGACCGGGGCGGCCGGGTACAGGTCGAACACCAGGCGGTGCTGGTAGCCGGCCACCGGCGCCAGGGTAAATACCTGCGGCTTGATCTCGGCCTTCAGGTCGAACACCAGGCGCACCACGTTCGGGCGGTTCTGGCCCACCCGCACCTGCTTGATGTAAGGATCGTTCGCTTCGATCTTGGCCACCAGGCTCTTGAGTGTGGGGCTCAGGGCAAGGCCGTCGATATCGACCACCAGGCGCGGCGGATCGGGGATCAGGAAGTGTTCGGCCTTGAGGTCGGTGTCGTTTTCGAGCGTGACCCGGGTATAGTCGGGAGCGGGCCAGACGCGCACGGCCAGGATCTCATTGGCGCTGGCGCGCAGCGGGATGACGGACAGCAGCAGCGTGCCGCCGGCCTTGAGCAGGACACGGCGGCGCGAGGACGAAGGCGTCACGCTGGCGGCTGGGGCGGCAGAAGGGGGGCGAGACGGTCGAGGCATAGCAGGCCTAATTCGGACAACGCCTGCAATTCTACATCACGGCCGGGCCCGCTTACGTTGAGCAAGACACGCAAGTCGGGCAGCGGCAACACCGGGTCGCCTTTTTCGGGCCACTCGACGATACACACGTTGCGCCCGTCGAAGTCCTCGCGAAAGCCCGCGTCCAGGAATTCTTCCGGGCTCGCCATGCGGTACAGGTCGTAATGGATGACGTTCAGGGGCTTGCCATCGAGCATCACGCGATACGGTTCCGACAAGGTGTAGGTCGGGCTCTTCACGGTGCCGGTGTGGCCCGCCGCCTGCAGCAGCGCGCGGGTGAGGGCGGTCTTGCCGGCGCCGAGGTCGCCGTGTAGATGGATCACCAGGCCCGGCTGCAAGGCGCGCGCCAGGGCGGCGCCGAGGGCGGCAGTGGCGGACTCGTCCGGCAGATAGCGCTGCAAGCGCGATGTAGAAGGCTGCATCGAATAAAATAGCGTGCTGTTTTTCAGGTTTCTTTTGCGTGATTTCTTGCGGTATGCCCATTTGCCCCGACCCTGCCCCCGACCTGCCCCAGCTTGCGCGCGCCATCAAGGCGTGGGGCAAGGAGCTCGGCTTTGCCGACGTGCGCATCGCCGACGTCGACCTGGGCCACCTGGAGGCCGGCCTGCAAGCCTGGCTGGACGCGGGTTACCACGGCGAGATGGATTATATGGCAAGCCACGGCATGAAGCGTGCCCGTCCCGCCGAACTGGTGCCGGGCACGGTGCGCGCCATCGTGGCGCGCATGGATTACCTGCCCGCCGCGGGCGACGACGACTGGCGCGCCCGGGAGCGCCTGCGCCAGCAGGCGCCGGATGCCGCGGTGGTGTCGGTGTATGCGCGTGGCCGCGACTACCACAAGGTGCTGCGCAACCGCCTGCAGTCGCTGGCCGGCCGCATCCAGGACGCGATCGGGCCGTTCGGCTTTCGCGTGTTCACCGACTCGGCGCCGGTGATGGAGTTGCCCTTGGCCGAGAAGGCCGGCCTGGGCTGGCGCGGCAAGCACACCCTGCTGCTGTCGCGCGCGGCCGGCTCGACCTTCTTCATCGGCGAAATCCTGGTCGACCTGCCGCTGCCCGTCGATCCGCCCACCGGCGCGCATTGCGGGCAATGCCGGTCGTGCATCGACCTGTGCCCGACCGGGGCGATCCTGGGGCCGGGCAAGCTCGACGCGCGGCGCTGCATCTCTTACCTGACGATCGAGCTGAAAAGCAGTATTCCGGAAGAACTGCGACCGTTGATCGGCAACCGCATCTATGGCTGTGACGATTGCCAGGTGGCCTGCCCATGGAACAAGTTTGCGCAGCCTGCTGCGGTGCCGGATTTCGACGAACGCAACGGCTTGGGCGATGGCGACCTGCTCGCGCTGTTCGCCTGGGACGAAGAGGAATTCAACCGCCGCATGGAAGGCAGTCCGATCCGCCGGATCGGTCACGAGCGCTGGCTGCGCAACCTGGCGGTGGGATTGGGAAATGCCGCAGAGAAGAAGCGCGGGGATGCTGCCATCGTGGCTGCCCTGCAATCCCGGCGTGATCATCCATCCGGCCTGGTGCGCGAGCATGTCGCCTGGGCCCTGGCGCGCCACGCCGCCTGAGCCAGCGTCGGGTCAGGCCTTCAGGGCTCGATGCGCTTCAGGCGCAGGGCCGACCAGTCGCCGTCGATCGAGATCATGGCCACGCCGGTGATGCCGTTTTCCTTGGCATAGGCATTGATCGAATCGCGGTTGATGTCGGTGGCCTTGGAGGCGGTCTGCTTGAGGTAGGCGATCCACAGCGACCCCTTCTCGCCGAGCTTGCGCTTGGCGATGTCGAAATAGTGCTCGAGATCCTTGCGGTGCATGCAGAACATCAGGATCGCGTCGAACGGGCCGTCGCCCTCCTTGACGATCTCGGCCGGCATCTGGGCCGTCACGTTCGGATTGGCCTGGCCATTGAGCACCAGCATCGATTTCGCCGTTCGCAAAAACATCTTGTCTGCAACTGTCTTTTCGTTCATTGGAGTTTCCTAAAAGAGAGTGCATCGCGGCGCCCGGGGCCGCGGCGCGTTCAAGACTATTTTACAAGGCTTCCCATGAGGCGTTGGAACGCTTGACGCGCGACAAGGTCGGCAAAAAGCGAGGGGCTGCGCGAACGCGCGGCCGGCGTTATTTCAACAGTCCAGCCAGCTCGACGGCCGTCTTGACCTGCATTTTGTCGAAGATATGGGCCCGGTGCACTTCGACCGTGCGCATGCTGATGCCCAGTTTATCGGCCACCACCTTGTTCATCATGCCGGCCAGGATCAGGTCGAGCACTTCGCGTTCGCGCGCCGACAGGGTGGCCAGGCGAGCCTGCACGCCGGCCGAGGCGGCCGCCTTGCGCGAGGCGGCGAGGGCTTCCTCGACCCGGTCCATCAGCTGGTTGTCGTTGAATGGCTTCTCGAAGAAATCGAACGCGCCGCGCTTGAGCGAGTCGACCGCCATCGGCACGTCGCCATGTCCGGTAAGAAAGATCACGGGCAGGCGCGGCAGCAGGCCGCGCTTGATCAGGTCGTCGAACACGGCGATGCCGTTCATGCCGGGCATGCGCACGTCGAGCAGCACGCAGTCGCCGCTGACGTCCAGGTCTTGCAGGGCGTCGAGGAATTCCTGGCCACTCGCGTAGCCGCGCGCGGGAAGGCCGCGCGATTGCGCCAGCCAGGCGAGCGAATCGCGAATGACTTCTTCGTCGTCGACGATGTGCAGCATGCAGGTCTCCGTAGTGGCGGGGTGGAGTTCCCGCCTTTGTTGCTTTTCTCGTAAAGATGGCGCATCCGGTGAACCGGCGCGCCGCAGACCGAATTCTAGCCCAGCGCCCGGCTCGCCGCTTGGGCCGGCAGCGAAAACGTGAACACGGTGCCGCCGGCCGGATGCGGCGCATGGTTCAGGGTGCCGCCATGGAATTCGATCGCGGTGCGGCAGATCGACAGGCCCATGCCCATGCCCTCGGCCCGGGTCGAGTAAAACGGAGAAAACAGCCGCTCGGCCACTTCGGGGGCGATGCCGTGGCCGCGGTCGACCACCGACACCGCCACTTGCCCGTCGGTATGGACCGCCTCGATGCGCAGCACGCGCTGGTCGGGCGCCGTGTCCTGCATGGCCTGGATCGCATTGCGGGTAAGGTTGAGCAATACCTGCTCCAGCATCACGCGGTCGGCCAGCACTGGCGGCAAGCTGGGCGGCAATTGCACGCGCAGCGCCACCCCAGCCTGGCGCGCCTGCAGCTCGATCAGGGCATGCACATTGGAAATAATGCTGCGGATCGTCACCTCCTGGCGCAGCGGTTCGCGCTTCTTGACGAACTCGTGCACGCTGCGGATGATCTGGCCGGCGCGCTGGGCCTGCTGGCGCGCCTGCTCCAGCGCATGGCGCAGCATGCCCGGCTTGAGGTCGTCGCCGGTGCCTGCGGCGCGCTCGAGCATGTTCAGGGCTCCCACCGTGTAGCTGGAAATCGCCGCCAGCGGCTGGTTCAGCTCGTGCGCCAGCATCGACGACAACTCGCCCATGGTGGCCAGGCGTGCGCTGGTCTGCAGCTTTTCTTCCTGCTGGCGGTTGAGCTCTTCCACCCGCTTGCGGTCGGTGATGTCGAGCACCGAACTCATCCAGCCGGTATGGCGGCCGTCGACGTCGACCAGCGGCGCCTCGAACACCAGCACCGGCACCCGGACGCCGTCCGGCCGCTGGAACACGGTCTCGAATTGCGGCGTGACCTTGCCCGACAGAATGCCCTGGAAGCGTTCCTCGTATTCGGAGGTCGCTTCCGGCGCCCAATAGGCCATCGGCGGCTTCTTGCCGATCAATTCTTCCGGCGGATGGCCGACGATCTGGCAGAAGGCGCGGTTGACGTAGGTGACGCGGCCTTCCAGGTCGCGCGCGCGCAGGCCGGTGAGCAGGGAATTTTCCATCGCCGTGCGAAACGCCATCTGCTGGCGCAGCGCGCTTTCCGCCGCCAGCGTGCGCGAGATGTGGCGCCACAGCGCGGCCAGGCTGGTCAGGAGGCCCAGGGCCAGCACGATCACCGACCCCACCAGCAGGTTCGGCAGCAGCTGCGGCGCGCGCTTGACGCTGTTGGTCGACAGCACCAGCTGGGCGCCCGGCAGGTCGAGCGCGCGCTGGTGGGTGTACACGCCGCGTCCCGGGCCGCCGGAGGCGCGCCGCGCCACCGCCTGTTCGTCGCGGTCGATCAGGGCCAGCGCATTGTCCTGGGCAAACCACCAGGGCACGGTCTCGTCGAGCAGCACCTGCAGGCTGTAGGTCGCGACCAGGCTGCCCACGAACTGGCCGTTGCGAAACAGCGGCAGGTAGAAATCGATCAGGCCATGGGTGGACGGCGTGGCGCCATACGGCTCGCTGTAGCGGCCGCGCCGGATCGAGCGCGCCATTTCTCCGGCCAGGGCCGTGGTCGCGGGCTGTCCGGCGGCGGGCAGGTCGGCGCCATGGCTGGCCAGCACCGTGCCGGCGGCGTCGCTCCACACCACGCGCACCAGTTCCGGGCCGTTGACGAACATCTGGCGGAACCTCGCCAGCAACTTCTCCGGCGGCAGCGGCGCGACCACCAGGTCGGCGCCGAGGGCGCCGAGCGCATCCTCGCTGCGCGCCAGCTCGAAGCGCAAGGTCTGCTCGACCCACAGCGTGTCTGCAATCAATTGCTCTTGGCGATCGGTGCTTTCCATCTGGCGCGCCTGCCACGGCAGCCAGATCAGCACCGCGAGGAACAGCAGCACCAGCAGCATCGGCACCAGCCAGCGCCAGAAGCGCCAGGCGCGGATGCGCGCGCGCGGTTCCGACATGGGCTGGGCGAACGGAAGTTTCATGCAAGAGTCCTGTATTGGTTACACTGTCCAGCGATGGTGGAAGTCCACGATGGCGGTCGACGTTGGCGCGGCACAGATTTGCGTGCGGCAGTGTTTCCGCCAGTGTAAGGGAAGCGCTTCGGTGCTTTCCAAGGTTTTATTAGAAAGAATTGAACCGTTATGCAGATCAAGACCCTGGCCGCCACCGCGCTGTTCGCGCTGGCGGCGGCCGCGAGTGTCGACGCCCTGGCGCAGGGGCCGATCGTCATCAAGTTCAGCCACGTGGTGGCGCCCGACACGCCCAAGGGACGGGCCGCCGAGCGTTTCAAGGAGTTGGCCGAGCAAATGACGGGCGGCCAAGTCAGGGTGGAAGTGTATCCCAATAGCCAGCTGTACAAGGACCGCGAGGAACTCGAGGCCCTGCAACTGGGCGCGGTGCAGATGCTGGCGCCATCGCTGGCCAAATTCTCGCCGCTGGGCGTGCGCGATTTCGAGGCATTCGACCTGCCGTATATTTTTCCGGACCGGGCGGCGCTGAACAAGGTGACCGAAGGCCGCATTGGTCGCAACCTGTTGCAAAAGCTCGAACCCAAGGGCATCACTGGCCTGGCATTCTGGCATAACGGCTTCAAGATCATGTCGGCCAACCGACCCTTGACCTCGCCCAAGGATTTCGAGGGATTGCGGATGCGTATTCAGGCGTCCAAGGTGCTGGATGCGCAGATGCGCGCGCTGGGCGCCCAGCCGATGACGCTGGCTTTCTCCGAAGCCGCACCCGCCTTGCGCGATGGCGTGGTGGAGGGTACCGAGAATACGCCGTCGAACATGTACACCCAGCGCATGCACGAGACGCAAAGCCACCTGACGGTGTCCAACCACGGCTACCTGGGTTATGCAGTGATCGTCAACAAAAAATTCTGGGATGGGCTGCCGGCCGCCACCCGCAACACCCTGGCGCGCGCCATGCGTGAAGCCACGGTGTATGAGAAACAGATCGCCCAGCGCGCCAATGACGACGCCATGGAAGCCATTCGCCAGGCCGGCACCACGGTGATCCATACGCTCACACCGGCCCAGCAGGCCGAATGGCGGCGCGCCATGCAGCCGGTGTATGGACAGATGGAAAGCCGAATCGGCAAGGACACCGTGCGCGCCATCTTGCGCGAAGTCGAGCGCTGACGCAGGGCAGGGAGCAGGGATGGTGGTGTGGCGCGCCGTCATGCGCCTACAGCATGTCGGCAATGACGTTTTGTTTATAAGTAAAATAATTTTCCAAATTTGTGGCCGAAAAGATACATTTTCTATAAGCACTTGCGATATCATGGGGCTCATGCGCACTGGGATGGTGCGCGGCGGTGCCAAGAACAAGCAATCGAAGCGGCATGCGAAGGTTTTGGGGGAGCATTGATAAAAGCACGGTAATTCATACCGGAGACATTCGAGGAGACACCACGTTTGACAGAAGTCGCTGGCAAGACCCGGCGGCCGGAAACGTGACCCGAATTGGAGCGCACCCGAGGGTGCGCTTTTTTTTCGTCTCGACGATCCAATCGCTGGCTCCGTTCCCGCCGCCCGGTTAAGATGCCTGGGCAACACATTGCTCCGTCGTCCCCACCATGAAAACCGATCCTGCCAGCCAGATTTTCAATGCCATCGTGCCCGCTCCCTTCGGCGCGCTGGGCATCCGCATCGCCGCCGACAAGCTGCGCGAAGTGGTCTACCTGCCGCCTTCTTTTGAGGAAAAGGCCGCCGACAGCGCCGTCGCCGAGCAGAGCGCGCAGCAGCTCGCGCGCTACCTGGCCGACCCGGATTTCAGCTTCGACCTGCCGCTGGTCGACGCCGGCACCGAGTTCCAGCGCAAGGTGTGGCAAGAAATCAGCGCCATCCCGCGCGGCGCCGTGCGCACCTATGGCCACCTGGCCAAGGTGATCGGTTCGCATCCGCGCGCCGTGGGCCAGGCCTGCGGCGCCAATCCGTTCCCATTGATCCAGCCATGCCACCGGGTCACGGCATCCGGCGGCCTGGGCGGCTTCTCGAACCAGAACGACGAGAACGGTTTCCATCTTTCGGTCAAGCGCTGGCTGCTGCGGCACGAAGGCGCCACCGCCGCTCCATGGCAGCAACAGTCGATCTGGCCCTGATCGACGAGTTCTGCGACACGCTCTGGCTGGAACAGGGCCTGGCGAAGAACTCGCTCGACGCCTACCGGCGCGACCTGCGCCTGTTCGCCGGCTGGCTGGACGTCAAGCGCCCCGGCCGCGGCCTGCTGGCCGTGGGGCCGGAAGACCTGGCCGCCTATTTCGCCGACCGCCATCCGGAATCGCGGCCGAGCACGGCCAACCGCCGGCTGTCGGTGTTCAAGCGCTTCTACGGCCTGCTGCTGCGCCGCGGACAGATCGCAACCGATCCCTGCCTCAAGATGCCGTCGGCGCGCCAGCCGACCCGCTTCGTGCATACCTTGAGCGAAGACCAGGTCGAGGCCTTGCTGGCCGCCCCCGATATCTCGACGCCGTTGGGTTTGCGCGAGCGCACGATGCTGGAGCTGATGTATGCCAGCGGCTTGCGGGTGTCGGAACTGGTGGCCCTGAAACTGGTCGAAGTGAGCCTGAACGATGGCGTGCTGCGCGTGACCGGCAAGGGCAGCAAGACGCGCCTGGTGCCGTTCGGCGAAGAGGCGCGGCGCTGGCTCGAACGCTACCTGAAGGATGCGCGCGGCATCATCCTCAACGGCCAGGTCGACGACGCCTTGTTCGTCACGGGCCGCGGCGGCCCGATGACGCGCCAGATGTTCTGGATCCTGGTCAAGAAACATGCGTCGAAGGCCGGCGTCACCGGTCCGCTGTCGCCGCACACGCTGCGCCACGCCTTCGCCACCCATTTGCTGAACCACGGGGCCGACCTGCGCGTGGTGCAATTATTGCTGGGCCACGCCGACATTTCGACGACCCAGATCTACACCCACGTGGCGCGCGAGCGGCTGAAGCGGCTGCACGCACAGCATCATCCACGTGGATAGCGTAAGTCGTGAACCGCGCAGTAGTCCATAATGGCTGTGCGGATGCAGCATTTTCTTTGAATCCAACACATCGAGGTGACTATGGCACGGAACAATTTTTCGTACGAAAAGCGGCAACGGGAACTCGAAAAGAAGCGCAAGGCGGAAGAAAAAGCCAAGCGCAAGCTGGAAGCGAAGAGCGCGCCGGCTGACGGCGCCACGGCCGTGCAGCCCGATGGCGATGCGGACGACGACGACGAAGACGCCGCGCCGGGCGACGAACGCACCCCGGCCGCGGCGCCCCCGAGCCTGGCCTGAGCGGCCGGCCCGCCAAGAGGTTTGCGCCTGTGCTCCGTCGACATCGATGGAGCCCCTGGCGCATGATGGAACTATAAGCATCCACAACGGTCTGAGCCATCTGAATGCGACAAGCTGTCAGTTGGCCGGTGTGAATGGCGGTATGGCGCGACGAAGCGCTTGCCGCCCGCCGTTTGCGAGCTCGCAAACGCCAAGGCCCGCCGCGGTATAACAATGTCGGTGTTGTCTATCTGATTATTGTCGTTTCCATAGCGAAAGGCCATTGCTGTGAGCGAACCACCGCCGAAGCCCGCGGCGCACCCGTCCGCGCCGTCGGCCGCGCCTTCTTCCGACGCTCCGCATATCGGGGATGCGCCGGCCATTGCCGCGGGCGAGCTGTTGGGGCGCGCCGAGGGCGGGCCCGAGGCCTTCGGCTGGCTCCACCATTTCGTCACGGCGCTCGAGCTGGCGCCGGCGGTCGCCGTGCACTCGATAGACCAGGCCGGCATTATCCGCTTCTGGAACCGCGCCAGCGAAGAGCTGTACGGCATCCCATCCAGCGAGGCGGTCGGGAAACCCTTCCGCGAACTGGTGTTCCACCCCGACCACGAGGCCGAGTTCGAGGAAGCGATCGCCGCGATCTGGCGCAGCGGCCGCGCGCCGCCCGCGCGCGACTGGCAGGTGCAATCGCGCGCCGGCCGGCGCCATTGGGTCTATTCCTGCCCCTACCCGGTCAGGCACGACAGCGTGATGCAAGAAGTCTTTTGCATGGAAGTCGACATCACGGCGCGTAAAGAGGCCGAGAGCAACCTGGCGCAGGCGGCCCAGGTGTTCCAGAACGCGCGCGACGCCATCATCATGATGGACGCCGACTACCGCGTGCGCGCCGTCAACGGCGCCTTCACCAGCATCACCGGCCATGTCCCCGAGCACATCCTCGGCCAGTCGCTGGCCAGCCTGGGCTGGGACGCCGCCGACGGCTTCTACGAGCGCATCTGGTCCGAACTCGACGGCCAGGACCACTGGGAAGGCGAACTGGCCAGCGTGCGCAGCAATGGCGAGCGCTATCCGGTGCGGGTGGCACTGACGGCGATCCGCGACGCCCACGGCGACGTGTCCAGCTATATGGCGATGCTGTCCGACATCAGCGAGCGCAAGCGGCTCGAGGAGCAGGTGCGGCACCAGGCCGAGCACGACGCCCTGACCGGCCTGCCCAACCGCATCCTGTTCCTCGACCGCCTGCACCAGGCGCTGGCCACCTGGCGCCGCCAGCGCGACCGCTGCGCCGTGATGTTCCTCGACCTCGATAAATTCAAGGCGATCAACGATACCCATGGCCACCAGGCCGGCGACGCCGTGCTGCGCGAGGTCGCCGCGCGCCTGCGCGCCTGCGTGCGCAGGGTCGACACCATCAGCCGCCTGGGCGGCGACGAATTCGTGGTGCTGCTGGCCGACATCAAGGGTGCCGACCAGGCCGCGCATGTGGCCGGCGCCGTCACCCAGGCGGTGGCGCGTCCCATCGACATCAAAGGGCAGCAGGTGGCGCTGTCGGTCTCGATCGGCATCGCGTTGTGCCCCGACGACGGCGGCGAGGTGGAGGCGCTGCTGCATCATGCCGACGTCGCGATGTACCACGCCAAGCAGGATGGGCGCGACACCTACCGCTTCTTCAGTCCGGCCATGAACGCCCATGTGATCGAGCGGGTCGAGCTCGAGAACCGGCTGCGCCAGGCGATCGACAGCCATGAGTTCGTGCTCGAATACCAGCCCGAGATCGAGGTGGCGAGCGGCCGCGTCGGCACGGTCGAGGCCTTGCTGCGCTGGCGTCATCCGGAGCACGGCCTGCTGCTGCCGCACCGCTTCCTGCCGGTGGCCGAGGAATCCGGCCTGATCGTTCCGATCGGCGAGTGGGTACTGAAAGAGGCCTGCCGCCAGGCGCGCGCCTGGAGCGATGCGGGGTTTCCGGTCACGGTCGCGGTCAACCTGTCCGCCGCCCAGCTCGCGCATGTGGGACTGCGGGCGGCGGTCGACGCCGCCTTGCTGGGCGCGGGCCTGGCGCCGGGAGCGCTCGAGCTCGAGATCGCCGAGGATGCGCTGGTGCGCGGCGAGCCGGCGTTCGAGACGGTGCTGGCGCTGCGCGCACGCGGCGTGCAGCTGAGCATCGACCGCTTCGGCACTGGCGTGTCGAGCCTGGAGGCGCTGCGCCGCTTTCCGCTTACCAAGCTCAAGATCGACCGCAGCTACGTGGGCGACGTCGGGCACGACCCGGTCGATGCCGCCATGGTGCCGGCCATCATTTCGGTGGCGCGCAGCCTGGGCTTGCGGGTGGTGGCGGAGGGCGTGGAGACGGCCGAGCAGCTGGAGTTTTTGCGCCGCCATGGCTGCGACGATTACCAGGGTTTCTATGCCAGCGCGGCCAGTGCGCGGCCGGATCTGTCGCCGCGCCCCGCCTGATACGGTTGCCGACCCGACGGTTGCCAACCCTGCCGTTGCCGGTGACGTCAACTCACGTCAACTCAGGTCAGGTCAGGTCAGGTCACGCTGCGCAAATAACCGTATCCTGGCCAGCACCTGCCCATGATCCGAGGACTCCGGCAGCGCCAGGTTCAGGTGATCGTTCAGGTACACCACGTCCACCACCTCGCCGATCGCCCCCGGCAGCGCCGGATTGAATTCGGGCGACACCAGGATGTGGTCGATGGTCGAGTGGCGCGTGTCGTGCAGAATCGAGAAGCCGACGTGGCGCTGGTGGTCGAGCCGGCGCTGCACCTGGCTGGCGTCGAACATGCGCTCGGCCACCGGCGTGCCTTCGCCCAGCACGATCTCGGTGGTCACCGAATCGGCCACGTCGTTGAAGTCGCCCAGCACGATGCGCGGCCGGCGGTTGGCGTGCGCCATGTCGGTCAGCAGCACGCGCAGCGCCGTGGCCTCGGTGCCGCGCCGGATCAGCGAACGCAGGCAGGCCAGCGCATACAGGTGCGGGTCGGCGCCGCTGTCGCCCGAACGGTAGTCGGGCCGGCGCGACTTGAGATGGACCACGATCACGTCGATCACCACCCCCGGCGCCGCGATCACGCCCGCATGCAGCGGCGCGCGGGTGAACCGGTCCGGGTCGCGGCTGCCGGGCGGCATCGTGACGTTGTGCGGGAACAGGGGCAGCTGCGATGCGGGCTCGGCCAGCGGCAGGCGCGAGACCAGGGCCACGCTCGGGGTCAGGCGCGGAGCATGCGGGTCGGGGTCGAAGCCGATGTGGTGGGCGTCGCGATAGCGCCGGCTGCGCCGCAGCGCTTCTTTCAGAACGCTCTGCGAAAAGATTTCCTGGAAGCCGATCACGTCGGCATTGATCAGGTCGAGCTGATGCGCAGTCCAGTCGAGCTTGGCCTCGTATTGCGCGGCCGTGAAGGGCGCGAGATTGTCGTACAGGCGGGCGCCGGGCGGGGCCAGGTTGAAAGCATTGAAGGTGGCAAACCGAAGTTCTTCCTGCATAATAGAAACCCCTATTGTTCCTCTTTAGCGTAACACGCATGGCCAAGAAAGAGCACGTCTCCGAGACACCCGCCACCCAATTCCTGCGCAAGCATGCCGTCGCATTTTCCGAGCATCCTTATGAGTACGAAGAACATGGCGGCACCAGGAGCTCGTCCAGCGCGCTCGGCGTGCCCGAACACGACGTGGTCAAGACCCTGGTCATGCAGGACGAGGCGGCCAAGCCGCTCATCGTGCTGATGCATGGCGACTGCAAGGTATCGACCAAGAACCTGGCGCGCGCCATCCCCTGCAAATCGGTCGAGCCATGCAAGCCGGACGTCGCCCAGCGCCACTCGGGGTATCTGGTCGGCGGCACCTCGCCGTTCGGTATCCGCAAGGCGATGCCGGTCTATGTCGAGGAAAGCATCCTGGCGCTCGACAAGATCTACATCAATGGCGGACGCCGCGGCTTCCTGGTCGGCATCGATCCGAAGGTGCTGGTCGACGTGCTGAAGGCGCGCCCCGTGCAGTGCGCGCTGGCGGAGTGACGCGCGGCGTCACTTCCGCCATCGCGATCCGATGGTGTATATTCACGACCGCTTTCCGGTAATGACACCGGCCGGAGCCCACCGAGAGACCAGATGACCACCCTGATTGCCACCATTGCCGCCTATTTGCTCGGCTCGATTTCCTTCGCGGTCGTGATGAGCCGCGCCTTCGGCCTGTCCGACCCGCGCACCTATGGCTCCAAGAACCCCGGCGCCACCAATGTGCTGCGCAGCGGCAGCAAGAAGGCCGCGATCGCCACCCTGGTCGGCGACGCCGCCAAGGGCTGGCTGGCGGTCTGGCTGGCGGTGCGCTTCGGCCCCGACGTCGGCCTGGACGACACCGGCATCGCCCTGGTCGCGATCGCCGTCTTCATCGGCCACCTGTGGCCGGTATTCTTCCGCTTCGTGGGCGGCAAGGGCGTGGCCACCGCGCTGGGCGTCCTGCTCGGCATCAATCCATGGCTCGGCCTGGCGACGCTGGCGACCTGGCTGATCGTCGCCTACGCCTTCCGCTATTCGTCGCTGGCGGCCCTGGTCGCCTCGATCTTCGCGCCGTTCTACTATGGCCTGCTGTTCGGCGTCGATCCGATCCTGTTCGCCGTGTTCGCGATGAGCGCGCTGCTGCTGTGGCGTCACAGCAGCAATATCGGCAACCTGATCGCCGGCAAGGAATCGAAGATCGGCAGCAAGTCGGCCGCGGCGAAAAAAGCGAAATAAGCCGGATTTTTCTCCAGGCGTTACCATTCGTCTCGAACAGCGGCGCATCCGCGCCGCGCCGGACAGAAAGGTGGTAAGCCGTGAGCAAGCAACTCAGGATCGATTTTGTGTCGGACGTCTCGTGCCCATGGTGCGCGATCGGCCTGAAATCGCTGGAACAGGCCCTGTTGAAGGTCGGCGACGACGTGCGCGTCGACCTGCATTTCCAGCCCTTCGAACTGAACCCCGACATGGGTCCGGACGGCCAGGACATCGTCGAGCACGTGACGCAGAAATATGGCGCCACGGCCGAGCAGCAAGCCGCCACCCGCGAGACGATCCGCGCACGCGGCGCCGCCGTCGGGTTTACCTTCGACATGGAGCGGCGCGGCCGCATCTACAACACCTTCGACGCGCACCGCCTGCTGGCCTGGGCCGAGGACGAAGGCAAGCAGCGCCAGCTCAAGACCGCGCTGCTGGAAGCCTATTTCACCCGCTGCGAAGACCCGAGCAACCACGACGTGCTGTTGCGCACGGTCGACAGCGTCGGCCTGGACCATGACACGGCCGAGCGCATCCTCAAGTCCGACGAGTACGCCGACGACGTGCGCACGCGCGAGCAATTCTTCCAGCGCGCCGGCGTCAAGTCGGTGCCGGCGATCATCATCAACCAGCGCCACTTGATTTCCGGCGGCCAGCCGCCGGAAGTGTTCGAGCGGGCGCTGCGCGAGATCCCGGGGCTTGAACTCTACGCCTCCGCGTAGGGTTGGCGGCTATGCCGCCGACGCGGTGATGGTTGGCGGCGGAATCATCCGGCGCGAAAACGGCGCCGATAACAATCACCGCGTCGGCGGCGAAGCCGGCTGCGCGCCCCGGCCAACCCTACGGTGCCCATCGTTCAGCTGAGGTCCAGCACCACCGGCTGATGATCCGACGCCGCCGTCTCCGACTGCACGTCGAGCCCGGTCAGCCGCGGCGCCAGGTCGTCGGTGACGAAGAAATAGTCGTAGCACTCAGGCCGCTCGGGCCACGGGAAACCGTGCAGCCCGGTGGTCGGTGCGCGCGCCATGTCGCCGTGCACCACGCGCCAGGCGTCCACCAGCGGCAGCGCGCCGGCTTCCGGCGCGCCCAGCAGCGCCTGGTAATCCGGCGCATCCGGCGCGAAATTGAAATCGCCGCACAGGATCGCCGAACCGGGACGGAAGCCCAGCTGGAACGGCGCATCGAGGTTCGGATCGGGCTGGAACAGGCGCGAGCGGGCGCAGGCTTCGGCATGCAGTTCGCGGATGCGCGCCACCTGCGCCATGCGCTGCGGCGGCGAATAGTATTCGAGATGGGTGGTCAACAGGCGCAGCTTGCCGGTCGGGGCATCGACCACGGTTTCGAGCAGGCCGCGCGGCATGCCGGCGGGGTGCTCCGGATCGGCCGGCCACGGCAACAGGTGGCGGTGCACCTGCGAGATACGGTATTTCGAGAGGATCAGGTTGCCGAACAGGCGCGGAACGTTGTTCTTGTAGATTTCACTCGGGGCGTGCTCCATCGCGTGGTAGCCGCCGAATGCGCCGCTGAGCTGCTTGAACTGGTTGGCGCTGGCGCTGCCCTCGAGCTCGGGGTGGTTGGCGGCCACCTCCTGCAGGCAGATCACATCGGGGTTCAGCCGGCGCAGCACGTCGATGACCGCATGGATGCGAATTCGCCCGTCCTTGCCACAACCCCAACGAATATTCCAGCTTACTACGCGCATCGTTCACCTCCGTAAATCTTGAGCGACGGATATTGCCACCGTTTGGCGACAGACGGTCACACGGTAGGATCGATGTCAGGCTGGCAAGTTCAATGGCGAATTCAGGCGCCTGGAGCTCGCAAGAGCCCTCCTTGCGCGTAGGGTGGACGGCTTCGCCGTCCACCCTACGCAGCTTCCAGCTCGTCCAGCGGCCAGCGCGGACGCACCGTGAACGCATAATCGCGCTGGGCCAGCGCCGGGTTGCGCTCGAGGCGCATGGCGCCGGCGAAGGCGATCATGGCGCCGTTATCGGTGCAGAATTCCAGCTCCGGGTAGTACACCTTGAACTTGCGTCTGGCGGCGGCCGCATTGAGCGATTCGCGCAATTGCTTGTTGGCGCCGACGCCGCCCGCGATCACGAGGCGCGTCAAGCCCGTGTGCTTCATCGCATTCACGCATTTCGCGGTGAGCACGTCGACGATCGCATCGACGAAGCCGCGCGCGATGTTGGCCTTGTCCTGCTCGCAGATATTGGCGACGACTTTTTCTTCGTGATTCTTGACCACCGTGAGCACGGCGGTCTTGAGGCCCGAGAAGCTGAAATTGAAATCCTTGCTGTGGAGCATAGGGCGCGGCAAGGTATAGGCGTTCGGATCGCCGAATTCGGCCAGGCGAGAAATTGCCGGCCCGCCGGGGTAACCGAGGCCCAGCAGCTTGGCCGATTTGTCGAAGGCTTCGCCGGCCGCGTCGTCCAGGGTCTCGCCCAGCAGCGTATAGCTGCCGACGCCGTCCACCCGCATCAGCTGGGTATGCCCGCCCGATACCAGCAGGGCAAGAAAGGGGAATTCCGGGCGCTCCGACGCCAGCAGCGGCGACAGCAGGTGGCCTTCGAGATGGTGCACGCCGAGCACGGGTTTATCGAGCGCCAGCGCCAGGCTGCAGGCGACCGAGGAGCCGACCAGCAGCGCGCCGGCCAGGCCCGGGCCCTGCGTGTAGGCGATGGCGTCGATGTCCGACGCCGGCAGGTTCGCGCGGGTCAGGACTTCGTCCAGCAGCGGCAGTGCACGCCGGATGTGGTCGCGCGAAGCGAGTTCCGGCACCACGCCGCCATACTCCTCGTGCATGGCGACCTGCGAGTGCAGGGCGTGGGACAGCAGGCCGCGCTCGGTGTCATACAGAGCAAAGCCGGTTTCATCGCAGGAGGATTCAACGCCAAGAACGATCATGGGAGGAGCAGTTTGAATAAGGCAGAACCGTCGATTTTACCGTACGGTTCGTTCTCATTCACGGACGCTGCAATAACTCCTTGTGCGCTTGACGCAACATGCTCTCGGTTTCTTCCCAGCCGATGCAGCCATCGGTCACCGAGCAGCCATAGGTCAGCTGCGACAGGTCGCTGGGGATCGCCTGGCTGCCGCTGACGATATTCGACTCGATCATCACGCCCACCAGCGATTTGTTGCCATGACGGATCTGCTGGATCACGTCCGACATGACGAGTGGCTGCAGTTCGGGCTTCTTGTAGCTGTTCGCATGCGAGCAGTCGACCACCAGGTTGGCCGGCAGCTTGGCCTTGGTCAGCGCCTGTTCGGCAATCGCCACCGACACCGAATCGTAGTTGGGCCGCCCGCCGCCGCCGCGCAGCACCACGTGGCCGTAGGCATTGCCGCTGGTGCGCACGATCGCGACTTTCCCCTCGCCATTGATGCCCAGGAAGGCGTGCGGATTGGCCGAGGACAGTACCGCATTGATCGCGATGCTGACGTCGCCGTCGGTGCCGTTCTTGAAGCCCACCGGGGTGGACAGGCCGGACGACATCTCGCGGTGGGTCTGCGATTCGGTGGTGCGCGCGCCGATCGCGGTCCAGGCGATCAGGTCGCCCAGGTATTGCGGAGAAATCGGATCCAGCGCCTCGGTTGCGGTCGGCAAGCCCAGCTCGCACACGTCGAGCAGGAAGCGGCGCGCGCGTTCCATGCCGACGTCGACGCGGAACGAGTCGTCCATGAACGGATCGTTGATATAGCCCTTCCAGCCGGTAGTGGTGCGCGGCTTCTCGAAATACACGCGCATCACCAGCACCATGGTGTCGCTCACCTCGTCCTGCAGCGCCTTCAGGCGACGCGCATAGTCGAGGCCGGCTTCCGGATCGTGGATCGAGCACGGGCCGACCACGACGAACAGGCGCTTGTCCTGGCGGTCGAGGATATTGCGCAGCGTCTCGCGGCCCCCCATGACGGTCGCATAGGCGCGCTCGCTCAGCGGCAGGGCCGCATGCAGTTCGACCGGCGTGGGCATGCGGGAAAACGAGCTGACGTTGGTGTTTTCGATTTGTGGCGTACTGGTCATTGTGCAGTCTGGAATTCTTCAAGTGGATCGGCCAGTGTAGACGGAAATTGCTGCACGTGCATACGCGATCTCGCAAAAACCACGTGGGCGCCGCTCCCTGCGCCACCCTGTGCTGCAAGCTTGCCCCGTTCCCATGTATCCTCTTGCCATGACTACCGACACGAATCACATCGAGCGCTTTATCGCGGCGCCCTTCATCAAGGAAATCGGCCGCGGCGTCAAGGGCGCGCGCAGCATGACGCGCGCGGATGCGCGCGCGCTCTACGCCGCCATGCTGGAAGGCCGGGTCTCGGACCTGGAACTGGGCGCCATCCTGCTCGCCATGCGCATCAAGGGCGAGTCCGTGGACGAGCTGGCCGGCTTCATGGACGCGGCCGAGGCGTCGTTCGCGCCATTGCCCACGCCACGCGGCGAGTTCGCCCCGGTCGCGATCCCGACCTATAACGGCGCGCGCAAGCTGGCTAATCTGACGCCGCTGCTGGCCCTGCTGCTGGCGCGCGAGGGCGTGCCGACCCTGGTGCACGGCGTGCGCACCGACCCGGGGCGCGTGACCACGGCCGAGATCCTGCACGCGCTGGGCATGCCCGAGGCGACGACCGCCGCCGAGGTGCAGAACGAGTTCGCCCACCTGCGTCCGGCCTTCATGCCGATCGAGCACCTGGCCCCACGGCTGGCCCATATGTTGTCGCTGCGGCGGGTGCTGGGAGTGCGCAATTCGACCCACACCCTGGTCAAGATCCTGCAGCCCTTCGACGGCCCGGCGCTGCGCCTGGTGTCGTACACCCATCCCGAATACCTGGAAACCCTGGGCGGTTTCTTCACGGGCGTGGACAGCGAAAAGGAGAGCGACATGCGGGGCGACGCCTTCCTGATGCGCGGCACCGAGGGAGAGACCGTGGCCCACCCGCACCGCGCCCAGCGCATCGACTGGTTCCATGCCGGCCAGCGCGCGCTGCTGGTCGAGCGCGACGCGCCGACCGACGAATTGTCCGAGGTACCCGATGGCCGTGACGTGGCCACCACCGCGGCCTGGATCGGCGCCGCGCTGCGCGGCGACGTGCCGGTGCCGGCCTCGATCACGACCCAGGTGGCGTATTGCGTGGAAGTGTCGCGCAAGATCCGCGCGCGCAGCCAGTCGCTGGCTTGAGTTTGCCGACCGGGTCGGCCGACCGGGCGGCTGGCTCGGACCCGCCGCTGGCATTACAATGGCGGGTTCGGTAAAGCGCGGGAAGCGGCAGGCATGGCAAAACAATACGATGTGGCAGTGATCGGCGCGGGCGCGGCCGGGATGATGTGCGCGGCCGTGGCGGCGCAGCAGGGCAGGCGCGTGGTGCTGATCGACCACGCCGTCAAACTGGCCGAGAAGATCCGCATCTCGGGAGGCGGCCGCTGCAATTTCACCAATATCAATGCCGGCCCGCAAAATTACCTGTCGCAGAATCCGCATTTCTGCAAGAGCGCGCTGTCGCGCTACACCGCCCACGACTTCCTGGCGCTGGTGAAAAAATACCGCATCGCCCACCACGAAAAGCACAAGGGCCAGTTGTTCTGCAACGATTCGGCCGAGCAGATCATCGCCATGCTGCGCGCCGAGTGCGAGCTGGGCGGCGTGCACTGGCGCATGCCGTGCAAGGTGGCCGGCGTGCACAAGCTGGAAACCGGGTTTTCGCTCGACACCGACGGCGGCGAATTGCTGGTCGACAACGTGGTCATTGCCACCGGCGGCCTGTCGATCCCGAAGATCGGCGCGACCGACCTGGGCTACCGAATCGCGAAACAGTTCGACCTGAACCTGGTGGAGACCCGTCCCGGCCTGGTGCCGCTGACCTTCGACGGCCCCGGCTGGGAGCCGTTCGCGCCGCTGGCCGGCATCGCGCTCGAAGTCGAGGTGAGCACGGGCAGCGCGAAAGGGAAGGGCGCTCTGCGCGGTCACTTCCGCGAAGACTTGCTGTTCACGCACCGCGGCCTGTCCGGCCCGGCGATCCTGCAGATTTCCAGCTACTGGCAGCCGGGCACGCCGATCGTGCTCGACCTGCTGCCCGGGATGGACGTGGCGGACACCCTGATCGGCCTGAAGAAGACCGAGAAAAAGCAGCTGGGCAATGTGCTGGGCCAGTGGCTGCCGGCCCGCCTGGCCGACGGCTTGCTGACAGCCAATGGCTTCGACCCGGCCGCACGCCTGCCCGACATGGCCGATGCGAAACTGCGCAAGCTGGGTGACGCGATCAATCGCTGGTCCATCGTGCCGACCGGCTCGGAAGGGTATCGCAAGGCCGAGGTGACCCTGGGCGGCGTCGACACCAGGGAATTGTCGCAGCAGACCATGATGGCCAATAAAATGCCGGGCTTGTACTTCATCGGCGAGACGGTCGACGTCACCGGCTGGCTGGGCGGCTACAACTTCCAGTGGGCCTGGGCATCGGGCGTCGCGGCAGGCCTGGCGCTTGCCAATTCCTGACGTGTCAATTGCGGCACACCGCAGTTGACGGCGCGATAAACGCTTCCATTGATCGAAAATCGATGCTAGAATTTCGTTCTTATCTAAATCCAACGGTTTGATTTTTACATGACCACTATCCGCCTTAAAGAAAACGAGCCGTTCGAAGTCGCAATGCGTCGCTTCAAACGCACTATCGAAAAAACTGGTCTGCTGACGGAACTGCGCGCACGCGAGTTCTACGAAAAGCCAACCGCAGAGCGCAAGCGCAAGCTGGCCGCCGCCGTGAAGCGCCACTACAAGCGTATCCGCAGCCAGCAACTGCCGAAGAAACTGTACTAATTACAGCGCAGCCGGCCAAGACCCGGTGACGGCCCTGCCTGTCCCGGCGAGTCGCTGATGTCCGCAAACCCGCTTCGGTTTCGCCGCAGCGGGTTTTGTCGTTCTGCCGCGCCACAGGCAGTCTCGTCAGTGGCCAGACCCAGACATATTACCGAATACGGAGATTCCATGAGCTTGAAAGAACAACTGACCGAAGACATGAAAGCGGCAATGCGCGCCAAGGAAACCGGCCGCCTGGCCGCCGTGCGCCTGATCATCGCCGAAGTCAAGCGCAAGGAACTCGACGAGCAGACCGAACTGAACGACACCCAGGTGCAGGCCGTGATCGAAAAGATGATCAAGCAGCGCAAGGATTCGATCACCCAGTTCGAAGCCGGCGGCCGCGCCGACCTGGCCGACATCGAGAAGGCCGAGATGGCCATCCTGTCGACCTATATGCCTGCCGGCCTGTCTGACGAAGAAATCGCCGCCGAAGTCGCCGCCGCCGTGGCCGCCACCGGCGCCAGCGGTCCGCAAGACATGGGCAAGCTGATGGGCGTGCTCAAGCCGAAGCTGGCGGGCCGTGCCGACATGACCGTCGTATCGGGCCTGGTCAAGAAGGCCCTGGCCGGCGCGTGATCGACAAGCCACACGATGTCCCGGCGCGCTACCGTGCGGGGGCATCATCTTGTTGCATATCAATTTGCAGCAAGCGCTGCGGTATAGTCTGACCCTAGACAAACACTGTGTAACGCCAAGTGATTCCGCAAACTTTCATCACCGATTTACTTAACCGTGTCGACATCGTCGACATCGTTGGCCGCTACGTCCAGCTGAAAAAGGGCGGGGCCAACTTCATGGGCCTGTGCCCGTTCCACAACGAAAAATCTCCCAGCTTCACGGTCAGCCCGACCAAGCAGTTCTATCACTGCTTCGGCTGCGGCGCCCACGGCACCGCGATCGGTTTCCTGATCGAGTACTCGGGCATGGGCTTCGTCGACGCCGTCAAGGACCTGGCACAGAACGTGGGCATGATCGTGCCCGACGCCGACGACCGGATCCCGCCGGCCCAGCGCGCCGCCCAGCAGGCGCAGGCACTGGCGCTGACCGATGCGCTGACCCAGGCCTCCAACTTTTATCGCGCCCAGCTGCGCGAGGCGCCGAACGCCATCGCCTACCTCAAGAACCGGGGCCTGACCGGCGAAGTGGCCGCGCGCTTCGGCATGGGCTACGCGCCATCCGGCTGGGACAGCCTGCGCGCAATCTTTCCCGACTACGATGCGCAGGTGCTGGTCGAATCCGGCCTGGTGATCGACAAGGTCGACGAGCAGGGCAATCACCAGCGCCGCTATGACCGCTTCCGCGAGCGCGTGATGTTCCCGATCCGAAATATCAAGGGCCAGGTGATCGGCTTCGGCGGCCGGGTGCTCGACGGAGGCGAACCGAAATACCTGAACTCGCCCGAGACGCCGCTGTTCCAGAAAGGCCTGGAACTGTACGGCCTGTTCGAGGCGCGCCAGGCGATCCGCGATGCCGGCTACGTGCTGGTGACCGAAGGCTATATGGACGTCGTCGCGCTGGCCCAGCTGGGCTTCCCGCAGGCGGTCGCCACGCTCGGCACCGCCTGCACCACGACCCACGTGCAAAAACTGCTGCGCCAGACCGACGACGTGATCTTCAGCTTCGACGGCGACCGCGCCGGGCGCAAGGCGGCGCGGCGCGCGCTGGAAGCCTGCCTGCCCCAGGTGACCGACGACAAGACGATCAAGTTCCTGTTCTTGCCGCAGGAGCACGACCCGGACAGCTTCGTGCGCGAGCGCGGGGCCGAAGCCTTCGAGCAAGAGATCACCGACGCGATGCCGCTGTCGCAATTCCTGCTGCGCGAAGTGACGCAGGAACATGACCTCGACACGCCGGAAGGGCGCGCCCATGCCCAGTTCGAGGCCAAGCCGCTGCTGCAGGCGATGGCGCCGTCGAGCCTGCGCCTGCAGATCGTGCGCGGCCTGGCCGGCATGACCCAATCGACGCCGGCGGAGATCGAAAGCCTGTTCGAGTTGTCCAAGCCGGTGGCGACCGCGCGTCGCGCGTCGCCGCGCCAGGGGCGGCCCGAGCCGGTGGGGCTCGAGCGCAAGATGCTGCGCATCCTGGTCGCGCACCCCCACCTGGCCCTGCTGCTCGACGAGCAGGCGCTGCAAGCCTTCGATTATTTTGGAGAGGAAAGTTCTGACCGCCTGCGCCACCTGATCGAGACCACCCAGGCGCTGGGCGAGCACGGCACTTTCGCGGCCCTGTCCCAGCAGCTCAGGGAAGTGACGAACGAATACGACGCGATGATCGCCGAAATCGCGGCGGAACCAGAAAATGACGTCGATGGCGACCGCATTGTTTTATTGAGTTCTGTGCGGCAGATCAAGATGGATTCGTTAAAACAAGAGCTTAACCAGTTGTTTTCTTCGGGGTTGACCCCAGATCAGGTTAGTGCTCGCTATCGCGAGATTGTTGCTCAGCAGGACCTGCTGGCCCGCGAGGCCGCTGCCGAGATGGCACCCCGATGATCACCCGGCTCCGCCCTGGACGCCCAGGCGGTCGCGACTGGAAAAAGGTGGGGTGCGTGCTATAATAAAACGCTAACTATTGCAACTGTTGAAACGATTTTCGGTTCAATCGGGCGCGGGGTGTTTCAGTTAGCGAGGCCCATGGATTTGTGCCTGCAGGATGATGTAAGGTAACAAAACTTTATTTTTAACCATCGTAAAGTTAGTCGTTGTGACATCGAAAGCGCCTGTGCCAACCAAGAAACCCGAAACCAGAGTGGCTGCGAAAACCACGAGAGCGTCTGCCGCCAAGGCGGACAATTCGCAAGACAAGGCCGAGGTTCGTACGGCGAACTCAGCGCCTGTCAGCCAGACGACCGATGCGGCTACCCTGGCCGCGATCGACACGTCGGGCTATGTCCTGCCTTCCGTCAAGGTGCCGGGACGCCGTGGCCGCAAGCCGAAGGAATTCACCCCCGAGAACGACGAAATCGCCGCGCTGAACGCGGTCGAGCGCGCCGAACTGAAGGCGGCGGACAAGGCCAAGGCCAAGGACCGCAAAGCCAAAGAAAAAGCGCTGCTGAAAGACGCGTTCTCGTCCGATACCGAGGCCAGCGAGGAAGAACTCGAGCTGCGCCGCAACAAGCTCAAGGCCCTGATCAAGTCGGGCAAGGAGCGCGGCTTCCTCACGTATTCCGAGATCAACGACCACCTGCCCGAGAACATCGTCGATCCGGAAGCGATCGAAGGCATCATCGGCACCTTCAACGACATGGGCATCGCCGTGTACGAGCACGCGCCCGATGCCGAGACGCTGCTGCTGTCCGATAATGTTCCTAACGTCACGAGCGACGACGAAGCCGAGGCTGCCGCCGAGGCCGCGCTGTCGACGGTCGACTCCGACTTCGGCCGCACCACCGACCCGGTCCGCATGTACATGCGCGAGATGGGCTCGGTCGAGCTGCTGACGCGCGAAGGCGAGATCGAGATCGCGAAACGCATCGAGGACGGCCTGAAGGACATGATCCAGGCGATCTCCGCCTGCCCGGTGACCATCGCCGAGATCATCGACGCCGCCAACAAGATCGAGCGCGACGAGATCAAGATCGACGAGATCGTCGACGGCATGGTTGACCCGCAAGCAGGCGAAGACACCTCGCCGAGCGCGGTCGCCCCGACCTCGACCGATTCGGACGACGACGAGGAAGACGAAGAGGACGCCGAAGCAGAGGAAGAGGAAGAAGAAGCCTCGACCGGCGGCGGCGCCGCCGCGGGCTACTCGGCCGAGCAGCTCGAAGCGCTCAAGCAGGCCGCCCTCGGCAAGTTCGACGAGATCGGCCAGCAGTTCGACAAGATGCGCAAGGCCTTCGAGAAGGACGGCTACAACTCGAAAGCCTACGTCAAGGCGCAAGAAGCGATCTCGAACGAGCTGCTGGGCATCCGCTTCACGGCCAAGGTGGTCGAGAAGCTGTGCGACACCTTGCGCGGCCAGGTCGACGAAGTGCGCCACATCGAGAAGCAGATCCTCGACGTCGCGGTGAACCGCTGCGGCATGCCCCGCGCCCACTTCATCAAGGTCTTCCCGGGCAATGAAACGAACCTGGAATGGGTCGATGGCGAAGTCAACGCCGGCCACGCCTATAGCGCCATCCTGGGCCGTAATATCCCGACGATCAAGGAACTGCAGCAACGCCTGATCGACCTGCAGGCGCGCGTCGTGCTGCCATTGCCAGACCTGCGCAACATCAACCGTCAAATGGCGGCCGGTGAAATGAAGGCCCGCAAGGCCAAGCGCGAAATGACCGAGGCGAACTTGCGTCTGGTGATTTCGATCGCCAAGAAATACACCAATCGCGGCCTGCAATTCCTCGACCTGATCCAGGAAGGCAATATCGGCCTGATGAAGGCGGTGGACAAGTTCGAATACCGTCGCGGCTATAAATTCTCGACGTATGCGACGTGGTGGATCCGCCAGGCGATCACCCGCTCGATCGCGGACCAGGCGCGCACGATCCGTATTCCGGTGCACATGATCGAAACGATCAACAAGATGAACCGGATCTCGCGCCAGATCCTGCAGGAGACCGGCGCCGAGCCAGACCCGGCGACGCTCGCGATCAAGATGGAAATGCCAGAAGATAAGATTCGCAAGATCATGAAGATTGCGAAGGAGCCGATCTCCATGGAAACGCCGATCGGTGACGACGACGATTCGCATCTGGGCGATTTTATCGAGGACAACAACACCCTGGCGCCGTCGGATGCGGCCCTGCATGCCTCAATGCGCGGCGTGGTGAAGGACGTGCTCGATTCGTTGACCCCGCGCGAAGCCAAGGTGCTGCGCATGCGCTTCGGTATCGAGATGTCGACCGACCACACGCTGGAAGAAGTGGGCAAGCAGTTCGACGTGACGCGCGAGCGGATTCGCCAGATCGAAGCGAAGGCGCTGCGCAAACTCCGTCACCCGTCGCGTTCGGACAAGCTGAAGAGCTTCCTGGAGGGCAGCAGCTGATTCGTCGCGCAGGGTTGATCTGCCAACACCAGAAGTAATCTCATCTCGCCACTTCGCTCATCCGGTGCAATGCCGGAAGCTGGTGGCGAGTTCTATTGTTGCCATGCGTTTTTGCATTCCATGTCCCACCTATGAGATCTGCATGAAATGGTCTGGATCGGTGCATTCCTGCCGTTTCCCGTTCGTACAAGCCGAGCTATGAGCTATAGTCGGCATGACCAGACTACAGACTCTCTCATTCGGCATGAAAAATCTTCGCCTTGTCACGCGCTTCAAATCACCGAACGGAGTAATTGCATCCCTGGCGTTCGCCCTGCTTTCCGCATGCGGTGGTTCGAGCGACGCACCGCCGGCGCTGAATTCGCCCGTAGGTGAACAGCCTCCGCCACCGAAGCCGGAAACACCGATCGCGCCGCGGTTGCTGCTTGTCGCTGGAAATACGGGCGGACCGGGCGCGATCGACGGGCCCGCGCTCTCCGCCCGATTCAGCCTGCCGTCCGGGGTGACGGTTGCCGCTGACGGAACGGTCTATATCGCGGATAGGGCAAACGACACCATCCGAAAAATGTCGGCAGGCGTCGTGACGACGTTGGCCGGCGTCGTCAACGCAGACGGCCACGCCGATGGTCCCGGCAAGACCGCAAAGTTCTCAAATCCCAGTGCAATCGCCGTCGACGCGGCTCAGAATGTGTTCGTGGCGGATATGTTCAATTACGTCATCCGCAAGATCGGTGCGACCGGAGATGTGACGACGCTTGCGGGAACCGTCGGCGTCGCTGGCGATGCCAATGGGCAGGGGGCGGCCGCGCAATTCGGACAGCTGACGGGATTGGTCAGCGATAACGCGGGTAACTTGCACGCGGTAGACAAGCAATTTTCTCGTGAAGGATCGCGCATCAGATTGCGCAAGATTACTCCGGGCGGTGCCGTCACGACGAATTTCACGAATGACACTACCTTTGCCGTACTGGGCGAAGGAATCGCACTGGATGGATCTGGAAATCTCTACGTGGTTGGTGCGGTCGGCAGCGAAACGACGGAAATTGACATCACTCCGGGGCCTCTTCCGACAACCATCACGGTCCGCACGCCAAAACTGTTGCGGATATCGCCCGCCGGAGAGGTGACGACGTTGGGAAGGGTATATCCCGAAGGGACCTATACAGGAATGGCGGTCGATACGGCTGGGAACGTTTATTTTTCGAACGGCACCTATCACACCCTCTATACGTACTCTGCAGCCACGAGGCAAATCAGCGTGTTCGCGGGCTCGCCTGGTCGGGTTGTCTATGACAGCCATGGGTTACCGAGCGTATCGAGCCCAGGCAGCGCCGATGGCGTAGGCCGGGCGGCGCAGTTCAATGGCCCCGCAGGGCTGGCTCTCGACGGTGCGGGCAACCTGTATATCGCCGATGCGGCGAACTACACGATTCGCAAATCGTCTCCGCAGGCCGAAGTCACCACCATCGCCGGCGCCGCCCGCAACCAGGGCGCTGCGGACGGAACGGCGCTGCAAGCGACATTCGGGGCGTACATGAGAGGGAGTACAGTCGACAGCGCCGGCAATATTTATGTCAGCGATAATTACCTGCATACCATTCGGAAAATTACCTCCGGCGGCATGGTCACGACGCTGGCGGGCGCGCCGTCGCAAAGTGGAAGCATGGACGGTGTCGGCGCCGCCGCACGATTCTGGTCCCCGGCAGGCATTGTGGCAGATCCTGCAGGCAATATCTTCGTTGCGGATACCAGTAATAAAGTCATTCGGAAAATAGCTCCGTCAGGTGAGGTGATGACCATCGCGGGTACTGTCGGTGCGATGGGGATCGTCGACGGACCAGGCAGTGTTGCTCAGTTCGAAATACCTGTGGGAATAGCCAGGGATAGCGCGGGTAATCTGTTCGTGACCGATAACGCGGCAATTCGCAAGATCACGCCGGCCGGCGTGGTGTCGACCATTGCAGGTGGGCTGAGACGCGAAGGAATTGATCTACCGGACATCGACGGCGTTGGCGCAGCCGCAACGTTCAGCCAGCCGGTTGCCATTGCCGCCGATGGCGCCGGTAATCTCTATATCGCCGATATTTCCAGCCATACGATCCGCAAGGTTTCACCGGCAGGGCAGGTGGTCACGATCGCGGGAAAGCAGACCGAGGCGGGATATGTCGACGGACCGGGTTCATCGGCACGCTTTACCTATCCCAGCGGTATTGCTGTCGACTCGAAGGGCAATCTGTACGTCAGCGATAGCGGCAACAACGCTGTTCGCAAGATCGCGCCTGACGGAGCCGTTTCCACCGTCATCGTTGTGCCGGGGGTAGTCAGCAGTCTCGCATCCCAGAGCCTGCAGAGCCTTACGCTCGCCGGGGACGACACCTTGTATCTGACCCGGGCCGGCAGTGTGTTCAAAGTCGACCTCGGCGCACGATGATGGAATGCGCGAAACAAGGCCGATCGAGACCGTGTTCATCCCCTTCGAACGGTTGGAGGAACTGTTCGAACCCGACAGGATGGCTGATTGTCCATGAACGCTTGACGTACTCGTAGAAAAAGCAATATGCTCTCGCCACTTCACTCATGCAATGTCGGTGAGCAGGTGGCGAGTTCATTTCCCACCGTTCCAGTTTCTGGGCCTCTAGCTCATGCTTGGTTAGAGCAGCGGACTCATAATCCATTGTCCTAAAGCTAAAAACCGCTGTAAGTGATTGATTTTAAAGAATAAGTAGACTGTAGCAAAAAGACTGAAAAATATTTTGCTACACATAGGCTACAGTACGCTTGTGTTGTAAAAGCGTATTCGTGTTCATGGCCCCTTAGCTCATGCCTGGTTAGAGCAGTCGACTCATAATCGATTGGTGCCCAGTTCGACTCTGGGAGGGGCCACCAAAGACCCTGCAAAGAGCCTGTAGCGCCTTCCAAAGTGTAGGTCGTGGGATTCCGAGTAGGTAGCAGGAAAACGCCCTAGAAGTCCTTAAAATGGCTACTGCCAGGTGACAGAAAAAGCCCTCCATGTGAGGGCTTTTTTGTATGTTCAGTGCGCTAGAATGTTGATAGTAGAGATGGCTACCTAACAACTTCGTACTCTCAACTCTAAACCATACACATGATTTCTTCAAACTACGAAATCCGTCAGCTTCTCGTTAAGTTCATGGCGACAACCATTGAAGCCCGAATTAAAGATGCATCCGTAACAGCCGTATGGAATGATTTGCTGGCTGAAGCAGCTAACACTGTATTAAAGATAGACGAAGAAAATATCTACGATTCAGACTACGAATATGCAACTAGCTTAGATGAGTTAGAGCTAGATTTATTCAAAAAGATTGAAGGCTTCGATGAGAATTTGGAACTTGTAAAACTAATGGCAGCTAAGAGGTGGAGCGCCAAAATGTCAGGCATGGATTTTCTCATTTATAACAACTTCTATGCAGTTACCAACTTTGCAGAAGAGCTTCTTCCACAATTGAGTAGCGCCAATCTTAAGCAGATTCACCACGAACTTCCAGGCTACGTGGAAGGTGATGATGTACTTCGTGATAAATGGAGAGAGTTCTTCCACAATCATCCTGATCTAGCGCCTGAATGGTCGTTTTAAGGTAATTATTTGAAATTTCGTTTGCACGCTGCATACCAACTGATCAGGAATCTGCATGGCAATAAATTAGCCCCACTAATGGGATTTTTTGCGTCTGCAAGTTAGTCAGAATTTACACAACACGACAGCACGTACCGTAAACCGTACGCTCAGCTTGGTTAGACGAGAATCATCTATTTGGATGATGCAGAGATGCAAACTCTGCGTAATACTCAAAGACAACTGCCGTCACCAGGCGAGCAGACCATCTTGACGCACCTAGACCAGGATTGATATGAAAAGAATCACTGTAATGCTTCTCGTCATGGGCGCTCTTAGCGCGTGTTCCGGTCAGCCTTCGGATAGCGAGATGAAGGAAGCGTTGCAAAAAACGGCTGACCAGACTATGGAAGCTATCGTCGGCAAGAACGCAAACCAATCTTCCCGAATTGTGTATAACTCAGTGAAAAGCGCCGGCTGCAAAAGTGATGGTGAGAAGGCTTACCGTTGCGATGTAGAGGTGGAAACTGATTCGATGTTGGGAAAGCAAAAAACAGTCATGCCAGTGCGCTTTGTTAAAACCGGGGACGGATGGATGCCAAGCCAATAATTCAAGTGTATTAGTTTAATGGCACTCGCAATAATTCCAACTAACTCAACTATTCAATCTAAATCAAAAATAATGAAAAATCCACATAAGCTCGTAGTGGCTCTCTCCACAGTTGCTATTCTTTCAGCATGTTCAAACCCGAATTCGACTCCAGAAGGCACGGTAAAAGACTTCTATGCTGCCGCTGAAAGCGCGGACTTGGAAAAATTCACCTCACATCTCGGTGGGAGCTTGAAAGAACAAGTTCTTGCCAAAAAAAACGACGTTGAAAAAAGTTTGCAAGAGGGTAAGCTTAAAATTAGTAAATGTGGTGGTATCAAAACCCTTACATCGAGCTATCCCGTTGTAGAAGGTGCGACCACAACAGAAGGTAATACGCTCGTTGAATACAAGGGCGAATGCCCCAAGGAGAAGCAATATCTTAAGCTCGCAAAGCATGAAAAAGCGTGGCTCATAAGTGAAGCTGGTCCGAGTGTAAAAGTTAGCCGGTAAATTGGTATAAGTGACGGTTACATATAATAAAAGCCCCTTCAAGGGGCTTTCGAAAGCTTGCAGCATAGCTAAAAGCTGGGAGCATAATTAAATTGAATTTGCCAACCTGTGGGACTCATTCATTTTCGCGTTAATCTCTTTGATTATAGCTTCTGAGAGAGTTTGAGGGATAAAGCGCGTGATATTAACTTCCGTGCCGGCACTTGATGCATACACATTGGTCGATAAGTGAAAGCCATTCTTTCCGGAAGAGCTATGGCTGGCTACGCCAAGTTGGTCAATATCGGCGTACGCAAGCTGCCCAGTCCAAGAGCCGTAGCTTGAACGTGGGAAAATTATCCCGTCACGAGTAAGAATTATTCTAAACCTGCGACCGAAAAGCAAAGTCTTCAGTACGAATAGCGTTGACGCTACGCCGACAACCATAGCTACAGTACCGCCAAGCCTTCCAAGGATTGGTTCCAAGAAGCTCGTCAGTCCTACGGTCCAATAAATTCCACCTACTAGGATTGCTACACCGGCCATGCCAGAACCAGCGACTTGATGCGCATTAAGGCGTTTGCCTTTATATTCAAGAGTCACCGACCCATCCGGCCCAATTTTTCTATCATACGTTCGTTTGATGCTGCTCTTCATTTTATCTCCTAGTGTAAATGGCGTTTTGCATTGTTGAAAATTTAGCTTGATAAGGGAAGAGTGAGAAGCAGCCTCACCAAATCTTGTTGTCGTGTCGTACCACTTTTATGTAGAACCGCTCGTAGTTGCGTTCTTACAGTTGCCACGCTAACCGTATAAGTTTTTGCAAACTCTTCTACATTGCCACCGTTAACGAGGTCACGCGCAAGCCTTGCCTCTGCTGCTGTGAATCCAAACCATTGCATGAGCTGTCTAGCTGTGTGAATGCGTTGCTGTTGACCACCACATAGCACTAGTACTTTGGTGTCTAATCCAACATGTATGTCGGGTTGTTCTTCCCCCTTTGAAGCAGATCTGAATGGGAGAGCTGTGACATAGACGGTCCGATTGCTATGCTTTATCGCGCAGCTTTCTGGTTTTCCGCTCAACCCTACCGCTTGAAAGACGCGTTGCAATTGTGAGCCCTCTACAAGGCGCGAACTAACGAACTGATTTGGCAACGAGAAAAGCATGTCTTCTGCAACTTTGTTGGCAAACGAAACTTTTCCTGCCTGGGTCAGGCCGAGGATTCCATGCTGATAACGATGAAGGTATTCCTCTTTGGCTTTGAGCGCGTCGCTTATAGGTGACGCCGCGAACATCCCCCGAATAACTCGTTGGATATGACCGATGAAACGCGCAAAATGCTTTTTTTCGTCGTCAGTAAAATCTTCTCGGCCCAATTTATGATTGAAAGAAATATAGACAGACTGATGTGGATCTTTGAATAGACAGGACCCCAACACGTATCTGAGGCCGTGAGGCAGATAGTAATCTTGATAAAATTCACTTCGATCTACGAATGAACTGCTGCAAATTTCGCTGCATCTATAGATTCCGCCAGGAGGTGCTTTATCTAAATGACTGCGGCGAGGATCGATATGCCCATAGTGGTGCGCATAGGCAGCTACGGTTGGTTCGTACTCTGCGTGCGTGATCATTCGGAACGTCTCTTGGCCCGAATGCCCAACCCCGAAGAGGTGGCACAGGTCAGAATCCAACAGGCAATTCGCGGTTCTCACTACATGCGCAAGATCGTCCGGTCGTAAAATACTTTCGTACAGGGACCCTATAAGGTCGTCCCACTCGTCAATGTCAATTCGCATGCTGGAGTCTCCGTGCCATAAACAATTGTAATTGAGACACTAAGTCAACGGTAATTTTTGTTGGCGATATCGCACGAAATCGTATGATCTAGCGGCAACGTCAAGGGCGCATCATCCAAATTGATGATTTAGCTCCCTCAATGCTGGAAATGGCTAGCGCAAGCGGGTGACAGTGTGTGCTGATCCATAGTCAGGACTGCTCCATGACTCCCCGACTGCAAGAGCATTGATCGCAGCAATGTCCTCCTTGCTATAGCACCTCTCTTCGCTGAAGAAGTATTGAACAACCTTCTTGGTACCGGATTCGTAGAAGTCATTGCCCCAATATGCTGAGTAGATCTTCATCTCGCTGGCAAGATCCCAACACCAGTAGCCGGCGCCGATAGCATAAACTTTTACATTGCGGCCACGGACCTTGATAGTCATTGGCTCATACACGTCATCTTCACCGTCCATATTGAAGATAAAAGCATCCTTCTCCTTGTCGTAACGGCCTTTCATTTCCTTGGCAACCTTCTTGGCTTCCTTGAAAGTGAAGTAAGGCATCGCCCAACCATTCCAATGCTGATTCTGGTGATAGCAAGGATAAGCATACTCATCCCACTCGCCACAAACGAAGCCAGCAATAAATTTTTGGTCGTTCATGATTACATGCTCACTTTGTTATGGTTGTTGATGAGAATCGCATCTTCTTTATTGATACCGTACTGCTCAGGCTCCACCTCAAAACGGCCGCACGACGAAAACAAAGGGTTGACGATATTCATGTCATTGCTGTCAATGAAGATCAGAATTTCAGCGGCTTCTTCATCTTCAACCGAAGCCTCAACCTTGCTCATGGTGCTAAAGCTCACTGAATCATATTTTGCTTTGAGATAGGCAACAACTTCTTCGGTCGTAGTCGGTGCCTCAACATAGAAGAGGTTCTTCTTAGCGACATCCCATGAATCATTGAAGAGCTTCATGAACGGCTCATCAAAATCCGTTTCGTCGTCTTCGGCCAAAACACCAAGATTAACCATTGCGGCATGCATTACCATGTTTGAATCGCAGTAGTCACCAGTGTGGCAAATCGTCGGGTCAGTTTCTTTCTTGGTGAGTTCAACAACCACAGCCATCTCTTCAACAGACAGCCAAGTTTTGAGAACATTGGAGAATTCTTTTGCTACTTGTTCGGTCGTGAAGTTCAGGTTGCGCATGATATTTAGTGGTTATGTTGTGTTGTTAGACTCTATTATATAGTTACCATATTTAGCGTCTACTAATATAAACGTATCGATAGAATATATTAATAGTGATGACGTATCAAAAAGAAGATTTTAGATAAAAGAATTTCGCTCTTAAAAAACAAACTTCACACACACTCTGCCAAACCGTCTTTCGGGGTTGCTTTTGACCTTACATCTCATGAACAGGAATATTGATAACCAAGTCAATTGCTGTGTAAGCCCATGTGCCTATTACTTGTGTATAGATATTAGGAACACTATCAGGAGCGAAAGCAAACCAGGAAGACATGACAACGACTGCTGCCATGAGCATGAGGTCAGCATTGCGCTCAACAGATTCTTGAAGCGTGATTAAAGCTTCAGGTAGCGTTTTATGTGACTCAAGCGTCGTGTGCATGAGAAGTAGAAGCTTCAATTTGCAGAGACGCCATGCTAGGTAGCACAAGCATATCGATGCTATGGGTGGTATTAATGATAAATACTTAAGTTGAAATACTGTTCTCATGTCCTTTCCTTTATTGTTCTTTTAATAGTTAACGGGGCGTGCATTGTGAACTTGACTTTGACTCAGCTCGGTCCACAACCCTGAATTTACGACTTAGATTTTGCGCTTTACTGCTTTCGCTGGAGGTTTGGTCGGTACTACACGATGCAATTTCTCAAACAACTCCTGCCTTCTGAAATATTCTCTTGGGTCAAGTGATCCAATCTTCTCTTTCAAACCATCAGAAAAACAATCAACTGCTGCAAAATTCGGTGTATAGCTGAACGCTGATGCTCGGCCTGTTGGATATAGCTCCATCATTTTAAGTAGAAATTCTCCATTTTCCTGAAGCCTGTCAGACACGTAATACAAATTGGTCAAATCATGTTCAACCATTTCTTTGGCAAAATCCACATCATCACGTAATCGCACAGATGCACATGCAAACGCATTATTGTCGTTTAGTAGGGCATTCCTAATTAAGTCTTTATCATCAAGTAAATCTGCTGATGCGAACCTTAAGGCTCTATACCCAAACAATCTTGATGCCACCATCATGACTTCTCTGTCACTTCCTTCTGCTGGATATTTTTCAAAGTACTCTTCTGGCGATGCATAAAGTAAGTTTAGCTTTTCATCTCCTGGACTCAATTCTTCTTGTGGTGTGTAGGACATATCTCTCTCCTGTCATATATATCTATGATAAGAAATCAAAAAGCAAAGTCAACGACATTGGATATCTACTCATTGTAAAAACTTGACTTTTCATGCCGATTTAGCAAGATAAGGAGATATATAGGAGAGAAAAATAATGAGCTACCCAAAGAAAGGAAAATTCTATAAGAGTGATGAAGAAAAGCGAGATCACAGACAAGAATTGGTTGATACCGTTATAGAGAAAATGAAGGAGGCTGTTAAGTATGAAAAGCCTTGGTTTGTTTGTGATGAGCTTCCATACAACAGGATGACAGGTGAGCCTTATCGGGGTTCAAACTTTGTAGCCCTAACTGTCCAGGGCCGTTCAGATCCGAGATGGCTTACATTCAAACAGATTCAAGAATTGGCTGAGAAAGATGGGATTGAGTACAGCGTGAAGGGTCAGAAGGGAACGATGATTCAGCGTTGGATTCCTGCCTATGACAAGGAAAGTAACGAGAAGGTAGAGAAGGGAAGTGGTGAAGAGCCTGAGGATGGAAAAACTTTTGCTCGGGGTGGTTGGAAGTTTTACGCAGTATTTAACGGTGAACAAATCGCAAACTTTCCCCCTTTTCAAAAGAGAGACAAGGAATTTGAGAACTACCAACCAGCCGAGATGCTAATTGAAAGCATGAAAGAAGCGGGATTGAAGTTTGAGCATCATGGCGAAGGGAAGGCTTACTATATACCTTCCAAAGATGAGGTTTGGCTTCCTCACAAAGATCGCTTCAAGACTGAGGGACTCTATTATCGGACTGCTCTTCATGAGATTGGACACTCAACCGGCCATCCTACCAGGTTAGATCGTGATCAAACCGGCTCTATGAGAAGTCCTAACCAGGAGTCTCTTCATAAGTATGCGAAAGAAGAATTGGTGGCTGAGCTATCGTCCTATTTTGTAGGTGCTGAACTTGGTATTCCTTATGACTCATCAGCACATGAGAACCATGCGGCTTATTTGAAGAGTTGGATAAGCGCTTTGGAAGATCCAGAAAAGGGAAAGCAGTTCTTTGCTGAAGCCGTCAAGGACGGAGGCAAGTCCGCTGACTTCCAAATCAAGCTTGTTCATGCAAAGGTATTATCTCTTGAGAACAACCAAGCTATTGAACATGATCAGACTTTGAGCCAGTCCGCTAAGTCAGTTCAACTACCTACGATAGAAAAAATTCAAGAGCCTGTGCCTGTGAAAAGGCAAAAAGAAAAAGAAGGGGCTTTGGCTAGGTAAAACTCTATGCGTTGACTTTGCGCAACATTGTGCTAAATTGGTTTCATAATAACAAAAAGGAGAAATATGAAACTAATCAGCATTAAGAAAAAGAATGGCTTCTCAATATTGGCGATCATCCTAGTGATAGTCGCCGTTATTGTTGCAATCGGTGTATGGGCATTGTCAGGTGAGTCTAATTCCGGTAGCTCTCAAAGCACGACATCAGACGTTCAGGCGTCCTCAATCTTGAACGATACAGGTTCTATCATGTCGCAGTTTGACAGGTTGATCATCAGTGGGTATACCGCTGAAAGAATAATTTTCAAGCCTAACGAAAACAACCCTTACAACTTGCTTGATCCTAATAGCGGGATCGCTGCCATGAGACCTCCTTCAGGTGTTATCCGTGGTGAAGCTGCTATACCAGAAGGAATGTATGTCTACACCAAGACAATCAAGGGAAATCAGATAGGCACTGAGAAAAATGACTACGGAATTATCGTAGCTGGTGTGAAGGCTTCAACATGTAGGCGTTTGAACTACAGTCTTTATGGAAGTGAGACAATTCCGAAAGTTAGTGCAGTCGCTAATTCGGCTGCATTCGTGAGCGGTGCAACTGCTGCTGATCCAACTTCTACTACATTGATTGATTTATCTACCAATGACGCTCTTATCGGTTGGGCGAAAGGTTGCGTAGCAAGTACATCTTCCGATAGTGATGAGAACGTATTCTTCCGAATCATGAAGCCCAACTAATTTGGCATTAACAAAAAGAGACTCGCAAGGGTCTTTTTTTATTGGTCTGGATATCTTGATGTTGACTTTGGTACTTGCTTTCTCCTTGGAATTTAGTATAACTTGTATATAACCATCGGGAAAAGCAATGAGTCAAGAAAACCAAGAGAGAATAATCACGGATATTAATGCCGATCTAGTTCTCAACCTAGATCCAAAGCGAAAGCAGTTTTATGAAACACTAGAAGGGAAGAGAAAAGACTACTTCCTTCACATGTCCAGGGCAGACCAGGAAGCGTTGTTGAAGGGTGGTTTAGATCCTGCCGAAGAAGAGTTGATGTGGAAATATGCGTCAACCCTTTCGTTAAGAATTATAAACAAGGGCTTTGGGCTGTCTGATCGTGCAAAGCGAATCGGGAAAATTGGCCGTATCTCATTAGTGCTTGCCCTTGTCGCGGGCCTATCTGGAATTTTTACTTCCACTTACTTGAAGAATCAGAAGATTCAATCACTAATTCCAGCTAGTGCAATAGCAGTCAGTGAATCCAAGCTAGAAATCAACGCAGTTCAAAATGAGCTAATCAAGCCTGACCAACTAAAGACTCCAGCAGACTTCCTATTGTCTGTAAAGGATTGCTCACCAATGGGCGACATCAGCGATAGCTTCTACCAGGCGAACGGAAAAGCATTCTGTAAGCAAGACGGCTTAAAGGTTTGGTTAGCTGGATATGTGCATGTACAAAACGATTACGGCAACCAAGCTCAAGCCGTTTTACTAAAGGTAGAGGGCGGTCAGGTTGTCAACGTGGAGTTTGCACCAGGTGCACGCAATCCGTTCAACGGCGTCACGTCAGTATCGTTAGGTAGTGTAGAAAAAGAGTTGTTGGCAGCATTTAAAAAAAATAACAAAGGAGAAGGGCATGAGTAAGATGACAGATATTTTTGACATTTGGAATTTCCTAACCACGCACATAGTAACCGGATTGATTCCGTTCATTTCTATTGTGTTGTTAGTGTTGTACGCACTAGGTCACAGTAGGCATAAAGAGGTTGTTCGCCGTGGAGAAGAAGAGAAGTTCACTATCAAGGCGTTCGCCTTCAGTCCAGCATTGAGCGTCTTCAATTGGGTCAACGGGGTTTTAGATTTCGCAGTCGGTGGAATTCTCAAGGCTGTTCATAAGTTCGCATGGGTGCCTTGCATGAATATTCTAGACAAGGTGCTTCCTGACTCTGCGATTGAGAAGGCAGTCCAGGCGACAGTAAGCCAGGACGATATAGCAAGCTTGTCATTCAAGAGCCGTTTCAAAATGGCAGAGGACGAATTTGACAAAGGAGCAAACGCTTTCTGGTGGAATAAAGAGCGTGCTCCTGACTTTCGCAATATCTCCCCTGTGATTTCTGGCCGCTGGTTCAACGGTAAGCCTGTTGAGAATTACATGCACATGTTTGCGGCGCCTCGCAACTTCTACCAGGTGGTGAAGGCCGGTGTGTTGGTGTTCATTGCTGCTGCGGTGGTCTCTTTTGCTCTTTATCGTCCTGATGCTACTTTTGGCTTCACTCCTGATCGTGTCCTTGCTGAGCAGATAGTTGCGGTAACAAAGAACGAAGCTGTGTTCGGTAGCAACCAGGTGACAGAAGATGAGAGGTTTGATAGTGCCTATAGCATGGTTATAGGTGCGGACTACACCATCTTCCCTCGTATCTTGTTCGCCTTGTTCTTCGCCGTAGGTGTAGCTGGTGTGTTCATTGAGCGCCGTTATGTTGCCTTATACAAGAAGCATGGTGTTCCTTTCGTCAAAGACAACTATGAAGAATTCGCTTTTCAAAATAGAGCCGAAGAGATCCAGACTTACAAGAGAAATCTAAGTGCTGGCAATACTCGTGCAACGGGCTTTGATCGTGTAGCTCCATTAATCGTAGCTTTTGAGTCAACTGGTGCGTTTGAGGAAAGAGGTATGGTGAATTCTCGTCGTAAAGGTGATCCGGTTGTGCAGTCACTAACTGACTTGGCACAGAATACACAGGTGTACGGTGGTACTGGTGCAGGTAAGAGTGAGTTGATTTTGAAGCCAATGGCGAGAGCTTTTTGCGAACTTAAAAATCAATACATAGGTGTAGAAGAAGCATACTCTCAAATGTTTGACCTTAGAACTGACAGGCTTACTCAAGTTGCAATTGATGCAGGGTGTCTTAAACACTATCGCAAGTTAGCTGAGCCGAAAATTTCAGTTGCTATGGCAATCATGGATATTAAGTCTGTACTTTGGAAAGATTTGATGCCAATCGTTGAGAAGAATCACTTACAAGACAAATTTCAAATCATAGGGGCTGACGCTGAGGCGGGTGAGCTTGCGGTTGATTTGTTGAGCAACTGTGATCCAGAGAAGTTCGTGGCGTTCATCAATTCTCTTGAGTCACAAATGGGTGGCGAAATGAGTAACGACTTCTGGAAGAAGTCAGGGTTGAAGATTACAAAACATATTTCTGATATTGCCTACTTATTTGCTAGGACAACGGGCGGTCGCATGTACATGAGAAATAATAACACCAAGGTGTGGTCTCCTGCATTCATTCAAAATCTTGCTGTGTACGATAGCACTGCTGAATTGTTGCATTCCTGTGTAAAAGCGATTCAGTACGACTTAGAGCACTATCCTGAGCGCTTAGCTGATGTATTCACTCTAGAGAGAGTGCGTTCTGTAGAGTTCATGCTTACCGAATGGGAAACTATGCCATCTGAAACTAAGGGCGGTATCCAGGCAACATTAAGCGTCATCATGGCTGGTTTTGAAAACGCCAAACTTTCTGTATTCATGACTGGTGTGGGCGACAATATTGTAGAAGTTGGAGAACTTTGGAATAAGCTAACTGCTTTCAATTTAGACACTGATCGATACAGTAACGCAGGTAAATTCGTATTATTGTTCATCAAGACACTTATGTTTGAAGAAGCTGCAAAAAGACAAATGCGTTACTCAACGAAATTGATTCAGATTGCAAACCGTTTCAAGTCCGAGTTCCCAAGCACTTTCAAGACTACTCCTGCAATTGAGGTAATTCCTGTGTCTTGGCTTGGAAGTAATGCACAAGAGTTGGTCGGCAAGTATCAAGAGCTATGCGACATCATCCAGGGTGTTGATGGTGAATGGGTGGTTGGAACCTATAGCAGCAAATTGAAAGAGTTTGCCAAGATTGATCTGGAGGATAAAAACCCAGAGTCTGTGCATCAAATGGCTCGTGACGCTTTATCAATAGCTGCAAGAATTTATGAGTTAGAGCCTCGTCATGCTACAGAGTGCGTTTCTATGGGTGCCTTCGATCCTAGTGTCTTGAATGCTGTTCCTAGCGATACAAAAGAAGAAGCGAAGCGTAAGGAAGAGCTTATGCACTTGTACTACCAATACGAAGACGCTACTACTCGTGTCAGAAGAGAGCACATGCTTTTCATGGGTGACGAATATCAGCAATTAATTACTGTTGATAAAACTGGTGGATGCTATAACGACAGTAATTTCCCTAACATTTCTCGCTCAACTTCCTTCAAGTATTTCGTGGCAACACAGACCTACGCTGCATATGTTGAAAAAGTAGGCAAAGAAGTGGCAGACAACTTCTTAAACCAGATGCGTAGCCAATATTATCTTGCTACTGAAGATAAAAGTACTGGCGAAATGGTAGAAGGCTTATCAGGTAAAGCTGACTTGTTTGACAATCCATTCAAAGGAATTGAATTGAAGGCATCTGGCAAGTTAACAGGTGTGAAGGGCTACAACAATTTCAATGCTTTCGTGTCTCGGGCAGTTAGTGAGAATAGACAAAATGCAGAGTTTAACAAGAGCTACAAGTATGATCATGACATTTTTACAGTCGCTGAGCCTCTTGAAGTATCAGCAAACGATATTGAGTTTGACGGAATTGTGAGTTCAATTTTCAACGGCATGCCTAAGCTTGAGCTTGCAAGTATGAAAAATCACTTTTTGGATGAGTCTAAGATACCAGCATATAGAAGGACAGGTTCAGCTTCTCAGGGCTACCAGGACAACAAGGATGCTATTCAGTCAGCTTGGGCTGAGTCGCGCGACAAGATGAACACATCTCATCAACAGTTCTTGACTCAAAATATCAAGAAGGATGTATCAGTCTATAGTGCCACTGAATTTGTTGCTCAAGGTAACATTCATGCTTTTGTGATTGTTCAGCGTGCGGGTGTGACTATCAAAGACCAAGTGATTGTTGCACCAGAGAGTTACTACAAAACTTGATATCTTCAATACGCAATAAAAGGGTGGCTTCGGCCACCTTTTTATTTTTCTGCTATTGACTCTCGCCAATATTTTAGTATAACTAATATATCACTTATATATATACCAGAATGAAAATCATTTACGACGAAGAATATTTTGAAGAGCCAGATGAAGAGATTGGAGCAATGGTAATTCCTCCTTTAGTGGGTGTCGTAACTGCGGCGAAAACCGAAACGGCTCACTTAATACTTTTGCAGCTAGAGAAAGATATACAACGCCAGGCTGAGGTGAACGTTACAAAAGCACCGATTGACAAGAATCTGATCAATCACTTCAAGACGATTCAAACCAAAGCCATTGAGATACAACGAGAAAAAGAGAAGGAGGAGAGGAAATGACACACAAAGTTTTAGTTCAGCTTGAAAGCGACATTGAAGCCCAAGCACAAAAAAATCTGGCTGAAGCCGATGCGAAGGGCAAGCCTTTACTCGATGCTAGTGCCGTAATGGCGTGGAATCTTTGCTTGGACAAGATTTTCAGTCAGGGGCAAGATCTAACACCAGAGCAAATGTTAGAAATCGAAAATGCAAGAACATCAAACATGAAGAAGGACTAATGATATGGCACAAAATAATCACATAGCCACTTGGCGAGACATGATGGAAAACGAAGCGATTTCATGGGCGGCGATTGGCGACTTCCTTTATCCACCAGATTGGATGAAGTCATTAGGTAGGGCGGTAATTACCACTTGCGACATGTTTGGTCACGGCTTCATTTTGAAGATGCTTGCGACACTAGCGAAGATCATCATGTTCTTCATCTTCTTATTTGTCATGTGGGTTCCTTACTGCGTGTTTTTTGAAGGCGCTAGGTTCTTCATTGCAAGCTGGATCAGGTTGGTCAACGGGTTGGGGCAACGAGAGTCCTTATTTAAGAATTTATGGTTTTGTGGCGGTTACACCTTTGCACTAGCTTTTGTCTACGTGCCTTGGTTGCTTCCAATGTTTTACAGAGCGGTTTCATGGCAGGAAATTTTAGAGTATGCACACATAATATAACGGAGATGATATGGAAGAAAATTTAAACGAAAACAAGAAGAGCTTAACCAAGAAACAAATCGTTGTTGGTGTCACTGTAGCTGTGTTATCAATCGGGGCAGTCTATCAGTACAACAAGTTCAGCGTGAAGGACGAAGCGAAGAGCGCATTGAAGGCCGGGGCTGAATCATTGAAAAATCGTGTTCACGAGAAAGCTGGTGTCCTTAAAGACAAAATGCGTGAACGTGATGAGAAGTTTAATACTGCTACTGTAGGTGTAGATACTCGCAACATGGGTGAAAATCGCTTCATTCCAATCAAGGAAACTAACGGTCAAATTGAGATCAACAAGCTTTCAATCTCAGCGAAGAATGCAGACATGTTGTTATTGGCTGCGGTTCAGGCTGGTGACTTGGATAACGTGAAATCATATGTGGAGCAGGGTATCAATTTGAACTTCACAAACAACAAGCTTTGCGTTCAGCGTTACGACACAAACGAAGTCGCTGATGTGCCTACAAATATCGATCAGTTGAAGCAAGCCGTTCGCTACCAGGGCAGTAAGCCAGGCTACACATTGATGACTGATTGCAGCAAGCTTTTCATTTTAGAGTCAGTAAAGGGTATGCGTGCTCCTACAGGCAACGAAGAAGTCTATGCAATCAGCAATTATGGCTTCACTGAAGAACAGATACGCCTACCAGACAGCAACACTTACAAGCAACAGTATTTGAGAGCGAAGCAAGCGGACTTGGAAGCTATCAAGCTTCAGCAGTCAAAAGAAGATGTGTTCAACTACCTTGTTGACCATACTGACTTCTTCCGCAATAGCAACCATGAGCAATTACCTTGGGTGTTCCGCAATACAGAGCTTCCTTTCAGTGTTCGCATGAAAGCTCTTCGCTCTTATATGGAAGTGTTAGCTAATCCGTCCAAGATGAACCGTGTTGCCAACGTGGATGCATACAATAAACTAGCAAACGAGTTGATTGATAGTGTCGCTCAAGGAGCGCAGGCAGGGAGCTTCAATGCTCAGATTTCTTCTGAAGTGAAAAACGAAGTGGAGAATTCAGCGAAAGCAAATTCCAAGATGGATGCTGACTTCAAGTTGTTCGTCAATGAATATATTGCAACAGCCGGGAAGTACAACGCTGTGCTTAAAGACTTGAACACAAACGGCTCATCTCACGACGAGTTGAAGCGTGTCGGTATTAGCTATCAGTCTGAACTTGAGTTGTCGTTGTCTGCATTCAAAGAAAACGGCATGAGCTACCAGAAAAGTAAGCAGAACATGCTTTTCTACGGAAACAAGGGTTACGGTAATGGCTTCCACTTGGCTGAGAAAACAAATTATCTTATCAAGTCTTTGAACATGATGTTAGACAGTCAGTTAGTGAACTTGAATCGCCAATACTATGACGGCTCTACAATCCTTCACTATTTGTCTGACTATCCTAATGTTGCGGGTGTGGGTGAAAATGAAGGGCAAACAATCGGTATCCTAAACAGATACTTGTTGAACAAGGGTGCAAATCCTAACTTGTTGAACAAGAAAGGTCAGACTGCACTTGAAGTTGCGATGACTAATAATCAAAGTGCCGGTGGTCTTCAGACTTACAAGCCACTTCTTGCCTCTTACCAGAACATCAACTACCAGAAATGATGAAGAAGCATTTCATCATTATCAGTGCACTCTACTTGCTTCTTGAGGTTGTCTACAATCTCGGACTCGTAGAGTTCTTAACCAGCAAGAACACAGAAATTTCAGCTTATGACATGCTTGAAAGCTTCGGTAAATTTCTGTCTTCTGTTGGGCTATCCCTACTTGCCATCAAGCTCATCCAGGACAACAAGAAAAAGCTTGTGGCTGCATGCCTGTTGATCCCATGTTTGTTCGTTGTGGAGACAGCAGTCTTCAATAGTATTGTTGACAACCTTCCGCAGGAAATGAAGGTCAATGCTTACTATGCGGGTGTGTATCGCAACGGTGTCTTGAATGGCTCTATTGAGGACAAGGCGCTGTCTGATCTGACTCCTTACAACCGTGTCGTCTTGGCGAACATTGGCAGCTACGCCGCCGGGACTCGTGTGAGATTAGCCGTTGACGGTCTGTTGTCCGGTCCTGCGAGCCAGCTTGACGTCGACGGCCTCTATGAGAACTACGCGAAGCTAAGCGACTCACTCAACCCTCTGTACGAGGTCTATGCGCTAGAGTCAAAAAAGGTGGCCGAGTTCAAGGGCATGCTAGGGGAAGAAGCGCTTCACAGGTTCAAGCGTCGTTCTAACGGGATCGCACCAGGTCTAACCAGGGCCCAGTTCTTCCAAGCTCTCGCTGGTCACTCGCCTTCAGTCGCACGCTTCAACGAGACAGTTTTCATCAAGCCAAACGAGAAGCTAGGCGTACCAGGCTTGAAGGGTGCGGATCTGCCTCTAGGAATGGACAAAACGGCCTTCAGGGCGTTTATCAAGGATCAGGTTGCACTTGCTGCGTCTAAGTCCAAAATCAGCGTAGCGACGGTGGACAACCTTCCTTATACACGAGAGCTTGTGGCAAGCGTGGTCATTCCTCCTATAGCCTTGGCTTTGTCCTTCGTGTCGATCGTTCTCAACGCTTCAGCCTTGCTCTACGCATTCAGGAAGTGGCTTGTGGTTCTACCAGGTGCGGTGGTGGTGGTTTTCGCATGCACTGCCGGCGCCAATCCTCATGGCTTCGTTCAGACGATACACAGGGCGGTGAGTCTCGAGGCTGGTCTATACGGTGCGCTGTCGCCAGTAGCGAATGTCATACATGTAGCCTTCATCAATGACGAGTCTCCCAACGTTGCGGAGGTGATCGTGGTCAAGCGGCCTGTCAGCAGCGGTTGTAAACTGATACAGGCAGCGATTGAAAACTGATACACCATTTTGAGAAGATGGCCGCTTTGCGGAGCGGCCTTGAAACCCA